>CANBQJ010000233.1 GCA_947371645.1 Burkholderiales bacterium | reverse complement strand
TTGCAGTTCTCCAAAAAGGATAAGGATTGAAAGCAGGTTGCGAGGCCGCGACCCTGGTGTGCCTTGAGTGCCGTTGTTGGTCTTGTATCGCCACGTTCTGGCCAGACATGGTCTGCGCAGAGCCTTCCTTCGCAACCGCCGTGCCACCCATTTCAGATTGCAGCAAGTGCTTGATTTCGAAGAGGTTTTCGCAAAACAGGGGGTTTGACACCCCACTCAAATTGCATGTGTGAAAGCCGACAAAACAACCCGCCGCGTCGTGAAGGGCACACGACAGCCAAGTCGTGTCGCTTGCGCGGGGTGCCGGCCTTTCCAGAAGGCCTCAGCTTGCGCGTGTGTGGGCAGACGCCCGTGTTCATCGGTGTTTCCGAGGCACAGGCCCTATTCAAGCCCAATCCGAACACCCGACAAGCTCGCCCGGTTGATGTGCGAAACGTGGCGGGCCCATGGCTGGTATGCCGATTGCAGAAGAACGGTGTCACCCAACCCCTGAAGGACCCTCGCCATGACCGCGACCGCAGAACTCACCCCCATCGACAAGACCGTCCTCGGTCCGCTCAACCAGAAGCGCCACCTGCAAAACCCCGTGTTCAAGGGCAGCACCCACAAGCCGGGTCGCGTGGGCTTTCGCGGTGAACTCGCGCTGCGCTTTTCCGTGCAGAAGGCCGACGAAGCCCGCCCGCCCGAGCTGACCTGTGACCAGGTGCTTTCCGTGGCGCAAGAAGGCGACAAGACCCTGCCCTTCTTCGCCGGCTACCTGCTGTCCTTCGAGCACCTCAAGGACGTGGCCGAAGTGCTGGGCGACTCGCTGAGTGCCGGTGGCAAGTACTTCCTGTTTTGCAACAACATCGACCTGAGCAAGAAGTACCAGGTGCCTTACAAAGGCGCCATGTTCTACGTGCTGCCCATCGATGAGGCCACGGTCTACAACGAGCTGCTGGACCTGCTTTACCTGGAACGCAACGACCTCAAGAAGCTGGACACGGCGGCCAAGCTGGACGCCATCGCCGACGCGGCCATCAAGTTCGACATCACCTTCGACACCATCACCTACTCGGAAGGTCTGGAGCTGATGGGCCCGGTGCGCAACCCCAACGAGAACCGTCCGGTTTGATGCTCAGGGGGTGAGTGACGATGTACCACCGCTCCCTGTACGACATCCTGATGGGCTGTGGCCAGCAGGTGCGCACCCTCACTGCCCCCATGGAAGACGAGCATGAGCTCTTTGCCAGTGCGGGGACCTTGCGGGCGGTGGAGGCGCAGCTGCTGATCATGGCGCACACGCTGGGCAACGTGACGCCCATGCTGCACCAGCGCCTGCGTGATGTGGACTGGAACGGCTGGCACGCGCTGCACGAGAAGCTGCGTGCCGGCATCCAGCCGCGGCGTGAAGAAACCTGGTATGCGGTCAATGGCCTGGTGCCACAAACCATGCACCTGCTGGCCACGGTGCGCAAGCAGCACCCGGACTGGTTCGAGATCGACTACGGCTGATCCTGGCGGTCGGCCCACACGATGGCTGCGGTGAGCCCGATGCCCAGTACGTACAGAAGCCAGGTGGCGTCCACCGCGTAGGGGTAGAGCATCAGTGCCACGCCCAGCCAACGCACCATGGGCTTGCCCGCGTGCTTGCCTCGGTAGTAGGCCCACAAACCCAGCATGCCAAAGACGATGGCGCCCAGGATGTAGGCCATCGAGGGCATTTCCAGGCCGAGGGCCTGCAGATTGGACGTCAGTGGAGACATGTTGGGGGCACCTCAGGCGCGCGGACGGGGTGGCATGGGTGCGGCCTCGGCCACCAGTTGCTCGGCCGGGTAGGCCTTCAACATGCCCATCATCTCGCCGGGTGAACAGCCCAGCCAGCGGTCGTAATCGGCCTCATCCAGGACGGCCACCATCTGCTTGTCGCCCGCAGGCGTCTGAAAGCGCTGCATCAGCGCGTGCTCGCCCACGTCCACTGTGAGCATGGCGAAGCTCATCACCTCCACGCCATTGAGCGCCCACCAGCGCGACCACAGGCCCGCGATGCCCATGGGTGCGCCGTCCTGGCGGGAGATCTTCCAGCGCACCGCCTTGCCGGTTTCCCAGCTGGGCTCGCCCACCCACTCCGCCGGGATGATGCAGCGCTGCCCCTTGTGCCACGCGTCCTTGAAGCTGGAGCGCTCTGGGGCGGTCTTGGCGCGGGCATTGAAGGTGCGGCGGGCCAGGGTCGGGTCCTTGGCCCAGAACGGCAGCAGCCCGAACTGGCCCAGGAAGGCTTGCCGGTCAACACCCGAGCCCACGTCCCTCAAAATAGCTGGCGCCTGGTCACAAGGCCAGGTCTCGGAAGGGTAGGACACGGCGTCCAGTGCCACGCCAAAGTGCTGGCGCATGCGGGCCATGTCCGACGGCGGGCTGTAGTGGGTGGACATGAAGCCCAGTCTACTGAGCTTTTTGTTGCACGCTCCCCACGGCCGCGCCAATCCGTTGGGCACCCGTCAAACAAGCTGGCGCGCGTGGCGCCAATGTCGAGCCGTCAAAGCCAGTGCCTGCGCCACATCCGGGTGGGCAATGCCATGGCGCAAGCCCCAGCGCACGGAGGCGGCAGGGTCGGGTGGCGTGTCGACAATGAAGTTCAGGGACTCGGCCGACGCGCCCATCAAACCAGGCACGCCCGGCAGCTTCAGCAGCGCGCTCATCAGCCCTTTGGGCAGGTGCCCGACCGCCCGCGGCCCGCCCATCGCGCCGGCGAGCAGGTTGACCGACGTGCGCAGGGAGGGCGAAGCCGGGTCCATCAGCAGGTGCTCGGGCATGGCGTCGTCGGGCGACAACAGCAGCGCCACCACATAGCGCGCCACGTACTGCCCCGTCACCCAGGGCACGGCGTGCGCGGGCGAACCCGGCACCAGCCGCAGCACGCCCCGGCTGATGGCCTGCAGGATGCCCACCACCGCAGATTGTTCGGGCACCTCGGGCAGCGTGGCGTCGCCGATGACCGTGGCCGGGTGGACCCAGGTCACCGGGAGCTCGCCAGGCTGCTGGCGAGATGGGTGCAGGGTCAGGTAAGCCCGAACCTTGGAAACCTCGTAGGCGCCCCATCTGCGGGCCGCTGCGGCCCAGTCCACCTGGGGATGCCGCAGGCCCATGCTGTCCAGGTGGCCTGGCACCTGGCTCAGGAAGCCACACACGCCAACAAAGGGCCCCGTGATGCCCTGCCGCTTGGCCCAGGCGTGCAGGCGCACGGTGCCCTGCACGTTGACCTCGTTGGCGTCAGGCCAGCGCAGTTGCCAGCCCCACAAGGCGGCCAGGTGGACGACGCAGCTGACGTGCTGAAGCTGGCTGGGCGTGTGCGCACCCCAGCCAAAATCGGGCAGAGCGAAATCTGTGGCCACGCAGTCGACACCTTCGGTGGGCGCGCCTTGCTGTGTCAGCCATTGGCGCAGTGTGGGCCACTGGCGTGCCGGGTCGCGCAGGGTGATGACCACCCGATGCCCGGTGTGCAGCCAGGCCCGCAAAACCTGGCGGCCGATCTGGCCGGTGGCGCCGGTGAGCAGCAATACCGGCTGCGCGTCGGGGGTGGTGTGCTGAAGCATGTGACGGCCCATTTGTGAAAGTGGCCGGATGCTAAAGTCTGGTGTTAACTCCAGAGTCAAGCATGAAGATTGGCGAACTCTCCAAACAAACCGGTGTGACCGTCGATGCCTTGCGCTTTTACGAAGAAAAGGGGCTGCTGACACCCACAGGCAGGACGGAATCGGGCTACCGCGTCTACGCCCCGACCATGGTCGCGCAGGTGAATTTCATCAAGTCGGCGCAGGCACTGGGTTTTTCGCTGCAGGAGATCCTGGACGTGATGCCCGCCTTGACCACGGGTGGCTTGCGCCTGGATGAGTTGCGCCAGCGCATGCGCGACAAGCTGGCAGCGCTGGACGATCAGATCGGACGGCTGCAGCAACTGCGCGCCGAGGTGCTGGGCACGTTGGAGATGCTGCGCTGCGATGGGGGGGCGATGCTGAATCCGCAGGATTTGAGCCGGCCGGTTTGAGCAAGCCGGGCGCGGCGACATGAACCCCAGAGACAACAAAGCCCACCCTTGCGGGCTGGGCCCAGTGTTTGATTTGATTGGTGCGGCAAAAGGAAATG
Source organism: Burkholderiales bacterium (assembly GCA_947371645.1). The sequence goes on along the minus strand of CANBQJ010000233.1, from coordinate 1,674 downwards.
CAAAACCACCATAGCCTTTTGATTCACATGTGCTTTTCTTGAACCGCTCCGGCAAGAAGCCAACAAGAGGTCCGACATCGCGCGGCGCTCACCTGTTTGCGGGGGTGTTGGCATTCGGCAGCACCCTCGCTGCCGTCCACAAGCCCGTCAAAGCGCCTTGTCACCGGCGCTTCATCGAGCTTGCCTAGAGTGGGCCGTTTTACCGACGCAGCGATGTCATTCTTGCCGTGTGGCGCACATTTACCCTGTTCTCCCTCCTGGCACTGCTGAGCGCATGCTCGCCGAGCCATCTGGTGTTGAACCGCATGGCAGACGAACTGGCCGCACAAGGGCAGGCACAGGAAGATGACCTGATGCTGGCCCGCGAAGCCAGCGCCTTCTACCTCAAGCTTTCCGAGTCCGTCTTGCGTCAGACGCCTGACCATGTCGCGCTTGGCGAGGCGGTGGCAGGCGGCTTCACGCAGTACGCGTTTGCCTTCGTGGCCTTCGAAGCCGAACGTCTGGCGTCGCAGGACGCCAAAGCAGCCCAGCGCATGCGCCAGCGTGCAGCGCGCCTGTACTGGCGCGCCCACCAGCATGCGATGGCGACGCTGGAACGGCGCCGACCGGGCTTCGCCCAGGCCCTCGCTGACGGGACGCTGCAGCGCCTGGATGGTGACCAGCTTGGCCTGGCTTACTGGGCTGCTGCGTCCTGGGGCGGGTTCATCTCGCTGTCCAAGGATCAGCCGGACGTCGTCGCTGACCTGCCCCTGGCCGTTCGCCTGGCTCACCTGGCCTGGGAGAAAGAGCCCGGATACGCCGATGGCGCGTTGGCCAGCCTGATGGGCACTTTCGAGGCGTCCCGCCCTGGCGGCAGTCGCCGCGCGTCCGAGCATTTCTTCGACCAGGCCGAGTCGTTCGGGGGCGGCCGCAATGCCGGCGTCTATGTCGCACGGGCAGAGGCCCTGACCGAGGGCGACCGCACGGCGTTCGAGCACCTGTTGCACCAAGCCCTGGAGGCCAGCGCGGCACGCCCGGACTTGGGCAATCAACTGATGCGCGAACGCGCCCAATGGCTGCTGGACAGCGCCGACGACCGGTTCTGAGCGCCTTCTACCTCTTCCCCAATGATCAAATCAACCGCCTCCCTGCACCCGCTGCTCCGCCGTCTGTGCCTGTCCCTGTTGCTGAGCGTGGGCCTGATGGGCCTGGCAGCGGCCCAGGTCGTTCAACTGCGCATCGGCACCGTGGTGCCCAAGAACTCGCTTTACCACCAGCAGTTGATGGAGCTGGGTGAGGCCTGGCGAGCTGCGCAAGGCGGCAGCGCCAAGTTCGTCGTGTTCACCGACGGCAGTCAGGGTGGCGAGGCCGAATTGGCGCGGCGCATGCGCATTGGCCAGTTGCAGGGTGCGCTGATGTCGGTGGTGGGCCTGAGAGAGATCGAGCCCAGCATTGCCGCCCTTCAGAACCTGCCCCTTCTGTTTCGCAACTGGGACGAGGTGGACTACGTGCGCGAGAAAATGCGCCCGGCGATGGAGAAGCGCTTTCTGGACCGTGGCTTCGTCGTGCTGGGTTGGGGCGATGCCGGCTGGGTGCGCTTCTTTTCGAAAGAGGCCGCCTTCCGGCCTGACGATTTCAAGCACATGAAGTTCTTCGCCTGGGGCTCGGAGCCCGAGCAGCAGGCCATCATGAAGA
>CANBQJ010000232.1 GCA_947371645.1 Burkholderiales bacterium | reverse complement strand
TTCCTGGCCTTCTTCACTTTCGTGGCCTGGCGCATGAATGCCGCGTTCTGGAAAGACGTGAAGTGACCCCGATGCCCCGCCGCGCCGTCATGGCGCAGCGGGCATCGTTGCGGCGCAGTGCCCGTCCTTTGACGGCACTGCGCTGAGTTGTTTGTGGCGCCTCCTGTCGAAGCGCCTCGTTTGATCCTTTTAGGAGCCCACCACCATGATGGTGCTTTACTCCGGCACGACCTGCCCCTACTCGCACCGCTGCCGTTTTGTCCTGTTTGAAAAGGGCATGGATTTCGAAATCCGCGACGTGGACATCTTCGCCAAGCCTGAAGACATCGCGCTGATGAACCCCTACAACGAGGTGCCCATCCTCGTCGAGCGCGACCTCATCCTGTACGAATCGCACATCATCAATGAGTACATCGATGAGCGCTTCCCTCACCCGCAACTGATGCCTGGTGACCCGGTCGCCCGCGCCCGCGTTCGCCTGTTCCTGCTGAACTTCGAAAAGGAGCTGTTCGCCCACGTGAACACCCTGGAAGGTCGTGGCGGCGTCAAGGCCAACGACAAGCAGCTGGAAAAGGCCCGTTCGCAGATCCGCGATCGCCTCACACAGCTGGCGCCCATCTTCCTGAAAAACAAGTACATGCTCGGCGACGACTTCTCCATGCTGGACGTGGCCATCGCTCCGCTGTTGTGGCGCCTGGATTACTACGGCATCGAGCTCTCCAAGAACGCGCTGCCCTTGTTGAAGTATGCTGAGCGCATCTTCTCTCGCCCCGCCTACATCGAAGCGCTGACGCCCTCCGAGAAGGTCATGCGCAAGTGATGAGCGCCCCCAGCGCTCACAGGCCGCCCGCACCGACACACCATGTCCACTGACCAAGAAGCACAGGGCTCGTCCACGCGCCCTTACCTGATCCGGGCCCTGCACGACTGGTGCACGGACAATGGCTTCACGCCTTATCTGGCGGTCTACGTGGACAATTCGGTGCAGGTGCCGCGCGAGTACGTCAAGAACAACGAGATCGTCCTCAACGTCAGCTTCGAGGCTTCCAGTTCCTTGCAGCTGGGCAATGAGTTCATCGAGTTCAAGGCGCGTTTTGGCGGCGTGGCCCGCGACATCTGCGTGCCCGTCGACCACGTGATTGCCATCTATGCCCGCGAAAACGGGCAGGGCATGGCTTTCCCGGTGCCCACCAGCCTGGGCGGCGACGGTGTTGATTCGCCCACGGCGGACGATGACTCTGATGGTGAAGCCATCGAGTTGCTGCAAGCGGTTGAAGAGCGCGCCCCGGCCGCTCTGAAGCTGGCGCGCAGCGGCAAGGGTGATGGGGCCGCCAAGGGCGATGGCAAAGGCGAGAAGCCCGAGAAGGCTGACAAGCCGATGTTGGCCATCAAGCCGGTGAAGCCGACAGGTGACGACGAGCCTGAACCCACCGACCCCACGACGCCAGGCAGCAACGGTGGTCGACCGGCGCTTCGCCGAATCAAGTGAGCCGTGCGGCTTCACCCCCGCGGTGAGGCTAAAATGGCGTCCGTTGCCGGCTTAGCTCAGTTGGTAGAGCAACCGCCTTGTAAGCGGTAGGTCATCAGTTCGAATCCGATAGCCGGCACCAAAACACAAGGGCCTCTCCGCCTGATCGCAAGATCCAGCGGAGAGGTCTTTTTCTTTTGGGCCTGGGAGGCCCTTGCCGACTCAGGCCACCGTGTTCACGTGGTTGCCCATGGTTGCGGTGGGGCGGGAGATGTGGGGCTGCGGGGCAGGGGCAGCCTTGGCACCGCCATCGTCCGAGTCACCGTCATGGTCACCGGCGGCGCTCTTGACCTCCGCCGCTTCGGGTGCGCGCTGAGGGGCTTGGGTGCGGGGGGTGACGGATGCCCCTCCAATTGCTGAAACGCTCATGTCAAATCCTGTTGCGGGCTAAATATGTGCGGCTTGCACATTTATCTATCGGCGCGAGGGCGTCACACATGAGGCATTTTTGCGCGGTGCAGCCCGAGCTTTGCAGTCATGCTTTGGAGCGGTCGGTCTTCAGCAGCGTCATCGCCGTGCCGATCAGCGCAGAGACCTCGCTCATGTTGCCCGGCACGATCATGGTGTTGTTCTTCTGGGCCAGCTGGGCGTAGGCCTCCACAGCCTTCTCCGCCACCTTCAGGTTGACGGCGTCCTGCCCACCCGGCTGCTGGATGGCCGCCGCGATCTTGCGGATGGCGTCGGCGGTGGCGTCGGCCACCGCCGTGATGGCCGCGGCCTCGCCCTGGGCCTTGTTGATCTCGGCCGCCTTCGCGCCCTCCGAGCGGGCAATGAAGGCCTCGCGCTCACCGGTGGCGATGTTGATCTGCTCCTGCCGGCGCCCCTCGGACGCGGCGATCAGGGCGCGCTTTTCCCGCTCTGCGGTGATCTGCGCCTGCATGCTGCGCAGGATCTCGGCGGGCGGTGTCAGGTCCTTGATTTCGTAGCGCAGCACCTTCACGCCCCAGTTCAGCGCTGCCTCGTCCAGGGCATGGACCACGGCGGCATTGATCAGGTCGCGCTCTTCAAAGGTCTTGTCCAGCTCCATCTTGCCGACCACCGAGCGCAGCGTGGTCTGGGCCAGCTGGGTGATGGCCACGATGTAATTCGACGAGCCGTAGCTGGCGCGCATGGCGTCCGTCACCTGGAAGTACAGGATGCCGTCGACCTGAAGCTGGGTGTTGTCCTTGGTGATGCACACCTGGCTGGGCACGTCCAGCGGCACTTCCTTGAGCGAGTGCTTGTAGCCGATGCGGTCGACAAAAGGCATGACCACGTTGAGGCCGGCGGTCAGGGTGCCGTGGTATTTGCCCAGGCGCTCCAGCACCCAGGCACTTTGCTGCGGCACCACCTTGACCGACTGGACAACGAAGACCACGACCACGAAGAGGAGGATGAAGGCAATTTCCATGGGGTTCACACCTTGTCGAGCAAGAGCACGCTGCCTTGCATGGCAGCGATGCGGTGGGGGCCGGGCAGCAGGGGCGTGATCGCCTCGCTGCGCGGACGGGCGGTCCAGGTGCTGCCGCGGTAGTGAACCTGTGTGCTGCCATCGGGTGACCACTGGGTCACGTGGACGGTCTGGCCCAGGTCCAGCGCCAGGTCGGGGTCGGGCAGGGAACCCAGGGGCTTGCCGGCGTTGGCCTGGGCACGGCGCCGGTTGCGGGTGTACCAGCCCAGCACGGCCGCGCCACCCACCACAGCGGCCAGCGCCATCTGCGATTCAGTTTGCCAGCCGGCCAGCGCGGCCAGGGCGCCGGCCACCGCGCCAAAAGCCAGCATCAACAGGAAGAAGGTGCCGGTGAGCAGTTCGGCTGCCACCAGCACACCGGTGATCACCCACCAGGCAGTGCCATCGCTCATGTGTTGCGCCCCCTTCATCGGCCACATGCAGGGCCGAACGGTTTGAGGCCATCGTACACGCATGCACTGGCCATGAAAAAGGCGCTCCGGAGAGCGCCTGGTGTGTGGTGCCGGGTGGCCCGTCCGTTCAGGGCTGCACCAGCATGCGGTTGAGTTCGTCCAGGTCTTCCGGCTTCAGCGTGCCGGCGGCCTGCTTGAGCTTGACGGAGCCCACGATCACGTCGTAGCGGGCCTTGAACAGGTCCTTCTGGGTGTTGGCCACCAGGGTCTGGGCGTCCAGCACGTCCTTGTTGATGCGCACGCCCACGCGGTAGCCCAGCTGCGTCGCTTCCAGGGCCAGCTTGGCCGAGCTCTCAGCTGCTTCATAAGCCTTGACCTGGGCGATGCCGGATTGCACGGCCGTGAAGGCCTGGCGTGTGCCCAGGGCCACGGTGCGCTGGGCGTTGTCCCGGTCGCGTTCGGCCTTGTCTTGCAAGGTCAGCACTTCCTTGATGCGGTTCTGGATGGCGCCGCCGGCGTACAGCGGCATGTTCAGCTCCACCCCCAGCACAGAGGTGGTGCCGGCACCCGCACTGATCTTGTAGTTGGCGTTGGAGGAGTCGATGTTGGAGCGCGTGATGCTGCCCACCGCGTCCACCGTGGGCAGGTTGCCGGCGCGTGCCTTGTCGATTTCGAGCTTGGCTGCAGCCAGCCCGATGTTGGCCTTCTGGATGCTGGGCGCCTGGGCAGATTGGGTGACCCAGTCTTCCATCGCGCCTGGCGTCAGCAGCTCCAGGTTGACTGGCGTGCGCAGCGGGGAGGGTTGCACGTCGTTGCGGCCGACGAGCTGGTCAAGGGCGATGCGCTTGACGCGCAGGTCGTTGATGGCGGCGATTTCCTGGGCTTCGGCCAGGTCGTAGCGGGCCTGGGCTTCGCGGGTGTCGGTGATGGTGGCGTTGCCCACCTCGAAGTTGCGCTTGGCCGAAGCCATCTGTTCGGCCAGCGCCTTCTTGTTGGCCTGGCTGGTCGTCAGCACATCCTGGGCGCCCAGCACGTCGAAGTAGGCCTTGGCCAGGCGGGCGGTCAGGTCGTCTTCAGCGATCTTCAGGTCAGATTGCACCATCAGCAACTGCTGCTCTGCCTGGCTGATTTTGGCGCTGTTGGCGGGGTTGTACAGCGGGTACTTGCCTTGCAGTGCCAGGCGCTTGGCGGTGGCATTGGTGTTGGCGGTGGCCTGTGCGAGGTTGGCGGCTTGCAGCTGTTGCTCGGGCGTGCCGATGTCGCTGCTCACATCCGGCTTGGAAGGGCGCAGCCAGGTCCGGTTGATGCCGGCCTGCAGACCCAGCGAGGGGCGGTTCAGCGCATAAGCTTGCTCTACCTGCGCCTGTGTGGCTTCTGCCTGCGACTGTGCCGACAGGTAGGCGGCGTCATAGCTTTGCGCGGCCTTGTACAGCTCCATGAGGGACTCGGCATGCGCGGCGCCTGCGCCCCAGCTCAGCAGGCCACAGATGACGCTGGCCGCCACGGCCACCTTGTGACGCGACGCAGGGCGCAGTGCCTGGGCATCTCCGCTTCGGGGGGATTCATTGCGGTGGGAGCGAAGCGAGCGCATCAACAGGGTCCTCGTTGTGGTTGTGCAAGAAGCGAGGCGGGCAAGATGTGCCTCACTGGGGCGCGACCAGCCCTGCACAGGGCAGGGCGGCCACACCAAATGGGTTCAGAAATGGAACTGGCTGGGTTCACCAAAGCCGCTCAGGCGGTGGGCGACCGTGTCGAACATGACCTGGCTGCCGAATTGCGCGTCGGCGATGCGGGTGAACAGCGTGGCCTGCATCACGGGCTCCTGGCCGACGATGGCCATCAAGCGGCCACCGACCTTGAGCTGGTCCAGCAGGCTTTGCGGCACGCTGGCCACCGAGCCACACAGCAAAATGGCGTCATAGGGTGCCTGGCTGGCCAGCCCCGTCACGCCATCGGCCTGAATGACTTCGGCGTTGTTCACGCCGGCCGTGCGCAGGTTGTTGCGGGCAGCCTGGGCCAGGTCGGCGTCGGCTTCCAGGGCGATCACGCGGCGGGCCTTGTGGGCCAGCAAGGCGGTGACGAAACCGGTGGCGGCGCCAATCTGCAGCACCTGGTCGTGCTTGTTCAGCTGCAGGTCCTGCACCAGGCGCGCTTCGACGCGCGGGGCGAGCAGGAAACGGCCATGGCCCAGGGGGATGTCCAGGTCCATGAAGGCCTGACCTTGGTGCTCCGCGGGCACGAAATCTTCGCGGCGCACGGCAGACAGCAACCCCAGCACCGAGCTGTCGAGCACATCCCAGGGGCGGATCTGCTGCTCAATCATGTTGAAACGGGCTTGTTCGACGTTCATGCGGGGCATCCTAAAGGTATCTGGGCGGGTGTCCATGCGGACAAAACAGGGATTTTAGAGAGGAAGGGGAGGGTTTCACGAACCCGG
>CANBQJ010000231.1 GCA_947371645.1 Burkholderiales bacterium | reverse complement strand
CAGGCGCTGGGCGGCCTGCTTGGTGAGGCCCTCGATGTCGGGCACCAGCAGGTAGGCATAGGCCTGGTGGTGGCTGCGGCCCACGCGGCCACGCAGTTGGTGCAACTGGGCCAGGCCGAACTTGTCGGCGCGGCTCATCACGATGGTGTTGGCGCTGGGCACGTCGATGCCGGTCTCGATGATGGTGGAGCAGAGCAGCACGTTGTGGCGCTGGGCCACGAAGTCGCGCATGACCCGCTCCAGCTCGCGCTCGGGCATCTGGCCGTGGGCAATGGCGATGCGGGCCTCGGGGATGAGCTCGGTGAGCTTGTCGCGCCGGTTCTCGATGGTCTCGACCTCGTTGTGCAGGAAGTAGACCTGGCCGCCGCGCTTCAATTCACGCAGCACGGCCTCGCGGATCACGCTGCTGCTTTCACTGCGCACAAAGGTCTTGATGGCCAGGCGACGCTGCGGGGCGGTGGCGATCACGCTCAAGTCACGCAGGCCTTCCATGGCCATGCCCAGCGTGCGGGGGATGGGCGTGGCGGTGAGCGTGAGCACGTCGATGTCGGCGCGCATGGCCTTGATGGCCTCCTTGTGGCGCACGCCAAAGCGGTGTTCTTCGTCGATGACCAGCAGGCCCAGGCGCTTGAACTTGACGGTCTCGCTGAGCAGTTTGTGCGTGCCGATGACGATGTCGATGCTGCCGTCCTCGAGGCCTTGCATGGCGGCCTTGATCTCTTTGGGCGAGCGGAAGCGCGACATCTCGGCCACCTTCACGGGCCACTGCGCAAAGCGGTCGGAGATGTTGTTGAAGTGCTGTTCGGCCAGCAAGGTGGTGGGCGCCAGCACGGCGACCTGCTTGCCGCCAGTGACGGCCACGAAGGCCGCGCGCAGGGCCACTTCGGTCTTGCCGAAGCCCACGTCACCGCAGACCAGGCGGTCCATGGGGCGGGGGCTGATCATGTCCTGGATGACGGCGTGGATGGCGGCGCGCTGGTCGGCCGTTTCTTCGAAGCCGAAGCTGGCGGCGAAGCTTTCGTAGTCTTGCGCGGAGAAGCGGAAGGCAAAGCCTTCGCGGGCGGCGCGGCGGGCGTAGAGATTGAGCAACTCGGCCGCCGTGTCGCGCACCTGCTCGGCGGCCTTGCGCTTGGCCTTGTCCCACTGGGGCGAGCCCAGGCGGTGCAGCGGCGCTTCTTCGGCGCTCACACCGGTGTAGCGGCTGATGAGGTGCAACTGCGACACGGGCACGTAGAGCAAGGCCTTGTCGGCGTACTCGAGGTGCAGGAACTCCGACGGCCCGTCGCCCAGGTCGATGTTGATCAGGCCCTGGTAGCGGCCGATGCCGTGGTTGCTGTGCACCACCGGGTCGCCCACGTTGAGCTCGGACAGGTCCTTGATGAGCGAGTCGACATCGGTGGTCTGCTCGTTCTTCTTGCGGCGGCGCGTGGCCGGGCTGGCGTCGAAGAGTTCGGTTTCGGTGATGAAGGCCAGGCGGGATGCAGGGTCGGCAGTTGGCAGGCGGTTGTCTTGCCAGATGAAGCCGGCGGCCAGGGGCGCCACGATGATGGCGTGGGCCTGGTCGCCCTCCACGAAGGCCTGCAGGCTGTCCACGGCGGGCAGGGCCAGGCCGTGGTCGCGCAGCAACTCCATGAGGCTTTCGCGCCGGCCGGGGCTTTCGGCCACCACCAGCACGCGGCCGGTGCTGCGGGTGAGGAAGTCCTCCAGCTTGTGCAGTGGGTCCTGGCCGCCGCGCACGACGCCGAGGTCGGGCAGGGGGTGACCCCAGGCGGGCAGCTTGGGCACCGCATCGGCGGCTTCGGCAGTCTGGTCCGCCGCAGCCGCAGCCGCAGCCGCAGCCGCAGCCGCAGCCGAGGCCTTGGCCTTGATGGTGAGCACCGCGTGCTGGTTCACGCGCGAGAAGAAATCTTCCACCTTGAGGAAGATGGCCTCGGGGGGCAACAGTGGGCGCTCGGGGTCGTGCTGCAGGAAGCGGTGGCGTTCGCGGGTTTCCGTCCAGAAGCGCTGAAGGCTGGCTTCGACCTCGCCGTGCAGCACCACGCTGGCCTGCGCACCCAGGTGGTCGAAGATGGTGGCCGGCTCGTCAAAGAACAGCGGCAGGTGGTATTCGATGCCGGCCGTGGCCACGCCGGTGCCGATGTCCTTGTAGACGCGCGACCGGGTCGGGTCGCCTTCGATGCGCTCGCGCCAGCGCTTGCGGAAGGCGCTGCGCGAGGCCTCGTCCATGGGGAACTCGCGGCCTGGCAGCAAGCGCACCTCGGGCACGGGGTAGAGGCTGCGCTGGGTGTCGGGGTCGAAGGTGCGGATGGAGTCGATCTCGTTGCCGAACAGGTCGACCCGGTAAGGCACGAGTGAGCCCATGGGGTAGAGGTCGATCAGGCCGCCGCGCACCGCGTATTCACCGGGCGACACCACCTGGCTGACGTGGTTGTAGCCGGCCAGGGTGAGTTGGGCCTTGAGCGCCGCTTCGTCGAGCTTTTGCTTTTGCTTGAAGTGGAAGGTGTAGGCGGCCAGGAAGGACGGCGGCGCGATGTGGTTGAGCGCGGTGGTGGCTGGCAACAGCACCAGGTCGACGCCGGTCTCTGCCTTGACGCCTTGCTTCAGGCGCCACAGGGTGGCCAGGCGCTCGGAGATCAGGTCCTGGTGGGGTGAGAAGGTGTCGTAGGGCAGGGTCTCCCAATCGGGGAAGACGGCCACGCGCAAATGCGGCGCGAAGAAGGCGATCTCATCCAGCAGGCGGGGCGCGTCTGCCGGGTCGGCGGTGACGATGGCCGTGAGTTCGCCGCGCGCCTGGCGTTCGCTGGCAAAGCGCGCCAGCAGCAGGGCGTCGCTGGAGCCCGCAGGGCGGGGCAGCTGGAAGCGTTTGCCGGGGGCGATGGCGGGCAGGGGCAGGTCAGGCAGCATGGGGTGCGCGGTACGGGCAAGACGAATCGCCCGGGCACAAGGGTGGCCGGGCGAACACACAGGGTCAACAGTGACACGGATTTTAGGTGCGCGACAATCCGCGAATGAGTTTCACCTTGGCGACACCCGACTTTCAGCCCCGATGTTTTGCCCTGGTGCCCTGTGCGGGCGTGGGCGAGCGCGCCGGGGCAGGTGGCCCCAAGCAATACCACCCCGTGGCGGGCCGCCCCATGGTGGCACACACCCTGGCGGCCCTGCAAGCGGTGCCGCGCCTGGCAGCGACCTTGGTGGTGTTGTCACCCCAGGACGACCAATTTGAAGCCTTGATGGCCGCGGCCCTGCCTGGCTTTGACGGTGAGCGCGGCTGGTCGGCGCGCGTGGGCGGCCCCAGCCGGGCGCACAGCGTGGCCGCGGGCCTGGACGAGTTGCTTGCCCGTGGCGCCCAGCCCCACGACTGGGTGCTGGTGCACGATGCCGCGCGCTGCCTGCTGCAGCCCGCCTGGGTGGATCGCCTGATCGACGCCTGCATGGACGACGAAGTGGGTGGCCTGCTGGCCTTGCCGCTGGCCGACACCTTGAAGGATGCCGTGGGCAGCGGTGACGCCGCACGCGTGGCGTCGACGGTGTCGCGTGCGGGCAAGTGGGCGGCGCAGACACCGCAGATGTTCCGCCTGGGCTTGCTGCGGCCGGCCTTGATGGGTGCCCTCGCCGATGAAACCCATGCCGCTCAGGTCACCGATGAGGCCAGCGCGGTGGAGATGCTGGGCCACCAGCCTTTGCTGGTCAGCGGTGCCTACGAGAACTTCAAGGTCACCTGGCCAGGGGACTTCGCGCTGGCCGAACGGCTGTTGCGCACGCTCTGAAGCGCGGCCTCAGCACAGTTTGAACACGCCCACGGCCTGAGACAGCCTGTCGGTTTCGGACTTGAGGTTGGCCGCAGCGCCCGAGGTGTGATGGACGAGAGAAGCGTTGCTTTGCGTGGCTTCGTCCAGTTCGTTGACGGATGCGTTGACCTGGTTCACGCCGTCGGTTTGCTCGGCGCTGATCTGGCTGATGGTGTTGATCAGCTGATTGACCTTGCCAACCTGGGCGATGAGTTGCTGCATGGTGAGCCCTGCTTCGCTGACCAGCTCGCTGCCTGTGTGCACCTTCTCGACGCTGGCCTGGATCAGGGTCTTGATCTCGCGCGCGGCCGTGGCGCTGCGCTGGGCCAGGGCCCGCACCTCGCTGGCCACCACCGCGAAGCCCCGGCCTTGCTCCCCGGCGCGTGCGGCCTCGACGGCCGCGTTGAGCGCCAGGATGTTGGTCTGGAAGGCAATGCCGTCGATGACCGAAATGATGTCGGCGATCCGGGATGAGGACGTCGAGATGTCCTGCATGTTGCTGACCACCTGCGACACCACGTCGCCACTGCGGGTGGCGCCTTCCGATGCACTGTGAACCAGTTCATTGGCGCAGCGCGCCGAGTCTGCCGATTGCATGAAGGTGGACGCGAGCGCCTCCATGGCCGACGTCGTGCGGTGCAGGGTCTCGCCAGCGCGCTCGGTGCGCATGCTGAGGTCGCTGTTGCCCTGGGCGATGTCTTCGCTGGTGACTTCGATGCGGTGCACCGTGGCCAGGATGCCGTGGATGAGCTGGTTGAGCCGGTTTTGCATCTGTGCCATGGCATCTTGCAGCTGCCCGATTTCGTCTCGCCGCGTGACGCGCACAGGCGAGCTGAGGTCGCCCTGGGCCACACGCTTGGCCAGCTCCACGGCTTCTCGCACAGGTTCGGTGATGCTGCGGGTGATCGTCCAGGTCAGGACCACCGATGCCGCAACGACTGCCAGCAAGAGCCCCGCACCCACCGCCAGGGCCATGTGCAGCCGCTCCCGCGAGGCCTCCTTCTGGCGCGCCAGGGCACTGAGCTCCAAGGCCTGACCGCGCTTGATGGTGTCTGACAGCGCTTGCATCTTGCCTTGCAGTTCGCGGTCAAACAAAGCCTTGGCCTGTTCGATGCGGTGGGCCTTGTGCAGGCGAGCGAACTTCACCAGCGTCACCAGGATGCCGCTGCTGTGTGTGCCCAGTTGCTCGGCGAGCTCTTGCCCCTGGGTGCCGGAGCGCCGGAAGTTGGCTTGCAAGGCTTCGATTTGCTCGCCGATCACGCTGCGCCCGGACTCGATGCGCGCCAGCGCCTTGGCGACAGCTGCGGCGTCTTCCGCCAGCATGGCGTCTCGCGCGGCCATGTTCACTTCATCGACCTCTGCGCCGATCGACTGCAGGCTGGTCAGCTCTGGCACGGTGGTGTCCAGCAACTGGCCGAAGCTGGCATCTTGCTGCAGCAGCTGCCAGGCGCTCATGCCACTGAGGGCCACCATCAGCAGGCCCATCACGGCATAGCTGGCCGCCAGCCGGTGAGACAGGCGTGTCTGGAAAGCATGTGCAAGAAGTCGGAACATGGACATCCTCAGAACTGGCGTGACGACACGATGGGCGATTGCACGGCCAGGATGTCTCGGGCCAGTTGTGCAATGGGTACGTTGAGCTTGTAGACACGAGCCACCTGGTGGTCGGGGCCCAGCAGGTAGAGCCTGGCGCTGTGTTCCAGCACGCCCTGGCGTGTGGACGTGCCGACGCCGTAGCGTCGCGCCACCTCCTCGACCTGAGCAGGAGAGCCGGTCAGTCCGATGATGTGGGCATCAACGTGACCGAGGTACTGTTGCAAGGCGGTGGGCGAGTCGCTCAAAGGGTCCAGCGTCACGAAGATCATGCGGGGAGGGCGCCGAGCCTGCATGTGGGCGTTGAGCGCCTGCATCAGGCCCAGTGCAGGCGGGCAGACTTGCGTGCAGCGGGTGAAACCGAAGAAGACCAGGCTGGCTTGCGGCGCCTGGGCGCTCAGTGCAAAGGGCTTGCCCCATTGGTCGATCAGACGCATGTCGCCGCCGATGCC
>CANBQJ010000230.1 GCA_947371645.1 Burkholderiales bacterium | reverse complement strand
GCGGGCGGGGAATGCCCGAGGCCTTGAGGCCAATACATTGGTCACTGCGGCCATAGCCGGGCCTGGCGCCGATGCCTAGCATGGCGACCATCTGACGATGGAGACCCTCCCATGAAAAACAAAGCCAGCGACCGCCGCATCTTCGTGCTGCACAGCCTGTTTGGTGCCGTCATCGCCCTGTGCGCTGCGGCCGGCAGCCACGCGCAGACGACCACCCTGGGCACGCGCGGCGTGCTGGCACGTGCCAACAGCCCCCTCACCACCAACGCCGCGGCCACCTGGGGCACCACGGCCTATGACCGCGCTGCGGACTACCCCAATGCCGTGACCTTGCCGCTGCAGTTCATCACCCTGAGCAGCGGCAAGCGCCTGGCCGTGCTGGTGACCGTGCCGGCCGACGCCAAGAACCAGCCGGTGGCCGGCAACTTCCCGGCCGTGCTGACGCAGACGGCATACCGCATCGACTTGGCCACCTTCATGGGCATGGTCGTCACCAAGGGCAACAGCCTGATCATTGGTGGCCCCGACGACTACATCGTGCGCCGCGGTTATGTGCAGGTGGCCGTCGACATCCTGGGCTCGGGCATGTCCGAAGGCGAAGAAGGCCTGCTGGGCGCCGATGAACAGGCCGCCTATGGCGAAGCGGTGAACTGGGTCAAACAGCAAAGCTGGTTCAACGGCAAACTGGGCCTGGCCGGCACGTCTTACCTGGGCATCACCAGCATCCTGACCGCCGGCCAGCAGGACCCGGCCGTCAAGGCGGCGTTCACCGTCGTGCCCATGGGCGATGCCTACCGCGGCACCGTGGGCATTGGCGGCATGCTCAACGCCGAGTTCATCAGCCTGTGGCTGCCCCTCACGCAAGGCCTGAGCGTGGCCAACTCGCAGGCCATCTCCAAGTACCCACAGTACGCCACCCAGATCAAGGGCGCCAACGCCGAGCACATCGCCGCCATCCAGGACTGGTACCTGCCCACGGTGAACAACTCGATCGCCGGCCAGACGGGCTACGCCAGCGACGATGGCGACTTCTGGGCCCTGCGTTCACCCATCGAAGCGTCCACGAAGATCCAGGTGCCCACCTTCATCATCGGCGGCACCAACGACATCTTCCAGCGCGACGAGCCCTTGCTCTACGAGCAGGTCAAGCGCAACGCCAACGCCAAGCTGCTGGTGCTGCCAGGCGCCCACTTCCAGGCCGTGCTCAAGGCCTTGGGCAGCGCCACAGGCAGCACGTCCAAGGGCGCGCCGGCCGCACCCAACCTGATGCTGCAGTGGTTTGACCAGTACCTCAAGGGCAAGGACACGGGCGCCGCCGCCTTGCCCAACGTGACGCAGCTGGTGCCGGGCTGGGGCAGCGCCGACCAGTACGCCACCGCCACCGACTGGCCGCACCCGCAGATGAAGCCGCAGCGCATGTACCTGCGCGGCGACCTGAGCCTGAGCAGCACGGCGCCCACGGCCAAGGAGGCCTCTCACACCGTGAGCGAGCCCGCCGCCCCGACCGTGACCTACGCACCCAGCAGCAGTGGCGACACCGTCAAGGCCAGCCTCAAAGTGACCGATGGCAGCGACTGCTCCAGCAGCGATGTGCAATGGTCTCTGGGGATGAACGGCGTGCTGCCCAAGGCCTGCCAGGGCAACAGCACGACCGTGGAAAAGGCCCAGAAGGCCGTGATCTTCGAGACCCCTGTGCTCACCGCTGACCTCTACCTCAACGGCCCCATGCAGGCAGACGTCTGGATCACCACCACCAAGACCCAGGCCGCCGTGGCCGTGCGCGTGGACGATGTGGATGCACTGGGCAAGGCCACGCCCATCAGCACGGGCCTGCTGTCGGCGGCCTACCGTGCCGTCGACCCGACGCGTTCACGCTACGTCAACGGCGTGATGATCCAGCCCTGGCACGCCTTCACCGAGGCTTCGCGCCTGCCGGTGGTGCCCGGCCAGGCCACCCTGGTGCCGGTGGAGATCTTCCCGGCCGCCGCGCTGGTGAAGAAGGGCCACAAGCTGCGCGTGGCCATCAGCGCCAGCAACCAGGCCATGGGCATCTGGCCCACGCCTGCTCAGCAAGAAGCGAATGGCAACGTCAGCACCATCCTCAGCGACCCGGCCCACCCCTCCAGCGTGGTCCTGCCGGTGGTGCCCGCCAGCGTGCTGAACTGATCAGCCCAAGGGCAAGGGCTTGCCATCTCGGTGCAAGCCTAGCCAGCGCTCCAGCTCGGCCACGTGCTGGCCCTCTTCTGCCACGAACTCCGTGGCGAAGCGCTTGATCTCCGGGTCTTCGGTCTGGTCCAGGATGTCCTGGTAAAACCGCAAGCCCGCAGACTCCGCATCCAGTGCCACCTGCAAGGCCTGTTCGCAGCCGATGAAGGGGTCGGTGGCCCAGATGGCCGCGGTCTCCGGGCTTTCGATGTCGGGCCAATCGAACTCCAGCGGGCCCAGGTCGGGCACGTCGCGAAAGCCGCTGCGTGCCGTGGCGTCGGCCAGATGCAGGCGAGAGAAGTGCGCCAGGCGCTTGAACAGCTGCGCCACCTCGCGGTTGCCCACGGTCTGCATGGCGTCGGCCAGCTGATCAAAACGCAGCGCTGCCTCACGCTCAAGCCGCACAGTGTGGGCCAGGAATATTTCGACAGAGTCCATTGCGAGTCCTTCTGGCGTGTGGGCCAGGCCCACGCCACCGTGCGCAAGGTGAGGTGTCACCAAGCAAACAAAAGCGACGAGGGGGAGCTCCAGCCAACATGGCGCAAGGGCTGTGCGCCCCTCGTTTGTTCATTCATGCAGGAGCCACGCCAGCCGGCGGGTGAATGCGAACTTGTTCGATGCAGATCAAGCTCACGTACATCAGCGCGCCATCAGGCCCTCGGGAAGTGGCGCCCGCCTGATGCCTGGCAATGCTGGGGTATTCAGAAAGCGCTAGGCCTTGCCCGCCATCCTGGCGCCATGCACCTGCAGGCGGCCACTGGTACGTGTATTGCGATGGGCCAAGCCCGTTCCATCACTTTCAGGAGGCCACCATGGCCAATGTCACTTTCTCTTCACCCTTGATGCCAAGAGACATCACAGTCTATGCCGTCGCAGGCGAACGCGGCACGCTGCTGGCGTTGGCCAAGGCCAACAACATCCCCATCCCCTTTGATTGCCAGGATGGCGAATGCGGTTCCTGCCTGGTGCAGATCAAGCACTACAAGCCTGGTGTGCGCTATGGCATCGCACTCACGGAAAAAGAAAAGGAGATGCTCAAGCAACTGGGCAAGATCACCAAGCCGGAAATCATGGACGCGGAAGTCAACGACATGCCGCCCAGCCACCGCCTGGCCTGCCAGTGCTTCGTGCGCAACGAAGACATTGAGGTGATCTTTGAAGGCGACATGACCAAGCCTGCGAAGGGCCCCGCCCTGTCACTGGCTGCTGCCATCTACAAGGGCGGCGTGGGCATCAAGACGCTGGACCAGTTCCTTTGCTATGCCGTGAAGGTGGAGGAAGACGCTGCGGTGCACTTCGAGCTGCTGTCGGCCAAGATGAAGGACTGCGGCAACGATGACGTGGCGTCGCTGTTTGCTCAGCTGGGTGGCTACTCACGCCTGCACCTGGAAGACGCCAAGGCCCGTTGCCAGAAGTACGAGGCCGAAGTGAACCTGCCTTCCAGCACGGCCTGGCCCGACAACGTGACCCCCGAGAAGACCTCGCTGTGGGAAGGCGACCCGGGCCTCAAGCGCCTGGATGCGCTGCGCGCTGCCCTGCAAGGCGAGCGCCGTGGCTACGAGTTCTACTACGCCATCGCCCACACCTCCAAGGACCCGGAAGTGCAAGCCGTGGCCAAGGAGTTCGTGAAGGAAGAGGCCGAGCACGTTGAAAAGCTCAAGCAGTGGATCGAGCAGGAAGAGACCGCTGTGCGCTTGAGTGCAGCCACTGCCAAGGCCGTTTGAGCCCAGGCCTCAATCGCTGACGCGATGGCCCACTTTCAGCGTCACCTGGAAGTGGGCCACTTTGCCCTCGGCGACGTGCCCACGCGTTTGGGTCACTTCAAACCAGCCGATGTGCTTCAAGGTCAAGGCCGCTGTGGCCAGGGCATTGCGGATCGCGTCATCGGAGCTGATGCTGGAAGAGCCGACCAGCTCAACGAGCTTGTAGACGTGGTCTGACATGGGTTCACCTCTTTCAAAGGGCGCCTGCAAAGACTGCACGTCCAGCGTACTGCAACACCAGGCAGTCCAGAACCGTCGGGGTCAATCCCGACCAAAGCAGTGCAGGAGCGGCAGATGTCAAATCAGTTGGATCAGGAGCCCCGCTCCCAGGTGGAGCTGGCCACGGTGTACGAGGTCTGTCGCGCGCTGTGTGCGTCACTGGACATCCGGCACAGCTTCCGTGCGGCACTCAATGTCCTGGCTTCTCACCTGGCCTTGAGCCGCTTGATCCTGGTCTTGCCCGATGAGCAGGCCCGGCTCGTCATCCACAGCGCGGTGGGGCTCACCGCCGAGCAGGCACAGCTGGGCGTGTGGGCCCAAGCCGAAGGTGTGATCGGGCACGTCTTTTCTTCGGGCATGCCCCTGGTCATCGCGGATGTGCGCCAGGCGCCTGAGCTCATCCACCGCACCGGCGCCTTCCATGCCCATGGCGACGGCGATGGGGATGGGGATGGGGATGGCCAGTTTGCCTTCGTCGCCGTGCCCTTGAAGGTCGAGCAGGCCGTGCACGGCGTGCTGGCCGCACGACGCGAAGTGCAGGGCGTGGTGCGCCTGTTTGAAGACCAGCGCATCCTGACCATGGTCGCCTCGCTGCTGGCGCAGGCCCTGTTGCTCCACCAGGCGGTGTCGAGCGAACACCAGCGGTGGGCGCGCGAAGCCACCAAGCTGCACAAGGCGTTGGGCCGGGCGCGGGCGGGGCGCTTCGAGCTGGGGCAGGTCATCGGCCAGTCCAGGCCCATGCAGACGGTGTTTGCCGATGTCCACCAGGCGGCGGCCACCAAGGCCACCGTGCTGTTGCGCGGCGAGAGCGGCACGGGCAAGGAGGTCATCGCGCAGGCCTTGCACGCCGTGTCCCCGCGCAAGGACGGGCCCTTTGTGGCGGTGAACTGCGCGGCGCTGTCGGAGACGCTGCTGGAAAGCGAACTCTTCGGGCATGAGCGTGGTGCCTTCACCGGCGCCATGGCCGAGCGCAAGGGCCGCTTCGAGCAGGCGCACCACGGGACGCTGTTCCTGGATGAGATCGGCGACATCTCGTCGGCCTTCCAGGCCAAGCTGCTGCGTGTGCTGCAGGAGCGGGAGTTCGAGCGGGTGGGCGGCAACCGGCCGGTGAAGGTCGATGTGCGGCTGATCTTCGCCACCAACCGCAACCTGGAAGAGATGGTCCGGCAAGGCGAGTTCAGGTCTGACCTCTATTTCCGCATCAACGTCATTGCGATCTACCTGCCACCGTTGCGAGAGCGGCGCACCGACATCCCGGCCCTGGTCGCACACTTTCTGGGGCGCTTCAATGAAGAGAACCAGCGCGCGCTGAGCATGAGCCCGGAAGCCTTGAACATCCTGACGAATTGCCAGTGGCCCGGCAACATCCGGGAGCTTCAGAACTGCATTGAACGCGCGGTGGCCATGGCGCATGGCGATGTCATCGAAGCCAGTGACGTGGCGTGCCAGCAGAACCGCTGCCTGACCAAAACCTTGCATCACTTCGAGCCGGATGGTGAGGCACCCCAGGGTGAACGCGAGCGCCTGCTGTGGGCCATGGAGCGGTGTGGCTCGGTGCAGGCCAAGGCCGCGCGCATGCTGAACCTGTCGCCGCGGCAGTTGGCCTACGCGTTGCACAAGCACAAGATTCAAGTGCAAAAGATCTGAT
>CANBQJ010000229.1 GCA_947371645.1 Burkholderiales bacterium | reverse complement strand
CAGCGCGGGTGCCGACGTGTCCACGGCCGCAGGCCAGGGCCAGGCCGGACGCCGCCCTCAGCCCGCCCACACCCTGGCCCATTTGCTGGACGTGGCCGATGGCCGGCGCCGCTGGGGCGATGAGGTCGCATGGGCCCAGGCGCTGGCGCAGTTCTGCCGACACAAGCGCGACTGGCTGCGCCACGCCGAGCCCGATCCCCCTGACGACCCTCAGGCCATCCTGGCCCTGGGCCACCGCTTCAAGGGCGTGGCCGCCAACCTGGCCATGCCCACACTGGCCCGGGCCGCTGCCGAGCTGGAGCATGGCAGCGCCCAAGGCCAGCCCATTGACGCCGCCTGGCGTGCCTTGCGCGAAGCCGTCGTGGCCACCCTGGAGGCCGCTCAGGCCGAGCTGAGCGCGCTGAGCTCGCGCCAGGCCGACTGGGGTGGTGGCGTGGACACATCGCCACCCCCGCCACCGGACCAGGGCTTCACCGATGGGCAATGGGCGCAGCACCTGCAGCAACTGGCCCGGGCCCTGCGCCGGGGCGAGCAGCCCGAGGCCGCCTGGCGCCTGCTGATGCAGCAAGGCCCCGCGCGCTTTGGCGGCAGCGCCTGGGCCGGCCTGAGCCAGGCCCTGGACGACTTCGACCTGGATGCCGCCGCGCAAGGTGTGGAGGCCTTGCGGAGCCAGCTGCACGTCGAGGACACAGGAGTGACGCCATGAGCGCAGCCATCGAAGACCTTCGCCCCACCGTCCTGGTGGTGGACGACGAGCCCACCAACCTGCAGGTGCTCAAGCAGGTGCTGCAGGCCGACTACCGGCTGCTGTTTGCGCGCGATGGCCACAAGTGCCTGGAACTGGCCCGCCAGGCCCAGCCCCAGCTCATCTTGCTGGACGTGATGATGCCGGGGCTGACCGGCCACGACACCTGCGCACAACTCAAGGCCGACCCGCTCACCGCCGCCATCCCCGTCATCTTCGTGACCGCCCTGGCCGACGAGGCCAACGAGGCCCTGGGCTTCGAGCTGGGGGCGGTGGACTACGTCACCAAACCGGTGAGCCCGTCCGTCGTGCGGGCGCGGGTGCGCACCCACCTGTCGCTGGTGCGCGCACAAGAGCTGCACGACACGCGGCTGCAGATCATCCAGCGCCTGGGCATGGCCGCCGAGTACAAGGACAACGAGACCGGCCTGCACGTGGTGCGCATGGCCCACTACGCCCGGGTGCTGGCCCTGGCCGCCGGCTGGCCCGAAACCCAGGCCCAGGCCCTGTGCGAAGCCGCGCCCATGCACGATGTGGGCAAGATCGGCATCCCCGACCACATCCTGCAAAAGCCGGGGCCGCTCACGCCTGAGGAGTGGGCGGTGATGCGCCAGCACCCGCAGATTGGCGCCGACATCATCGGCGAGCACCACGCGCCCTTGCTGCAGCAGGCCCGCGTCATCGCCCTGGGCCACCACGAAAAGTGGGATGGCAGCGGTTACCCCGCAGGCCTGGCTGGCGAGGCCATCCCCCAGGCCGCGCGCATCGTGGCCCTGGCCGATGTGTTCGACGCCCTGACCACGGTGCGTCCGTACAAGCGCGCCTGGTCTGTGGACGAGGCGGTGGCCTTGCTGCAAAAAGAAGCGGGCCACCATTTCGACCCGCAGCTGGTGCCCTTGTTCCTGGCGCAGCTGCCCGAGATGCTGGCGGTGCGGGAACGCTTCCGCGACGAGCCCGCGCTGTCCGTCAGCCCTGCGGCCGCCGAAAAGGCACCGGCAGGCTGAGGATGAGCTGGGTGCCCTGGCCCGGTTGGCTGTCGATCTGCAGCCAGCCGCCCAGGCGGTCGGCACGTTCACGCAGGCGGCTGAGCGACGCACCACCGGGCCGCGCGAAAGCGCTGGGTGGTGCGCCACGGCCGTCGTCGCGCACCAGCAAAGACAAGTCGCTGGACGAGGCCCGCACCCGCGCCAGCAGCTGGTGGGCGCGGCCATGCCGGGTGGTGTTGTCCAGGGCGGCGTCCAGCACGTCCATCAGCAGCTCGGCCTGTGCCTCCGACGGGTTCCAGGGGTCGGGGGTGTCGGCCAGCCACTGCGTTTGCACGCCGCTGGCGTCGGAAAAATGCTGCACCGCCATGGCCATGCGCGCCCACACCGAGCTGGGCGGTGGCATGTTGTCCAACAGGGATGGGGTGACGAGGGCGGGGCACATGGTGCTGCCTGCAGTGCAAGCGACGTGCCACCCTGGCCTGGCGGCCTTCACCAACCTAGGGAGGCGAGGGGTGCATGACGGTGCCGAGGGCTTGGCCGACCGCCTGCGCCATGGCCTGATGGGCCTGGGCGGCGTCCGGCAGGAAGCGGCCCATGTTGATGAAGTCATGGATCATGCCGGGCCATTGCTGGACGGTGACCGGCACGCCTGCCTCTCGGAGGGTGCGGGCGTAGGCCTGGCCTTCGGAGGTGAGGATGTCGCATTCGGCCAGACCGATCCAGGCCGGGGCGACACCCCCATGTCGCGGGGCGTACAAGGGCTCGCGGTGCCAGGCGGCGTCCAGTTCCTGGCGCGCGCCATGGCGATCGAACCAGGCCATCAGCTGGCGATTGAGCAGGGTGTTGTCACCATATGTACGACATGAATCCGTCAACTGGCGGTTTTGCACCATCGGGTAGAACAAGGCCTGCAGGGCCAGAGGCAGGCCGGCGTCTCGGGCGCGCAGGGCCGTGGTGGCGGCCAGCAGCCCCCCGGCGCTGTCACCCCCGATGGCGATGCGGCTGCCGTTGAGCCCCAGGGTGTGGCCCTGCTCGGCCAGCCACTGCAGGGCGTCCCAGCCGTCGGCCATGGCGGCGCCCAGGGGGTGCTCGGGGCACTTGCGGTAGTCCAGGGCCACCACGGCGGCGCCACTGAGGCGCGCCAGCTCGCGGCACAGGGCGTCACAGGTGGCCAGGCCGCCCACGACGAAGCCGCCGCCATGGAAGTACAGCAGCACGCTTTGCAGGCCGCTGGTGGCGTTGGCCCACAGGCGCGCAGGGCGGGGGCCGCCCGGCAGGGGCATGTGGAAGTCCTCCACCCGGGGCAGCGCCGCCCCGGGCAGGGCCATGGCGCCCACGGCGGCGGCATAGGCCGCCCGCGCCTGGGCCACGGGCAGCTCGTGCAGGGGAGTGAACCGGGCGCGGCGCACCTGGGCCAGCAGGTGGCGCACAGACTGCGCGAAGGGCGTGGCGTCGTCCATGGCTCAAGGCGCAGGCGCCGAATGGGCGGCCGAGTCCGGTCGGGCCAGGCTGACGTGCACCCACAAGGTTTGCGCGCCTTGTTCATCCAGGCTGCGGGTGGACAGGCCCCCCTGGCCACCGCTGGCCGATGCGCTGCCACTGCGGGCCAGCAGCGTCCACTGGCCCAAGGGCAGGGCCAGGGTGCTGGCCACCTCGGTGCGCGCCACCTGGCCATCGGGCTCGAAGCCGCTGCTGCCGACCTGTCCGGCATTCAGGGCGCGGCTGCTGCGGGCTTCCACGTCCAGCAGCACCGGTTGGCGGCCACCCGCCCAGCGCGGGCGCACCGTCAGGCCATCACCCAGGTCCACCCAGGTGGTCTGGCTCTGGATGCCATATGACCCGACACTGGCCCCGTTGTTCGCGCCGGTGCCCGTGGTGGCGGTGTTGCCACCCGTCCCCGCCGCCCCTTGTGGCGACCACAGCAGCTGCCAGCTCTGGCGGCCCACCTGCCGCCCCAGGAACAGGCGCGCCTGCTGGCCATTGAGCACCTGCACCATCTGGGCGCCGTGCGCCTCGGTGTCGGTCTGCACGGTCGTGGCACCCAGCCCCGTGCGCCCGACGACCACGCCTTGGCTGTCCACGATGAGCTGCCCATTGACCACACGCTGCTGGCCGTGCTCACTGCCGGCCGCATCCGCACGCCACGCGACCACCAAATTGACTTGCGGCAAGCCCGCGGGCCGCAGCCTGAGGGCCTGCCCGTGTGCAACGCCGCCCGCCCCGCAGGCCCACAGCAGGGCCAGGGCCCCTGTTCGCACGCCCTTGGTGCAGCCAGATCTGGCAAAGGCTGCAAAAGCTGCAACAGCGATCAGAGCAGGGGGCATTTCGGGCTCTTTCCAAATGGTGAATCGGCGATGCTCAAGTCGTGCCCAAAAGGGACGATATCCGATCAATCTGCCACACACCTCGGATCCGGCAAGCGGTGAACAGCGCGGCAGCAAGTGTGACTTTCATCGAGATGGAGGCTGGCAGACATGCAGCTCGAAGCACTGTTCAAACAACCGCAGGCCCTCCCGGCCGTTCCCAAAATCGTTCACGAGCTGATCGACAGCTTCAACAACGAGGACGTTTCCATCGAGGAGATCGCCAAGAAACTGGCGGCCGACCCGGTGCTCTCTGCCCGTTTGCTGAGGCTGGCCAACTCAGCTTACTACCATGTGTCGCGCAGCATTGGCACCGTCAGTGACGCGCTGTCCATGCTGGGCTTCGTGACCGTGCGAACGCTGGTGATCAGCTCTGGCCTGACCGGCGGCTACAAGGCCATGCCGGGCATGGACCTGGCGCAGTTCTGGCGCTACAGCCTGCACACGGCGGCCGTGGCCGGCTGGCTGGCCAAGAAGGTGGGCACCAATGTCGACCAGTGTTTCACCGTGGGGCTGATGCACGCCATCGGCGAGCTGGTGATGCACGCCGGCATGCCCGAGCAGATGCTGCACCTCGACAAGCTGGCCTCGCCCATGGACCCGCGCCGCATCGACATGGAGCTCACGTCTTTTGGCTACAGCTTTGCCAACGTGGGTTCGGAGCTGTCCCGCCAGTGGCGCTTCCCCGTGGCCTTCGCCGAGGCCATCGCCGAGTTCCCCGATCCGCTGGCCAAGCCGAGCTTCAACTCGGTCGCCGCGGTGATCCACCTGGGCGTGTGGCGTGCCCGCGCTGAAGCCAACAAGCTCAGCAAGGAAGAGATGGTGGCCACCTTGCCGGTCGAGGTCTGCAAGAAGCTGGGGCTGCGCCCGGAAGAGTTCCTCGACGACATGCCGCCGCTCTCCGAGCTGGCCGCCGGCCTGGAAGACATGCTGGGCTGATCTGACCTTGATCTGACCTGGTCAGATCGACAGCGGGTCCACATCCACCGCCCAACGGAGCAATCCGTTCGGGCGGTTTGCTTTGCCCAGTGCCAGCCACGTGGGGTGGGCCGCTTGCAAGAAGCGCTGCAACAAGGGCCGCGAGGGGCTCTCGATGAGCAGCTGCGCGCGCTCCACATTGGCCACCTTGGCCACGGGGCTGGGCACGGTGGGGTAAACGGTGAGGGCGCCCGCCGCGCCTTGCAGCGACGCCGCCAGGTCGGCCACCAGCTCAGCGGCCTGGGCCAGGAAGGCTTGCGCGGCCGCCTGCGTTTTGGCTTCTGCGCGCAGCATGGCCAGGCTGGCGTAAGGCGGCAGGCCGGCCATCTCGCGCTCTTTCAGCTGGGCCTGCGCAAAGGCCTCGAAGTCGTAGCGCGCCAGGGTCTGGTAGAGCGGGTGGCCCGCGTGCCAGGTCTGGATCCACATCTCGCTGCGGTGGGCCACGGCCGCGTCGCGTCCGGCACGGCCAGCGGCCTGCAGCAGCAGCGCAAACTGGCGCTCGGCCGCGCGGAAGTCGCTGGCGAACAGGGCCGCATCCGGGTTGGCCGCGGCCACCAGGGTGATGCGGCGAAAGTCGTGCCCCTTGGCCACCATCTGCGTGCCCACCAGCACGTCCACCTCGCCGGCGTGCATCTCGGCCAGTTTGGATGCCAGCGCGCCCTTGTGTTTGGTGACGTCGGCGTCGATGCGGCCCAGGCGGGCGCCGGGCAGGGCCTCGGCCAGCTGCTCTTCCAGGCGCTCGGTGCCCCGGCCCACGGGCTGGATGTCGGTGTTGCCGCAGTCGGGGCAGGC
>CANBQJ010000228.1 GCA_947371645.1 Burkholderiales bacterium | reverse complement strand
TGGCTGCGCCAGCGGGCAGACGGCATCCACGCGTTTCAGGAAGGCGCGTGCGGTCTTGGCGTTCTCCACCACCCAATGCTGAAGCTGGGCTGCTTGCTTCAGCACCCCGTCGGGGATGACGTCGCGCAGGTCCGGCGGCGTGGCGCCTTCTGCGACGCAGCCCAGGTCCAGGGTGTTGGGCATGAGCAGCAGGCGACCGGGGGTGGAGGTGGTGGAGGTGTCAGGCATGGTGTGGACGGGTGGGTGCCGGCCACCCGCGGGGTGATGGGGTGGCCCGCGTCGGTCAAGCGGTGAGCTGGGGTGAGCTGGGGTGAGCGGGCTAGGGGCGTGGCGCCAGGGCTTGCAGCACCGGCAAGCCGGCGTCGGCCAGCATCTGGTGGGTGGCGATCAGGGGCAGGCCCACCAGCGCCGTCGGGTCATCGCTGTGCACGGCGTCCAGCAGGCTGATGCCCAGGGCCTCCACCTTGGCGCTGCCTGCGCAGTCGAAGGGCTGCTCCAGCATCAGGTAGGTGTCGATCTCGGCGTCGCTCAGCGCACGCAGCTGCACGGTGACGTCCACCACCCGAAGGGCAAGGTGGCCCGTGCGCGGGCGAAGCACACACAAGGCGGTGTGAAAGACAAGCTGCTGACCGCGCATGGCCTGCAGCTGGGCGCGAGCGCCCGCCAGATGGCCGGGCTTGCCCAGGCACTGGCCCTTGAGGTCGGCCACCTGGTCCGAGCCGATCACGACCACATCGTCGGTGAACGCGGCTGCCACGGCTTCGGCCTTGGCGCGGGCCAGGCGCAAGGCGAGGGCTTGCGGGGCTTCGCCTGGACGAGGCGTTTCGTCCACCTGAGGCGCCAGCACGTCAAAAGGCAGGCGCAGGCGCGCCAGCAGCTCACGCCGGTAGACCGATGTCGAGCCCAGGATCAGGCGCGGCCAGGCCGATGGCCCCGGCAGGCTGGGCGGCTCGTCCTGTGTGCGGGCGGTGGAGAAGGGCGTCTGCATGGTCGGCGCGATGATGCCACGGGCCGGGTGCATGCCGGCGTCTGCGCTTGCGTCTGCTTTAGACTGGCGGCATGCGCGCCCGTCCCCCCTATCAGCCTGCCAAGCTGGACATCAAGTCCTTCATCGAATCCGGCGAAAGCCTCAGCGGCGAAGCCGAACTGGGCATCTGGCCGCGCCTGGCGGCCAACGTGGCCGAAAGCGTGAACCACGCCGACGTGCCCCCGCTGTCCTGGTCTGCACAGGGTCGTCTGGTGCCGCGCCGCACCGGAGGCCCCGAGCTGTGGCTGGACGTGGCCGTGACGGGCCTGGTCCCCTTGACCTGCCAGCGTTGCCTGCACCCGGTCAACTGGCATGTCGACCTGGACCGCGCGCTGCGGTTTGTGGATGACGAAAACGCCGCCGCCGAACTGGACGCAGACCTGGACGACGACGTGCTGGCCCTGACGCGTCACCTGAACCTGCTGGAGCTGCTGGAAGATGAGCTCATCATGGATGCCCCCCTGGTGCCGCGCCACGACGAGTGCCCCGAAGATGTGCAGGCCTGGATGGCCGACGCCTCTGAAGTGACGCCCGATGGCGACGTGCTGCCGCCGGTTGACGGTGCAGGTGATGAGCCCGCAGCAGCGGCCGGGGAGCGTGGAGAGCCCCAGGAGCCTGAGGCCAAGCCCCACCCCTTCGCCGCGCTGGCGGCACTCAAGAAGAAGGCCGATTGAGCTGGCTTGCGTCTGGCGTTTGCCCGCCCCTGCATTCGCATGCTAGAATAGCGAGCTTTCCCGGGATCTGCTCAGACAGCTGTATGTGAGTTGTTTGCAAGCTGTTTACAAGCTGTTTGTGCAAGTCCTTGTTTTTCAACGTTTTTGCTTGTGCTGATGTTCGTCAGAGGGTTGCCCCAGGCAACCTTCGTTGATCAGCGGTGATTTGGGCCCTTGGTTCTCAAAGGGCCACGCCGCGTCGGAACAGCCCGGGCCAGGCGCGCCCCATGGTTCACATGGGTTCACGTGCTTCGGGCTGAAGCCCAGTGCAAGTTCTCATTCCTATCGGAGTCCAACATGGCCGTTCAACAAAACAAGAAGTCGCCTTCCAAGCGTGGCATGCACCGTTCGCACAACGCACTGAACACCCCGGGTACGGCTGTCGAGTCCACCACCGGTGAAGTGCACCTGCGTCACCACATCAGCGCCACCGGTTTCTACCGTGGTCGCAAGGTCCTCAAGACCAAGGCCGACGCCTGAGATTCCGCCCATGGGCCCGGCCAGTCGCCGCGCCCGTGAGACGCGCCAGCAGGGCTGAGCCAACCGATCGCATCGGTTTGCCAGCCCTTGTTTTTTGTCTGTCTGCTGGCCTGTTGAAGCGCTCGCCGTTTCAGCGCCGCCGTCGCAGCACCTCCGTCCGTTCCTGACCTTCATGAGCGTCGCGCCCAAGTCCTCCGCCTCGTCCGCCGGTCTGCTGTCCCCCGTTCGCATCGTGGTGGACTGCATGGGTGGCGACCATGGCCCCAGCATCACCCTGCCTGCAGCACGCCACTTCCTGGACGCCCACCCGGACGCCGAAGTCGTCCTTGTGGGCCTGGCCGATGCGCTGGCGCCAGCCAGGGCCTGGCCACGCACCACGCTCGTGACCTGCACCGAAGTCGTCACCATGGACGACCCGGTGGAGGTGGCCCTGCGCCGCAAGAAGGATTCGTCCATGCGCGTGGCCATCGGCCAGCTCAAGGCGAAAGACGATCAGCCCGCGCTGGGTCATGCCTGCGTCTCTGCCGGCAACACCGGCGCCCTGATGGGCCTGGCGCGCTACCTGCTCAAAACGGTGGACGGCATCGACCGTCCGGCCCTGGCCACCGTCATGCCCAACATGAAAGACGGCTTCACCACGGTGCTTGACCTCGGCGCCAACGTCGACTGCACCGCTGAGCACCTGCTGCAGTTCGCCGTGATGGGCAGCGCCCTGGTGTCGGCGGTCGACGGCAAGGAGAGCCCCTCGGTGGGCCTGCTCAACATCGGCGAAGAAATGATCAAGGGCAACGAGGTCATCAAGCGTGCAGGTGAGCTGCTGCGCGCGGCCCACGACAAAGGCCTGCTGAACTTCCATGGCAACGTCGAAGGCAATGACATTTTCAAGGGCACATCCGACATCGTCGTCTGCGACGGCTTCGTGGGTAATGTGGCCCTGAAGACGGCAGAAGGCCTCGCCGGGATGTTTGCCGCCTTCATCAAGCAGGAATTCACGCGAAATGCGCTCACCAAGGCGATCGCCCTGGTGGCCATGCCCATCCTCAACCGCTTCAAGAACCGGGTCGATCACCGCCGCTACAGTGGTGCTGCGCTCCTGGGTTTACGTGGATTGGTGTTCAAAAGTCATGGTTCATCCGATGCCCTCGCGTTTGAGGTGGCCATGAATCGCGCTTATGATGCCGCCCGTCACAGACTGTTGGATCGGGTGCACGACCAGATCGCAGCCACCCTCGTGAGCCTGCCCACACCGGCAGACGCGAACGAGGCCCAGGCTGGATTGGGGCGCGTGGCCTGATCCCTTGATGGATGTCCCAAGCTTCTTCTGACGGCCAACCGGGCCTGGCCCCTTTGCTGTCAACCGCGGGCGTTTTCGCTCGCATCGCCGGTACAGGCAGCGCCTTGCCGCAGCGTCGCGTGTCCAACCAGGACCTGGTGGACCAGATGGCGCGCGGAGGCGTCGAATCCTCGGACGACTGGATCGTCGAGCGGACAGGCATCCGTGCGCGCTACTTCGCGGGCGACGACGAAAGCACGACCTCGCTGGGCACCCAGGCCGCCCGCCAGGCGCTGGACGCCGCTGGCTGCACGGCCCAGGACATCGACCTCATCATCTGCGCCACCACCACGCCGGACATGGTCTTCCCGGCCACCGCCTGCCTGATCCAGCAGCAGCTGGGTGCGCGCAACTGCCCGGCCTTCGACGTGCAGGCCGTCTGCTCTGGTTTCGTCTACGCCCTCACCGTGGCCGATGCCATGATCCGTTCTGGCGGCGCCCGCCGCGCACTGGTGATCGGCGCCGAGGTCTTCTCCCGCTTGCTGGATTTCACCGATCGTGGCACCTGCGTGCTCTTTGGCGACGGTGCCGGTGCGGCGGTGCTGGAAGCATCCGAACGGCCCGGCATCCTGGCCACAGCCCTGCACGCCGATGGCAACTACGTCGGCATGTTGAACGTGCAGGGCCATCCGCAAGGTGGCAGCTGGACGGCCCCACCCATCGTGCGCATGGATGGCCAAGGCGTGTTCAAATTGGCCGTGGGCCTGCTGGAAGGCGCCGCACAAGAAGTGTTGCGCAAGGCGGGCCGCACGCAAGACAGCATCGACTGGCTGGTGCCGCACCAGGCCAACTTGCGCATCATGCAAGGCACCGCCAAAAAACTGAAACTGCCGCTGGGCAAAATCATCGTGACGGTGGACCAGCAAGGCAACACCTCGGCGGCCTCCATTCCCCTGGCGCTGGACCATGGCGTGCGCACAGGTGCCATCCAGCGGGGGCAGACCATCTTGCTGGAAGGCGTGGGCGGCGGCTTCACCTGGGGCGCGGTGCTGCTGGATTTCTGATCCTTCAAGACCGCTGCCAGCTCTGCCGCCACCGACCCTTCTGCTGAACCTTCTCGACCCTTCACCCATGACCGCTTTCGCATTCGTCTTTCCCGGCCAAGGTTCGCAATCGGTGGGCATGCTCCAGGCCTGGGGCAACCACCCCGCCGTGCGTGACACCCTGGCCGAGGCCTCTGCGGCCCTGGGTGAAGACATCGCCAGGCTGGTGGCCGAAGGCCCCAAAGAAGCCTTGGACCTCACCACCAACACCCAGCCCGTGATGCTGACGGCGGGCGTGGCCTGCTGGCGCGCCTGGCTGGCCGAAGGTGGCCCGCAGCCGGCCGCCGTCGCCGGTCACTCCTTGGGTGAGTACAGCGCCCTGGTGGCCGCCGGTGCCTTGAGCCTGGCCGACGCCTTGCCGCTGGTGCGCTTCCGCGCCCAGGCCATGCAGGAAGCCGTGCCCGTGGGCGTGGGCGGCATGGCCGCCATCCTCGGGATGGACGCCGAAGGCGTGCGCGCCGGTTGCCTGCAGGCCGCGGCCGCCACCGGTGAGGCCGTCGAGGCCGTGAACTTCAATGACCCCAAGCAGACCGTGATCGCCGGCACCAAGGCCGCTGTCGAAAAGGCTTGCGAGCTGCTCAAGGCCGCTGGCGCCAAGCGTGCGCTGCCCCTGCCCGTGTCGGCGCCTTTCCACTCCAGCCTCATGAAGCCTGCAGCAGACCGCCTGCGCGAGAAACTGGCCAGCACAGCCTTCGTGGTGCCAGCCATTCCCGTGGTCAACAACATCGATGTGGCCGTGGCCGACAGCGCCGACGCCATCCGTGATGCGCTGTACCGCCAGGCCTTCGGTCCCGTCCGCTGGGTTGAGACCATCCTGGCGCTCAAGGCGCGTGGCCTTGGCCATGTGTTTGAATGTGGTCCCGGCAAGGTGCTGGCCGGCATGGCCAAGCGCATCGACGGCGAACTGGTGAGCACCACCGTGTTCGACCCCGCCACACTTCAGGAAGCCAAGGGGCTGCTGGCATGAGCAACACCACGAGCAACACCTTTGGGGGGCAGGTCGCCCTCGTCACCGGCGCCACGCGTGGCATCGGTCGTGCCATCGCCACCGACCTGGCCCGCCAGGGCGTGCAGGTCATTGGCACCGCCACTTCTGAAGCCGGCGCCCAGGCCATCTCCGAGGCCCTGCTGGGCTTCGAAGGCTGCAAGGGCGTGGTGCTCAACGTCACCGATGCCCCTGCCACCGATGCCCTGGTCGATGCCATCGTCAAGGAACACGGCGCCCTGCACATCCTGGTGAACAACGCCGGCATCACCCGCGACACCCTGGCCATGCGCATGAAGGACGACGACTGGGATGCGGTGATCGACACCAACCTCAAGGCCGTCTTCCGCCTGTCG
>CANBQJ010000227.1 GCA_947371645.1 Burkholderiales bacterium | reverse complement strand
ATCGCGCCGGAAGGCCAGGCCTTGCGCAGCCACCGCACCGACGAGATGCCCGAATCCCTGCGCGACTACCGCCGTGGTGACCCCACCAGCTGGATCGCCTGGAAAAAGTCCAGCCTGGCCATGGCCTCAGGCGGCGCGCCCGTCAGCCGTGAACCCGCGCAGGGACGTGCCGCCGACCTGGTGCTGGATTTCGACCGCAGCCCCAGCTTGCAAGGCCTGGGCAGTGAGGCCCGCCTCAGCCGCCTGGCGACCTGGCTGCACCTGGCCGAGCAACAGGCGGCCGGCCAGGGCACGCTCTACCGGGTGGAGCTGCCTGGTCTGAGCACATCCAGTGGCAGTGGCGCCCAACACCTGCGCACCTGCCTGGACGCCCTGGCCACCTGGAGCGGCCGCGCATGAACGCCACCTCGGCACCGGCACACGCGCTCATTCGGCTGTGGACCCGCCCACGCGCCCACCTCACGCGCGAAGGCCGCGACACCCTGTGGCTGTTGGCCGTGCTCACGTCCACCATGGTGCTGCATTGGCCCCGCCTGCCGTGGTGGGCCAGCACCGGCGCCTTCGTGGCGGTGTGCTGGCGCGCGCGCCTGGCCTGGCGCGATGGCCCCCTGCCCCCGCGGTGGATTTTGCTGGTGGGACTGGCCGCGGCCATGGCGTTCACCGTAGGCACCTTCCACACCTTGTTTGGACGCGAGGCCGGCGTCACCCTGGTGACCCTGCTGGCCAGCCTGAAGACGCTGGAGTTGCGCGCGCGCCGCGACGCCTTCGTGGTGACCTCACTGGGCTTCTTCCTGATCCTCACCCAGTTCCTGTATTCGCAAGGGCCGCTGGTGGCCCTGCTGATGCTGCTGGCGTTTGTCGGCCTGCTCACGTCGCTCGTGCTGGCACAACGGCCGCTGGGGCGGCCCCCCATCGCCAGTGCAGCCGGCATGGCCTGCCGCTCGCTGCTCATGGGCTTGCCGGTCATGTTGGCGCTCTACCTGCTGTTCCCCCGCCTGGGGCCTCTGTGGAGCGTGCCCGCCGACGCCCAACGGCACACCGGTCTGTCTGACCGCATCGAGCTGGGCAAGCTGGCCGAACTGGCCCAGGACGACACGGTCGCCATCCGGGTGCGCTTCGACGGCCCGCCACCGGCCAAGCCCGACCTGTACTTCCGTGGCCCGGTGCTCGACATTTACGACGGCCAGACCTGGTCGGCTCACCCACGCAACCCGGGTGACCTGCTGGACGACAGGCCCGAACCCGTGTGGCCCCGTGGCGCACCCGGTCAGCAAGCCATTCCAGCCCGCTTGTCCTACTTGATGACGCTGGAGGCCACCCACACCAGCGCCGTGCCCTTGCTGGAAGGCACGGTGGCGGCCATGCCGGCTGCGCCTTACACCGAGCCTCAGCTGTCGCGCCAGGGTCTGGACTGGCGGGTGCCTGGGGTTCTGGGCGATCGGGTGCAGATTCAGGCAGAAGCCTGGCTGCGCTTTGGCAGCGGCGATTTGCTTCGTCCCCCTTCGCTGTTTTCCACCTTGCAGTTGCCACAAGGCAGCAACCCCCGCACACGACAGTGGGCCCAAACCTGGCGCAGCAGCCAGCACCTGGACGGCGCCGACGGCATCACCCTCACCCAGGCCCTCCTGAACCACGTGAGGCAAGAGAACTACCGCTACTCATTGAGCGTAGACGGCACCGGCGAAGACCACATCGAGCACCCCATCGACCAATTCTGGATGGACCGCCGCGTGGGCTTTTGCGAGCATTTCGCCACCAGCTACGTCTTCATCATGCGCAGCTGGGGCATTCCCAGCCGGGTCATCACCGGGTTTCAAGGTGCCGAGCTCAACCCGGTGGACGGGCTCTATGTGGTGCGCAACAGCGACGCCCACGCGTGGGCCGAGTTCTGACAACCCGGCCAGGGCTGGGTGCGCGTGGACCCGACCGCGGCAGTGGCGCCCGAGCGCATCGACAAGCCGCGCAACGCACTGGGCAACCGGCAACGCCTGCAAGGCCCGCTGTCGGCGCTGAACCCTCAGACCTGGGGTTTGCTTCGCGACTACATGGAAGCGGGCAACCACCGGTGGAACACCTGGGTGCTGCAGTATTCACGCAACCGGCAACTCGACCTGCTGCGCCAATGGGGGATTGAATCTCCGGACTGGACCGACCTGCTGCGCCTGTGTGCCATTTTGCTGACCGCCCTGAGTGTGCTGGGCATGGGCTGGTTGTGGTGGACGCGCCCGAAGCAGGCACGCACCCCCTGGGCCAGGCCCATGATGCGGGTGCACCGTGCCCTGAAGCCCCTGGGCTTGCCCGTGGCCGCCTTGCCCGCCCCGGCGAGCGCCCTGGCTTGGGCAGACGCCCTGCGGCAATGGCGCCCTTCGGCCCTGCCCACCGGCCCCCAGCTTGAAGTGTGGGCTGCGCAACGTGCGGCTTTGCTGCAAGCACTGCAAGCACTGGATGCCTGGCGCTATGGGCCCAGCGGTGATTCACCCCGAGTCATGCAAGGGGCCGTTCAGGTTCAAGTCGGACAGATTGAAACCATCGCCAAGAGCCTGCGCAAACTCGTGGGCTGAATCCGCGATACTGCGGCATAGGGCTGCTTTGACGCGCGCGCCTTGGCATCCCACATGGCCCCGACAGCCCATTCCATGACCTCCACATTGCCGCACATGAGTTTCTTCGCCGCGCTGGGCGCACAACGGATCGGCATCGTTTTGCTCACATTGGGTCTGGTGGCCTGTGCACACGCGCCCTCGCCCGCAACCGCGCCAGCCATCCTGCCGGCACCGCAAACGGCGGACGCGGACACCCGCTTGCCCGCCCCTCCTCTTGATGGCGCACCTGAACCGGCGCCAGAAGTGGCGCAGGCCCAAGGCGTCGCCCCACGACAAACCGAAGTTCAAACCCTGCCGCCAAACCCCTCGCCCGACAGCTACGCTTACCGAGAGGATGCGCACCAATTGGCCACGCAATTGGCCATTGCGCAAGGTCTGAACCCTGACTGGGCCTGGCGGGTGTTGTCGCGTGCACGCTTCAAGGAAAGCGTGACCCGATTCATCATGCCGCCGCCCCCAGGCACCGCCAAAAACTGGACGGCTTACCGCGCGCGCTTCGTGGAGCCCATCCGCATCCGCGCAGGCCTGCAATTCTGGCGTGAACACCGCGAAACACTGGCCCGCGCTGAACTGGAATATGGCGTTCCCGCCTCCGTCATCGTCGGGGTGCTGGGCGTGGAGACGATTTACAGCCGGCAGATGGGCAATTTTCGGGCGCTGGACGCGCTGGCCACCTTGAGCCTGGACTTCCCCCGAGGTCGCAGTGACCGCAGTGAATTCTTCAAATCCGAACTCGGCCACCTCTTGAAATGGTGCCAGGACAATCAGGTCGAGCCTGAAAGCGTGATGGCCTCGTACGCCGGCGCCATCGGCATGCCGCAGTTCATGCCATCGTCCATCCGCCGCTATGCCGTGGATTACGACAAGGATGGCCGCATCGACTTGCAACGCAGTGCCGACGACGCCATTGGCAGCGTGGCCCACTACCTGGCCGAACAAGGTTGGCTGCAAGGTGCGCCGAGTTTCTTCGAAGTGACGCCTCCGGTGGACCCGGAAGCCTTGAAAAGGCTGCTGGCACCAGACATCTTGCCCAGCTTCACCGTGGACGAGATGCGAAACGCGGGCGCGGCGCTCTCAGACGAAGGACAGCGATTCGACGGCAAGCTGGCGCTGGTTGCCCTGCAGAACGGAGATAACCCCCCGATTTACGTGGCAGGCACACCCAATTTCTACGCCATCACGCGCTACAACCAGTCCAGCTACTACGCGCTGGCCGTGGCGCAATTGGGTGAGGCCGTGCGCAAGGAAGTGGACCGCACACCTCCCGCCATCAAATGATGCATGGCGACAGTTCACGGCATTGATTCCGTGCAATTTGTGGCGTGCCCCCATGCACGCAAGGGTGATCACCCATGCACATCCTGCAAATTGCTTCATTTGAAAGCACATGCGTGACGACTCACATATTGATTTGCAAGCAGCATTCAATTGTGTTTAGAATTGCCCCCGTTAGGACAGTTTGAACTTCGCCGTACATTTATAGCCTCCTGTCGGTCGGGGCCGCGAGATCAAACCACCAACGCAACATTGCAAAAGCAACAAGGCCTGATCATCAGGCGCACAAGGACATCACATGAGCAGCTACCAAGACCTTCTGGCACAGAAAGCCGCACTCGCCAAACAAACAGCCGACCTCGAGAAGCAATTGCAGGAAGCTCGCAAGGCTGAACGTGCAGGCGTGATCACGCAGATCAAGAATCTGCTGGCCGAACACGATTTGACCGTGGCTGACCTGGGCCTCAAGGCTGGCAAGGGTGCAGCAGGCGCCGTCAAGGGCAAGGTTGCGCCCAAATACCGCAACAAGGACACCGGCGAAACCTGGACGGGCCGTGGCCTGCAACCCAAGTGGATTCAAGCAGCCATCGCCACGGGCAAGAAGCTGGAAGATTTCACCATCTGAAGCGATGTGGTTTGCACGCCAAGCCGGGTAATTTGAACATTACCCGCCATGTGCAAAACAAAGGCCGGTCCATGACCGGCCTTTGTGTTTTCTGCGCCTGACGCTCCTCAGAGTCAGGGTTTGGCAGGGGCGTTGCCGCCTTCAGCCTTCGCAGGGGCTGCAAAATCGCCCGCCACGCCAGTGACCAGCGCTTCAGGGCGCAAATGCCGGCGCAGCGCCGCATTGACCTGGGCCAGGGTCAAGGCTTCCAACGCGGCATCCGTTCTGGCGGCCACGGCGAAACTGCGGTTCAGGTAGAGGTTACCCGCCAGCGCACCAGCCAGCCGGCCATCCTGTGCCCGACCCAATCGCCTGAAATTCAGCAGTCCCCTGCGGCCTGATTCAAATTCTGCTGGCGAGAACCCGTCTTTCAGGGCCCGAGCCAGCTCTTCTTTGAAGGCCTGCTCCACCTTGTCGCGGTTCTGAGGCGCAAAAATCGCCGAGGCCGCCCATTCTGAATTGGGCTCGATCGCGTTCCACTGCACGACGCTGTAGACGCTGTACGACAAACCCTCCTTCTCGCGGATGCGGTTCCACAGGCGTGAATCGCCGCCAGAGCCCAGCAGGTGGTTGGCCAGCATGAAGGCCGCGTAATCCGGGTCCTGGTCGGTCAAGGGTAAGGACAAACGCGCGCTGAAGGTGGCGTTTTGCTTGTCAGGCGTCTGCAACACAAAGCGCTTGGGCGTGGCGGGCAAAAGCGGGTCGGGCACGCGGGCATAGGGCTCACTGCTGCGCCAGTCACCCAAAGCCTCGCTCAAGGCCTGCTTCACGACGGTTTCGTCCAGCTCACCCACGGCGCCAAACTGCGCGTTGGCCGTCGACACAAAGCGCTGGTGGTAGGCCCTCACCCGGTCCAGGGACACCGCCTTCCAGTCGGCCTCTTGTTCGTCAAAGGTGCGGGCGTAGCGCACGTCGCCTTTGGCGTAGGGGTTGTCGTGACGCGCCAGGACGTTGTCCAGCACCGATTCAGGCTCCTTGCTGGATTCGGCCAGGTTCGCCAGGGCCTGCTGTCGCACTTCTTCCAGCGCCGCCGCTGGCAAGGCCGGCTGACGCAGCACGCGCCCGACCAGGCGGATCAGCTCGGGGAACTGCTCGCGCTTGGACGACATGCTCACCGTCAGCTGACCCGGTGCGGCACTGAAGCCCACTTCGGATTGCAAGGCATCCAGCTTGTCCTGGAAGGCCTGCCGGTCCAGGTCGCCCGTGCCCTTGTCGAGCAGTGCGGCCAATGCCGATGAGGCCTCGCCCCAACCCGCCAGCGACTCGGCCGTGCCGAAGCGCAGCGTCAGCGTGGCCTTGACGGCCTGGCCGCGGGTGGACTTGGCCAGCACCGCCCCCTTCAAACCAGAAGGCAGCTCGAAGCGGTGGGTGCGCGCGTCGATGTTGGCGGGGCTGGCGTCGAAGGTCTCGGAGG
>CANBQJ010000226.1 GCA_947371645.1 Burkholderiales bacterium | reverse complement strand
CCCCCACCGGCACCGCCAACCTGCAGCCTGCCGCCTTGGAAGAGCGCGCCGCAGAAATCTGGTCCACCCCGCAAGGCTTCCTGAAGGCCGCGCTGGCTTACGGCGCCAAGACCAGGAAGGTCAAGGGCGGCACCGAAGTCAGCTTCCAGATCGACAACACCCACCGCTTTGAAGGCCTGCTGGATGCCCAAAACCAGGTCAACGGCGTGCGCACCTGGATCGACAACCCCGTGCTGGGCGACACCCTGGTGGAGACCGTTTTCGAAGGCCAGACCGAACAAGGCGGCTCGCGCTTTCCGGCGCACATCGTGCGCCACCAGGGTGGCCACCCGGTGCTGGACCTCGACGTGAAAGAAGTGCGCTTCAATGCCTTCGCGCCGGTCGCCATCCCCGAGCCCATCCTCGCGGCCAAGCCCCCGGTGGTCACCGTGACCGCCAGCCCGCTGGCTGAAGGCGTGTACTTCCTCTCAGGCGGCACCCACCACAGCGTGGCCATTGCGCAAAAGGATCACATCGTGCTGGTTGAAGCACCGCTGAACGAAGCGCGCGCGCAGGCCGTGATCAACAAGGTGAAAGAGCTGATCCCGGGCAAGCCCATCCGCTACGTGATCAACACCCACGCCCACTTCGACCACTCCGGTGGCCTGCGCACGCTGGTGGCCGAAGGGGCCACCGTGGTCACCCACAAGGACAACATTGGCCACTACCAGAAGGTCTGGGCGCGGCCTCACCGCATCGCGCCGGACCGCCTGGCAGCCAAGCCCGTCAAGGCCAAATTCGAAGGCCTGGACAAGGTCTACGCGCTGAACGACGGCCAACGCAAGATCGAGGTCTACCCGTTGGCTGGCAACACCCACAACGACGCATTCGTGCTGGTCTACCTGCCTGCCGAGAAGATCGCCATCGAAGTGGACGCCTACACGCCGCCGGCCGCCGGCGTGAAGCCCCCCGCCATACCCAACCCGTATGCGGTGAACCTGCAAACCAACATCGCGCAGTACCAGATGGATGTGCAGCAACTGGTGCCCTTGCATGGCCCGGGCGTGGTCAAGCTTGACGACCTCAGGGCCTACAACGGCCATGTGGCGGATGCCCACTGAACCAGGCAACGAACCATGGCTGATGTACCCACCTCGACCGTCTGGACCTTCGCCACGCTGGCCCTGGGCTTGACCCTGGGCTCATGCTGGCTGGTGTGTCGTCCGCTGCTGCGCACGGGGGCTGGCGGGGAGGCACCCGCGATCAGCAAGAAGGTGGCAACTGGGCTCAGCGCCGCCCTGGTTGCCGCCGTGGGCCTCAGCTACATGCGGGTAGGGCAGTGGGAGGCCCTGGGTGTCGGCCCGGGATCGGCCAGGTCCTCAGCCGCACAGGTGGCGAAGCAAGTTGTGTCGGCTCCCAACGTGGCCAGCACCAAAGCGGCCACAGACCGACCGCAAGACATCCCTGGGCTCATCGCCCACCTGCGGCAGGCACCCGGCGACGTTGAAGGCTGGAAGCAACTGGCCCAAAGCTGCGA
This sequence comes from Burkholderiales bacterium, assembly GCA_947371645.1. Next base: position 4,451 of record CANBQJ010000226.1, on the reverse strand, counting down.
GCAGGCTGGCTTGGTGAAAGAAGCCGCCTCGGCCTACCAAGTATGGGCGCGCCTGACCACGGGCGATGCCGACACCCTGGCGCAATACGCGGTGACCCTGGCCATGAACAAAGGGCAGGGTTTGGTGGGTGAGCCACAGGCCCTGATCGAGCGCGCCTTGAAGCTGTCACCACGCCATGAGGCGGCCTTGGGGCTGGCCGCCGAAGCGGCGCTGGAACGGCGTGACGACGCGGCGGCGCTGAGCTATTTCAAGCGGCTGGAAGCGGCTTTACCCGCCGACTCGGCTCAACTCGGGCCCTTGCGTCAACGGATGGCCGCGTTGGCGCAACGCGTGGGGCCCTGAGCGGCCCCCTCGCCCTCTGCACGCGGCAGTTGTTGCTGCCGCGCACCCGCTCAAGCGCTGGTGCGCAAACGACGGCCCGCCAGGCCGGCAAGCACCAGGCCCATCACCGACAGCGCCCAACCATCAGCCTCAGGCACGGGGCTGATGTTGAGGTTGCCGCCATAGCTGCCCGTGGCGCCGACGACTGCACCGCGGACTTCCAGCGTGTACGTCTGGCCGCCAGAAACGGCAACCGGAGAGGCGAAGGTGGACACCGTGAGGGTGGAGCTCCCAGCGCTCAGGGGTGAGCTCCAGCCGCTGACGACCGATGCGGGCGCGCCCGTGGTCAGGCCGCTCAAAACGGGGTAGAGGCGAACCTGCAGGTTGTTGATGCCAAAGAGGTTCAGCAAGCTGACGCTCACTGCCGAGGCTGTCAAGGTGCCATCGGTGTTGGCCGGCAGCGTGAAGGTGAAGTCGTCGTAGAAGTTGAAGACACCGGTCACAGCAGGTTCGGATGCCTTGAATGGCGCCGTGATGGTGCTGCCATCGATGGTGTCACCGCTGGCGTCCACGTAGCCTGCGCCACCTGTGGCGGTGAAGCTGTTGCTGAACCCTTGCGACAGCGGCAGCATGACGGTGCCCAGGCTGGCCTGGACGACGTTGGTGGGCGCAGCCATGGCGGTGGTGCAGCACAGGGCTGCAGCCACGGCCAAGGCCGCCGGATAGGAACGAACCATGATGAGACTCCCGGTGACAGTTGATGAGGCAGGTGATTCGCCAGGCGCGCACAGGGCAATGCCTTTGGCACCCTGTTGGCCACCTTATTCGCCTGACATGTCATGGGCGTTGCCCGCACTGGGCGAATGTGTGAGGCGTTTGGCACAGGGCACAGCCCGTTCGGATGCCCCGTGACACAAAAAAGGCACCCCGAGGGATGCCTTCAGATCAGCAGCGTCGGCCAGGCCTCATCTGTGACGCTGCTGCCCCGCCAGCCGGTGCAGCACGCCCACCAGCGTGTCGATCTCTGCACAGGTGTTGTAGAAGGCCAGTGAGGGCCTCACCGTGGCTTCCAGCCCAAATCGGCGCAGGATGGGCTGCGCACAATGGTGGCCCGAACGCACGGCAATGCCTTCCTTGTTCAGGGCGGCCCCAACCTCTTCGGTCTGGTAGCCCTGCAAGGTGAAGGACATCACCGCCGCCTTGTCCGGCGCGGTACCGATCAACTTCAGACCGGGCACGTCTTTGAGCAGGCGGGTGCCGTACAGCAGCAGCTGGTGCTCGTAGGCGCCGATGTGGTCGATGCCAAGCCGCTGGACATAGTCGATCGCAGCCCCCAGGCCCACGGCGTCCGCGATGTTGCCCGTGCCGGCTTCAAAGCGGCCCGGGGCATCGTGGTATTGCGTGTGCTCGAAGGTCACGTCCTTGATCATGTTGCCGCCGCCTTGCCATGGCGGGGTGTCGTTGAGCAAGGCTTCCTTGCCGTACAACACACCGATGCCCGTGGGGCCGAACACCTTGTGGCCGGAGAACACGAACCAGTCGCAGTCCAGGTCCAGCACGTCGGCACGCATGTGCGACACGGACTGCGCGCCGTCCACCAGCACCTTGGCGCCAGCGCTGTGCGCCATCGCCACCATCTGCTTGGCCGGGGTGACCGTGCCCAGGGCGTTGGACACCTGGGTGAAGGACACGATCTTGGTGCGCGGGCCCAGCAGCTTGGCGTATTCATCCAGCAGGACCTGGCCATCGTCGTCCACCGGGATCACGCGCAGCTTCGCGCCCGTGGTGGCACACAGCTGTTGCCAGGGCACGATGTTGGCGTGGTGTTCCAGGTGGCTGACGATGACCTCGTCGCCAGCGCGCAAGTTGGCCTGGCCCCAGGTCTTGGCCACCAGGTTGATGGCCTCAGTGGTGCCGCGAACGAACACGATCTCGTTGGTCGAGCGCGCGTTGAGGAAGCCACGCACCTTTTCGCGGGCGCCTTCGTAGGCGTCTGTGGCGCGGGCGGCCAGCTCGTGTGCCGCGCGGTGGATGTTCGAGTTCTCGTGTTCGTAGAAGTACGAGATCCGGTCGATCACCGATTGCGGCTTGTGGGTGGTGGCGGCGTTGTCCAGCCAGATCAGGGGCTTGCCGTTGACGTGCTCGCGTAGCACGGGGAAGTCCCGCCGCACCAAGTTCACATCGAATGGCGGCGAGAAGCCATTGGCCAGAGGGGACAGCGGACGTGCCGATTGACCCGGCGTGTTCAGCCCCGGTTGTGCCCCGCCCACATGCCCCAAGCCCGCAAAGCCATCGGCCAGGAAGTAGTACGACGAGGCCTGGCCCGGGTGGGCCGGTGCATGCACGCGCTCAGGCGAACGCAGGCTCAGCAACTGGCTCAGGTCCTGGTCGCTGGGCAAGCCCCAATCCGTCGGGTTGACGATGAGGATGGGCTGCACGCCTTGGGTCACCGCGCCCGGGTTGGGCGGCTGTGCCGGCACATTGGCAGGCAGTTCACGCCCAAAAGAGGCCGGGACCTGGCCAGGTTGCGCCACCGTGGGCACCGAAGGCACGCCCTCGTATGCCGGTGTGGAGGGAAGGCTGCCAGAATGGGCGCCCGTGGCGGCGCGGCTGGCAGGCACGTTCTGCACAGCCAAGGGGTGGCTGCCGCCACCCGCATCGGCCTGTGGCCCCAGGTGCGACAGCCCGCTGGGCAGGCCCGGCGCAGCAGGTGCCGCCACAGGCGCCTGCCCTGGCAAGGACGAGAAGAATTGGTTGGCCAATCGGGTCAGCTCCGCCACGTCGGGCAGCCCCAGGGCGCTGTGGTCACTTGTACTCATGGTACTTGTTGATCTCCACGCCTTCGAGCACGGCGATGGCATCGTCGGTCAGCACGGCCAGCGAGCAATACAGCGACACCAGGTAGGACGCGATCGCCTTGTGGTTGATGCCCATGAAACGCACGGCCAGGCCGGGGCTTTGCGCGCCAGGCAGGTCGGGCTGGTACAGGCCCACGACGCCCTGGCGGCTCTCACCCGTGCGGATCAGCAGGATCTTGGTCTTGTTGTCCTCGATCTGGATCTTGTCGCAAGGGATCAGCGGCACGCCGCGCCAGGTGATGAACTGCGAACCGAACAGCGACACGGTGGGCGGTGGCACGCCACGGCGGGTGCATTCGCGGCCAAAGGCGGTGATGGCCAGCGGGTGGGCCAGGAAGAAACCGGGCTCCTTCCACACCTTGGCCAGCAGCTCGTCCAGGTCATCGGGCGTGGGCGCCCCGGTGCGGGTCTGGATGTGCTGGTGCGGCGCGATGCTGTTGAGCAGGCCGTATTCCTTGTTGTTGATCAGCTCGGCCTCTTGACGCTCCTTGATGGTCTCGATGGTGAGGCGCAGCTGCTCGGCAATCTGGTTGTAGGGCTTGGAGTACAGATCGGACACACGGGTGTGCACGTCCAGCACCGTGTTCACGGCCGACAGCAGGTACTCGCGCGGGTCTTCGATGTAGTCCACGAAGGTCTGGGGCAGTTCACGCTCGTCGCGGCCGGAGCAGTCCACCGTCACGCTGGAGGCATCCTTCACCTTGTTGACGCGGTAGATGCCAGCCTCAACCGGCACCCATTGCAGCAGGTGGGTCAGCCAGCGCGGCGTGATGGTGCCCATCTGGGGCACGGTGCGGGTGGCGATGGCAAGTTGCCGGGCGGCGATGTCGCCCAAGGCGGTGCTTTGTTCGTGGTTATTGGCCATGCAGGCTCCTGGAAGTCAACGGGTGGTGAATGAAGGGGGTGAGACGTGAAGGCTCAGAGCGGCGTGTCGCGGGTCTGGGCCTGGGTGATGTGGCTGCCTGGCGGCACGCTGTGGGTCAGCCACACGTTGCCGCCGATGGTGGAACCTGCCCCCACGGTGATGCGGCCCAGCACGGTGGCGCCGGCGTAGATCACCACCTCGTCTTCGACGATGGGGTGGCGTGGGTTGCCTTTGACCAGCGCGCCGGTGTCATCGGTGGCGAAGCGCTTGGCGCCCAGCGTGACGGCCTGGTAGAGGCGCACGCCTCGGCCAATGACCGTGGTCTCGCCGATGACGACGCCGGTGCCGTGGTCGATGAAAAAGGCCGGGCCGATCTGCGCACCGGGGTGGATGTCGATGCCGGTGC
>CANBQJ010000225.1 GCA_947371645.1 Burkholderiales bacterium | reverse complement strand
TACGGCGACAAGCTGGAAGCCGGTGAGAAGGACAAGATCGAAGCCTCGATCAAGGACGTCGAAGAAGCGCTCAAGGGCGAAGACAAGGACGACATCGAGGCCAAGACCAACGCCTTGATGACGGCCAGCCAGAAGCTGGGCGAGAAGATGTACGCCGATGCGCAGGCGGCCCAAGGTGCGGCCGGTGCGGCAGCAGGCGCAGCCGGTGGCGCACCGGGCGGCGAGCATGCTCACCCGGCCGACGACAATGTCGTGGACGCCGAGTTCAAGGAAGTCAAAAAAGACTGATCGGTCCGGGGCGCGCGCGCAAGCAGCGCGTCTGGACTGGGGCATCATCCAGGCCCGAGGGCACAGGCCGCACGAGCAAGCGCTCGCGCCCTGTGCCCTTGCGGTTTCCAACGTGGCTGGATCACCACCCGTGACCACCACCTCAACGTGAGCCGACCTCAACATGGCAAAACGCGATTTCTACGAAGTGCTGGGCCTGGCCAAGGGCGCTTCGGACGAAGACATCAAGAAGGCCTACCGCAAGCTGGCCATGAAGCACCACCCTGACCGCAACCAGGGTGAGAAGGCCAAGGAAGCCGAAGAGAAGTTCAAGGAGGCCAAAGAGGCCTACGAGATGCTCTCCGACCCGAAGAAGAAGGCCGCCTACGACCAGTACGGCCACGCCGGCGTCGACCCCAACATGGGTGGCGGCCGCGGAGGCCCTGAAGGCTTCGGTGGCTTTGCCGATGCCTTCGGCGACATCTTTGGCGATATTTTTGGTCAGCAAGGCGGCGGCGGGCGCCGCAGTGGCGGCCCCCAGGTCTACCGTGGCAGCGACTTGTCCTACGCCATGGAGATCTCGCTGGAAGAAGCGGCGGCCGGCAAGGACACCCAGATCCGCATCCCCGCCTGGGACGAGTGCAACGTCTGCCACGGCAGCGGTGCCAAGCCCGGCACCAGTGCCAAGACCTGCCCCACCTGCAATGGCTCGGGCACGGTGCACATGCGCCAGGGCTTTTTCAGCGTGCAGCAAACCTGCCCGCACTGCCAGGGCACCGGCAAGGTGATCCCAGAGCCCTGCGTGAACTGCCACGGCCAGGGCCGCGTCAAAAAGACCAAGACGCTGGAAGTCAAGATCCCGGCGGGCATCAACGAAGGCATGCGCATCCGCTCGGCCGGCAACGGCGAGCCGGGCACCAATGGCGGGCCACCGGGCGACCTCTACATCGAGATCCGCATCAAACAGCACGAGATCTTCGAGCGCGATGGCGATGACCTGCACTGCACGGTGCCGGTGCCACTGACCTCGGCAGCACTGGGCGGCAGCGTGGAAGTGCCCACCCTGGGCGGCAAGGCGGAAATCGACATCCCCGAAGGCACCCAGCACGGCAAAACCTTCCGCCTGCGCGGCAAGGGCATCAAGGGCATCCGCTCCAGCTACCCCGGCGACCTGTACTGCCACGTTGCCGTGGAGACACCCGTCAAGCTCACCGAGCACCAGCGCAAGCTGCTCAAAGAGCTGGACGAGTCCTTCAAGAAAGGCGGCGAAAAGCACTCGCCCAACTCCAAAAGCTGGACAGACCGCGTGAAAAACATCTTCAAGTGAGGCGGATTGCCTTCCAGGGCTTGCCTTCTTGATGCATGCAAAAGCCAGGCGCTGCCTGGCTTTTTTCATGGCGTGGCAAATCGGCCTGGCTGCGGCCCGCCAACTGCTCAAGTTCCCCACCCGCATACCGAAATGCCGACTACAGGCTTGCTGGTGGATCACCGCGTGGCATGCCTGAGTCGTGGCGCATCCCAGAGGGTTGCGCTGCCTCGAGCAACGGACCCGAGTGAACTGCCATGGCCATCGTCACGCCCTACTCCAACCTGTCGGCCCTCATCATCGATGACATGGCCGTGCAGCAAAGCACCATGCGCGGGCACCTGGCGCTGCTTGGCATCACCAAGACGGACACCTGCGCCACCGCCGAAGACGCGATCAAGCTGATCAAGTCGCGCAAGTACACCCTGATCCTCTGCGACTACAACCTCAACCAGAAGTCCGACGGCCAGCAGCTGTTCGAGCTCCTGCGCGAGCAACAACTCATCCCGCCCGACTGCCTGTTCTTCATGATCACGGCCGAAAGCACCTACGCCTCCGTGGCCGCTGCGACCGAGCATCACCCTGACGCCTACCTGCTCAAGCCCATCACGCCCAACGACATCGAAGACCGGCTCAAGAACATGCTGGACCGGCGCGATGCCCTGCTGCCGGTGCACCTCAAGCTGCTCAAGGAAGACCTGGCCGGAGGCCTGGTTGAGTGCGACAAGGTGCTGGCCGCCAAGAACCGCTGGTTCATGGGCGCGCTGCAGCTCAAGGGCCAGACCCTGCTCAAGCTGGGCCGCCACGAAGACGCCAAGGCGGTGTACCGTGCCGCGCTGGAGCAGCGCCAGGACCTGACCTGGGCCCGCATCGGGCTGGCCCGCGCGCACAAGGCCGCAGGCCAGTTCGACCAGGCCAAGCAGCTGGCGCAAGACATCCTGGATTCACGCGAGGGTGACAAGAACATGGCCGCCTTCGACGTGGTGGCCGATTCGCTGGAAGCCCTGGGCGACCCGCAAGGCGCGATGTGGGTGTTGCGCGAGGCGGCCGAGGTCATCCCGTCGGCGCGCCGCCAGCGCATGCTGGGCGAAAGCGCTTACCGCAATGGTGACCTGGACACCGCCAAAGAGGCGCTGGGCAAGGCCACCAAGTCCAGCAAGGGCTCCATCGTGGCCCAGCCGCAAGATTCGCTGCTGCTGGCCCAGACCCTGATCGACAAGGGTGAAGCGGCCGACGCCCTCAAGGTGCTGGCCGAAGGCCAAGTCAGCTTCAAGAATGCCCCCGCCTTCAGCAACGTCGCCCTGGCCATCCAGGCCCAGGCCGAAATCGCCACGGGCCAGTTCGAACAGGCCCACAAGACCCTGGCGCGCGCCCGCGAAACCACGCGCAAAGGCAAGGCCGACTTCGCCACCGTGGCCCTGGCCAAGGCCGAGATCGTGGCCGGCAACAAGGACGCGGGCCTGGCCCTGATGGAAAGCGCCGTGAGCGCCGACCACGAGAACGTGCGCGTCAAGCAGCTCATCAGCAAGGCCCTGCGAGATACAGGCCACGAAGACCAGATCGAGGCCGTGGTCCATTCGGCCGCCAAGGGGCTGGAGACCAAGGTGGCCGACGCCCGCAAGCTGCTGCGCGACAGCCAGATCGACGCGGCCGTCTCGGCCATCGAAGCCGCGGTCAAGGCCTACCCAGAGAACACCGGCGTGCTGCTGCAAGCCACCCAGATCAACTGCATGGCGCTGCGCCTCAAGAAGGAGCACAACGCCGACATGATCGAGCGCGTGCGCAGCTACCTCACGCGGCTGGAAAAGCTCATGCCCGCCAACGACCGAGTCACCATGATGCGGCGCTACTTCCGCGAAACGCAAACCATGCTGGAGTCAGCCCCCAGCCTGCAGCACTGAGGCCGCACGATGAGCGAGGTGCTGGCGCTGATCGCGCATGACCTCAAGAACGCACTGGGCGGGCTGGAGGCCGAGCTGAGCTTGCTCAGCCAGACGCCCACGCCACAAGCGGCCGAGCAGGCCCACCAGCACTGCCAGGGCTTGCGACAGCAGTTCGTGGAATTCCTGACGCTCTATGGCGCCGAACAAGGCCAGCTGCGCGCCTTGTGCGAAGACGAGTCGCCCGCCGCCGTGCTGGATGGCCTGCAAAGGCGCTGGCAATCACGGCTTCAACGGGCCGGCAGCACCTTGCAGGTGACGCTCATGGCTGTGCCGGACAGCCCCGCCTACTGGTACCTGGACCCGCGACTGGTCAACATGGCCATGGACGCGGCGATCCACAATGCCAGCCGATTTGCGCGCACGCGCATCACGCTGTCTGCGCAACTGGTGCACGACGCCGCTGGGCAAGCCTGGCTGGCCATGAGGGTGGACGACGATGGTGTGGGCCTGGGGGCTGCTGACGCCCAGGGCCCATCGACAGGTCTGGGCACGGCCTTGTGCCAGGCCATCGCCCGCGCCCACACGCTGGGCGAACGGCAAGGCCAGATCAGCGTGCAACCATGCCGGCCCGATCAGCTGGATCAGGGCACCCGCTTCACGCTGATGCTGCCCTGAGACCCCCTGCGCAGGCTTCAAGGTTTGCGCAAGCGGGCAAAGAACATCACCCGCTCCTGGTCTTTCGGGTCCACGTGCTGAGCGACAAAGCGCTTGAGCTGCGCGGCGCGCTCCTGGTCGGTGAGCGCCTTGTTGCCGTCGAGGCGCATCCACTCCTCCCTCACGTCGTCGATCTTCTGGTTCACGCGCATTTGCTCCAGGCTGGCCTTGTCCAGACCGTTGCCTGGCGCAACCTGCCCCGGCTTGGCCAAGCCGTTGGGCCGCGGTGCCGGGGTGTTGTTGGCCGTGGCCGCCACCTGCCCCGCCCGGGCCCTGGCCAGCGCGGTCTGGGCGGTGCGCTCTTCCTGCCCAAAAAACGCCTGAGCCCATTCCGCGCCCATGCCTTGCCAACGGACCTGGTGGCGCTCGTCCAGGGCAGCGCTCCACAGATCGAGGTTGTTGAGGTCCAGGGGTTTCTGGAAGGCGTAGTCGCGCACCGCCAGGTAGCGGTCGTACACAACCACAAGCTGGTCGCCCACGGCCACGCCGTTCGCACGCTTGGCGTCGTCTTCCACCAGGCTGCGCAGCTCCTGCGGGTTGACCGCGCCCGCCGCAGCAAGGTAGTACTCGAAGCGGTCACGCAACTGCTCGCATGGCTTCAGGCCATCTGGCGGTGTGACGCACCAGGTGCCAACCACCTTGATGCCCTTGAGCGCCCCTTGCAACAGGAATGCACGCAGCGCATCCGGGCCTCGGGGGCCACTGCTGGCCAGTGCCGCTGCCGCCGGCTGCTGGGCCTGAGACGCGGCCGGCGACGGCGCGGCGGCCGTCACCTGGCTGTTGCCCCACCAGCGCCAGGCCAGGACCGCCACAACCAGCAGGGCCAGGCCCAGCAAGGCGATGAGCAGGCGGGATCGGGGCGATCGGATCGAGATGGACACGGCAGGCTTCACGGTGCGTTCACATGGAGAAACAGGGCCTCATTTTAGGCAGACCCCGCGCACCGTCATGCCTTGCCGGCAACGCAGTCCACGTAGTAGTGCACCCGGCCGTCGGCGAGCTCATTGGCCACCAGGCCGTGCACATCCGTGGCAAAACCGGGGAAAGCGGCGTTGAAGCTCTGCGTGAACTTCAGGAAGTCGCAGATCTTCTTGTTGAAGCGCTCGCCCGGGATCAGCAGCGGGATACCCGGCGGGTAAGGTGTCAGCAGCGAGGTGGTGATGCGGCCTTCCAGCTGGTCGATCTCCACGCGCTCGGTCTGCTTGCGGGCGATGCAGGCGTAGGCGTCGCTGGGCTTCATCGCCGGCTCCAGGCCGGAGAGGTAGACCTCGGTGGTCAGGCGGGCGATGTCGCCCTTGGCGTAGGCTTCGTGCACAGCCTGGCAGAGGTCGCGCAGGCCCATGCGTTCGTACTTGGGGTGCTTCTTGCTGAACTCGGGCAGCACACGCCACATGGGCGTGTTCTTGTCGTAGTCGTCCTTGAACTGCTGCAGCGCGGTCAGCATCGTGTTCCAGCGGCCCTTGGTGATGCCGATGGTGAACATGATGAAGAAGCTGTAGAGGCCGGTTTTCTCGACCACCACGCCGTGCTCGGCCAGGAACTTGGTGACGATGCTGGCCGGGATCCCGCTCTTGGCGAACTTGCCCGACACGTCCAGGCCCGGCGTGATGATGGTGGACTTGATCGGGTCCAGCATGTTGAAGCCTTCGGCCAGGTTGCCAAAGCCGTGCCACTTCTCGTTGGCCTTGAGCACCCAATCCGTGGGCTTGCCGATGTCGGCGGGGGCCAGCTTGTCCGGGCCCCAGACCTTGAACCACCAGTCCTTGCCGTAGTCCTTTTCCACCTTGCGCATGGCGCGGCGGAAGTCCAGCGCTTCCTTGATGCTTTCTTCCAC
>CANBQJ010000224.1 GCA_947371645.1 Burkholderiales bacterium | reverse complement strand
GGCGGGCGCGTTGGGCAGCTCCAGCGACAGGTCCTTCAGGTAGATGCGTTGGATGGCAAAGCTGGGCTGGTTGGCCTGGTCGGTCATGGTGAAAAAGTCCTAGGGTTGATGTGGTGCGCGAGCCAGGGGCGCGGGATGCGCCGGTGAGGGTCCAAGCCAATCGCGAAAAGCCACTGAAACTGGCGGTGAATTATGGCGCAGCAGCGTGACCGGTCGGCGACACCCGGCTTCAGGGTTTGCGCCGGGGCCATCGCTGACGCGCCCACCAACAACAAGGGCCTGCACCGCGTGGGTGGCAGGCCCTGGGGGCTGGAGGCAAGGCGCCCGGCTGCGGCGGGGGTCAGGCGGCCTTGCGTTGCGTGCCGGCGCCCGTGGCCTTGCTGAAGGTCATCACGCCATCGTCGAGCTTGCCATTGCGCAGCTGTTCCATGTCCAGGGCGTAGTTCTGGTAGAGCTTCCAGGGGGCCTTGTCGGCGCCTTTGGGCAGGTGGGCGGCGGCGCGCGCCACATAGCCCGAGCTCATGTCCAGCAGTGGGGCTTCCTTGACGGACGGGTCATTGCGCACGGGCTGCGCGATCTGCGTGCCGGTCTTGTCCATGTGCTTGATCAGGCGGCACACGTATTCGGCGATCAGGTCGGCCTTCAGCGTCCACGAGGCGTTGGTGTAGCCCAGGGTGTTGGACATGTTGGGCAGGTCGCTGAACATCAGGCCCTTGTAGGAGATGCGCTTGCTCATGTCCACGGCCTTGCCGTCCACCGTCATGGCCATGCCGCCAAACAGGCGCAGGTTCAGGCCGGTGGCAGTGACGATGATGTCGGCTTCCAGCGTCTGGCCGGACTTGAGCAGGATGCCCTTGTCCACGAAGCGGTCGATGTGGTCGGTGACCACCGAAGCCTTGCCCTTGCGCAGCACCTTGAACATGTCGCCATTGGGCACGGCGCACAGGCGCTGGTCCCAGGGGTTGTAAGGCGGGGTGAAGTGCTTCATGTCGAAGTCCGGGCCCACCTGCGCCTTCACCTGCTTGAGCAGCAGCTTGCGCATGAAGTTGGGGTACTTGCGCGACAGCTTGAAGATCGACTGCGTGATGAAGTTGTTGCGGGCGCGGCTGATGTTGTAGACCGTCATCGCCGGCAGGAACTTGCTCAGGAAGCGCACCATCGGGTCGAACTGCGGCACCGAGATCACGTAGCTGGGCGTGCGCTGCAACATGGTCACGTGCTGGGCCTTGTCGGTCATCGACGGGATCAGGGTGATGGCGGTGGCGCCAGAGCCGATCACCACCACGCGCTTGCCGCTGTAGTCCAGCTTCTCGGGCCAGAACTGAGGGTGGATGACCTGGCCCTTGAAGGTGTCACGGCCGGGGAAGTCAGGCGTGAAGCCTTCTTCGTAGTTGTAGTAGCCGGAGCACATCATCAGCCAGTTGCAGCTGATCTGCACGGTCTCGCCGTCCTTCTTCTGGACCTGCAGCGTCCAGCTGGCGGTCTCGCTGGACCAGTCGGCCTTCAATACCTTGTGGCTGTAGCGGACGTGCCTGGCCACGTCGCCCTCACGGGCCGACTCTTCGATGTAGTTGCGGATGCGGTCACCGTCTGCGATGACCTTGGGTTCGGTCCAGGGCTTGAAGTTGTAGCCCAGGGTGTACATGTCCGAGTCGGAACGGATGCCGGGGTAGCGGAACAAGTCCCAGGTGCCGCCCATGGCTTCGCGGCCTTCGAGGATGGCGAAAGTCTTGTCGGGGCAGTGGTTGCGCAGGTGCCGCGCGGCACCGATGCCGGACAAGCCAGCGCCCACGATCAGGACATCAAAGTGTTCAGACATGCCATCTTCTCCAGGTCAGGTTCACGCGGACCGAATGGCTTGATGTGGCACAAGCCGTCCAGAACGATTGGGCGCGACTGTACAAGTGAAAATGATCGTTGTCAAATCGCCGCCGCGGGCTCAAAAGGCGTCCGCAGCGCCATCTTGTCGGCGTGTCTCAGCCTGAGCGGACGCCTGGGCGACAGATGGGGTGTGCGCCCGACAAGGCCCCCGCTTGCGGGCGTCAGGAATGCACGTTTTGGCAAGGGTTCGTTTGGCTTGGCCGACGTGGACGCCTGTGCGGCGACTCAGGCTTGGCGTGTGAGGCTCACCCATCGCAAACCCTTGGCGCCCGTCCCGGTCATGGTCGCTCAGCCGACAGTTGCCTTCCCCGTGAACCGGGGGGCGGCTGACCACGCCGAGGCCGAGCCGGCCGGATAGCCCGTTCAATCTGGCCACACTGAGGCCAACCTGATCCCGATGTGACGCCACACCTCGCGTCCGCAACGATGCAAACACCCTTCACCCTGCCGCCCCGCCAAACCTGGATCGATCACACCAGTGTGATTCAGACCGACATCGACACCTTGTATGCGCTGCTCTCCGACATCGACGCGTGGCCGGACTGGACACCTGGCTTGCGCGCCATCAGCCGATTCAAGAAGGGGCCCATGACGCCAGGCGCTTGCTTCCTGATGACCCTGGAAGCGCCCTGGGTCAAGCGGCTCTTCCTGCCCAATGTGGTCTACCAGAACGACCGCCATCGCATCGAGTGGGGCGGCGGGCTGTGGGGTTCCACGATCCGCCATGTCATGGAGCTGACCGCGATGGACGCGCGGACGACGAGCCTGCGCCACGTCGAGTACGCAACCGGCGTCTTGTGCATGCTGGCCTGGCCCGCCGCCAACTTCGCATACCGACATGACCTGCGGTGGTCTCAGGCCATTGAAGCGCGCTTCAAGCGCTGAAGCCTCATGGCTCAGGTCAATGGGGTGACCAGGCCGATGCGGTCGAACATGTCGTGTACCACCCAGGCGGTGGTGTCGGCCGCTTGGTGCTGGTCCAGGCCCGGATCGTCAAACAGCATCTCGATGGCCGCATACATCAGCTCCACCGACAGGCGCACGGTGATGCGCAGCTGTTCGGCGTTGGTGTGCGGGTACAGCAAGGTCAAGCCTTGCTGAATTTCTGTCGTCACCGCCTGGTGTGACTGGATGCGCACGCCCTGCAAGGTCGGCACGGCGCGCAGGGCCCGGGTGATCCAGACGCCAGCGGTCGTGTCCAGGGTGAGCTGGTGGGTGGCCATGAACAGCTGAACCAGCGCGGGGTGCAAGGCGTCCACCGGGTTCAGCAAGACTTCGGGCGTCAGGTGGCGCTCGATCAGCACGTTTTGCGCGTTCATCAGGCGCACGCCCAGTTCGTGCAGCAGCGCGTACTTGTTGGGGAAGTAGCGGTACAGGGCTGGCGGCGACACGGCAGCCCGCTTGCACACCAGGTTGGTGGACAGGCGCTCCACCCCCACTTCGGCCAGCAGCTCGGCCGTGGCCTGCAGGATCGATTCGTAGGTCTGCTGGGCGCGCTTTTGTGCCGGCGCCTTGTTGGGTTCCAGCCTGGGTGCGCCCGCCATGGGGCTGAGGTCAGTCGGGTCGATGGGGGGGGCGGACATGGGGCTGAAAGGGCACAGCAAGGCTGCCAAACCAGTCTAGCAGGGGGCAGCACCCCCCTTTGTTCGAGGCCGTGCAAACCCCAGATTCACGCGGGCGCCCAAACTCATTATGCTAGCCATGACTACTTAAGTGATGTTGATGCCGCTGTGAACCTGCCTGACCGCTTCTCTATTGCACGCCTGGCGCGCGCCTTGCTGGGTTTTTACCTGACGTGCATGTTGCTGGCGCCTGCGGGCGCGTCCTACCTCGTGGGCGTGGGCATGAGCGACGTCACCGGCGAGGCGGCCGACGTCGGCATGTTTGGCTACGCCCAGTTCACGCAGCAGACCACGGGCATCCACCAGCGACTGCGTGCCCGCGCCTTCCTGGTGGAAGACCTGGGCAGCCACGACGCCATCGTGATTGTGGTGTCGGACCTGGGCGCCATCATGCAAAGCGTCCACCAGGCGGTGATGCAGCGGCTGTCCGCCTTGTACGGTGGCCGCTACGGCGAGCACAACGTGATGCTCACGGCCACGCACACCCATTCAGGCCCGGGCGGCTACTCGCACGACCTGCTCTACAACCTCACGGTGCTGGGCTTTCACCCGGCCACTTTCGAGGCCATCGTGGACGGCATCGTCGAAGCGGTGCAAAGGGCGCACGACAGCCGGGCACCCGGCAGCGTCCGCTGGGCCCAAGGTGAACTGCTGAACGCCAGCCGCAACCGGTCTGCACCAGCTTTCAGGGCCAATGCGGCAGCCGACCGCGCTGCCTTCCCGCTGGAAATCGACCCTGAGATGAGCGTGATGACGCTGCGCCAGGGCGAGCGCGACGTGGGCGCCCTCAGCTGGTTCCCCAGCCATGCCACCAGCATGACCAGCCAGAACACCTTGATCAGCGGTGACCACAAGGGCTATGCGGCCTGGCACTGGGAGCACGATGTGCATGGCGTCAGGCATGTGCAGCAGCCGGTGCCCCCGGCATTCGTGGCCGCCTTTGCCCAGACGGCGGCGGGCGACATGAGCCCCAACCTCAACCTGCGGCCCGGCAGCGGGCCCACCGAAGACCAGTTTGAAAACACCCGCCTGATCGGCTTGCGGCAGTTCGACAAGGCGCAGGCCTTGTCCACCTTGCCGGGCCAGGTGCTGGGCCCCGGTGTGGACCACCGCATGCGCTACATCGACATGAGTGGCATCGCCGTGCAACCACGCTACACGGGCAGCCCTCAGGTTCAGCACACCTGTCCGGCGGCCCTGGGCACGACCTTCGCGGCAGGCAGCGTCGAAGACGGGCCGGGGCCGGCCTTCATCCATGAAGGTCAGCCCAACCCCTTTGTGGCCGCGGTGGGCCGGGTGGTGTTCCCGGCCAGTGATGCGCTCAGGCGGTGCCACGCGCCCAAAGAGGTCTTCATGACCCTGGGCACGCACCAGCCGCCCTGGACGCCGCAAGTGCTGCCGGTGCAGTTGCTGCGCATCGGCACGGTGTACATCGCGGGGCTGCCTGGCGAGCCGACCATCATGTCTGGCCACCGCATCCGCCGGCAGCTGGCGCAGACCTTGGGCGTCGACCTGCACCAGGTCATCGTGGCCGGTTACGCCAATGCCTACGCGGGCTACATCACGACGCCCGAGGAGTACGACGTGCAGGATTACGAGGGCGGCAGCACCCACTTCGGGCGCTGGACGCAGCCCGCCTGGATGCAGGAGCTTGACCGACTGGCGCAAGACATGGCGGCCGCGCGGCCCAGCGTGAACGCGCTCAGGCCGCGCTCGCTGGCGGCACAGCAGCACCAGTTCTATGCCGGGGTGCTCGCCGACACCCCCGTCAGGGGCCACGGGTTTGGCGACGTGATCGACCAGGCCTTGCCCAGTTACCGTACAGGGCAGACGGTCCGCGTCAGCTTCAGCACCGGGCACCCCCACAACAAGCTGCACCGCCAAGGCACGTTCCTGGAGGTCCAGCGCCGCGAAGGCGTCAACTGGGTGATGGTGGCCGATGACGGCGATTGGTCTACCACCTACCGTTGGCGACGCCAGGGGCTCACCGCGTCGCTGGCCACCATCGAGTGGGCCATCCCGCCGGGCACGCCACCCGGCCAGTACCGCATCGTCCACCATGGGGACGCCAAAGATTGGTCCGGGCACATCACGCCCTTTGATGGCCAGAGCACCAGCTTTTTGATCCCTTGAACCACACCGGAGAATCACCATGCCCCACATCAACCGTCGCAAATGGCTGGGCCAGATCGGCGCCACCGTCGCCGCCACCACGCTCAGCGCCGGCGCCAGCAAGTCGGCCCAGGCCGCCACGGGCCAGGCGTTCACAGGCAGTTTCGACACCGACGTGATCGTCATCGGGGGCGGCTATGCCGGTCTGGCCTGCGCACGGGCCCTGGTCAAGGCGGGGCGCCAGGTGATGCTGCTGGAAGCGCGAGACCGCGTGGGCGGCCGCTGCATGAACACGCCCCTGCCTTACCCCTACCAGCGCTTCGTGGTGGAGGCCGGCGCCGAGTTCATCGGCCCGACGCAAGACCGCATGTACGAACTGGTCAAGGAGCTGGG
>CANBQJ010000223.1 GCA_947371645.1 Burkholderiales bacterium | reverse complement strand
TGCCCATGATCGTGCTGGGCGCCCTGTTTTGGGTCGCGGCAAAAAAAGACGCCTTCCGATCCAGGGACCGGAAGGCGTGAA
The DNA here is from genome assembly GCA_947371645.1 of Burkholderiales bacterium. The sequence goes on along the minus strand of CANBQJ010000223.1, from coordinate 5,933 downwards.
GAGGTCGGTGAGGTTTTCGCGGACCCACTGACCCCCGCTGAGGAAGACCGCCCGGCTCTGGCGAATCGGGCGATCAAGCTGAATGCATGCAATGCGCATGCCAGCTTCCGCAGGGGAGCTTGGGTGAGTCCGACGGACCGTTTCTTTTCCGTTCTCCTCGGTTGCCAGAATTTGGCGTCAGCGGGGGCTCAAGCGGCCTTTTTGTCTGCCACGCCGTGGCGTGTGTACAGGAAATCCAGCACGGCCTTGCGGCAGTGGGTGTAGCTCGGGTCTTCGGCCAGTTCCACGCGGTTGCGGGGGCGGGCCAGGGGCACGTCCAGGATTTCGCCTATGGTGGCGGCCGGGCCGTTGGTCATCATCACGATGCGGTCCGACAGCAGCACAGCCTCGTCCACATCGTGGGTCACCATCACCACGGTGCTGTGGGTGCGGGCCACGATTTTGAGCAGCTCGTCTTGCAGGTGGGCGCGGGTGAGGGCGTCCAGGGCGCCAAAGGGTTCGTCCATCAGCAGCACCTTGGGCTCCATGGCCAGGGCGCGGGCAATGCCCACACGCTGCTTCATCCCGCCCGAGATCTCCTGCGGGCGCTTGTGCGTGGCGTGCGTCATGTTCACCAGCTCCAGCGCGGCTTCGGTGCGCTTTTTCAGCTGGTCCTTGCTTTCCTTGGCACCGAACACACGCTCCACGGCCAGGTGCACGTTCTGGTAGCAGGTCAGCCAGGGCAGCAGCGAGTGGTTCTGGAACACCATGGCGCGCTCGGGGCCGGGGCCGGCGATTTCCTTGTTGTCGCAGATCAGGCCGCCCTCGGTGGGCATCAGCAGGCCGGCGATGAGGTTCAGCAAGGTGGACTTGCCGCAGCCCGAGTGCCCGATCAGGGCCACGAACTCACCCTTGTTGATGCTCAGGTTGATGTCGCGCAGGGCATGGAACTGGCCCTTCTTGGTGCTGAACACCATCTCGGCGTTGCTGACGTCGATGAATGCAGTCATGTCGATCTCCTGGGGGCGAAAAGTGTGGAGCGGGGGGTGCAGGTCATTCGAAGCTGAAGCGCTTGGCCACAGCCACCAGGGCGTTTTCGAGCAGCAGACCTACGATGCCGATCACGAAGATGGCAATCAGGATGTGGGCCACGTTGAGGTTGTTCCACTCGTCCCAGACCCAGAAGCCGATGCCCACGCCGCCGGTCAGCATTTCAGCGGCCACGATCACCAGCCAGGCGGTGCCCACCGACAGGCGCACACCGGTCAGCATGTAGGGCAGCACCGAGGGCAGCAGGATCTTGGTGACGATCTTCCACTCGCTGAGGTTGAGCACCTTGGCCACGTTGAGGTAGTCCTCGGGCACACGCTGCACGCCCACGGCGGTGTTGATGATCATGGGCCAGATGGAGCAGATGAAGATCGTCCAGATGGCAGCCGGGTCGGCCGACTTGAAGACCAGCAGGCCGATGGGCAACCAGGCCAGCGGCGACACCGGGCGCAGCAGGCTGATCAGCGGGTTGAGCATGCTGGCGATGATCGTGGAGCGCCCGATCACGAAGCCCAGCGGGATGCCCACCAGCGCCGCCAGGCCAAAGCCCATGGCCACGCGCTTGAGCGAGAACAGGATGTTCCAGCCCAGGCCCTGGTCATTGGGGCCGTTGCGATAGAAGGGGTCAGAGAACAGCTTGACCGCTTCTTGCCAGGTGGCCAGCGGCGTGGGGAAGGTGCTGCTCTTGAAGGTCAGCAGTCCCCAGATGCCCACCACCAGGGCGATGCCGGCCAGCGGTGCCAAGGTCTTGAGCAACAGACCGGCCCAGTCGATGGGCGCCTTTTGAACTTTCAGGGCTTGGGGGGCGGGGGCCTGTTTCATCTTGGCGGACGCGGGTGCGGTGGATGCCATCGATGCCTTGTCGGCGCGGATGGCGTCGCTGGCTTCAGAGGGGCTGTGGAAAACGGCGCTGACCATGGGGGACTCCTGTCAGGTGCGGGGTCTTGGGGCGGGGGCTGATCAGGCGATTGCAGCGGGCCGCAATCGCCTGGTGCATCAAGCCTTGATCTTGAAACCGTCGGCGTACTTGCTTGGGTTCTTGCCGTCCCAGACCACGCCATCGATCAACTTGCTGGTGCGCATCGCATCCTTGGGCACGCTCACACCGATGGCGCTGGCGGCTTCCTTGTACAGCTCCACCTTGTTGACCGACTTGGCCACGGCCAGGTAGTCCGGGTGGTCCTTCAGCAGGCCCCAGCGCTTGTGCTGGGTCAGGAACCACATGCCGTCGCTCAGGTAGGGGTAGTTGACCTTCCCGTCGTTGAAGAACTTCATGTGGTTGGGGTCGTCCCAGGTCTTGCCCAGGCCATTCTGATAGCGGCCCAGGATGCGCTGGTTGATGGCGTCCACGCCCGTGTTCACGTAGGACTTGGCGGCAATGGTGTCGGCCATCTTCAGCTTGTTCTGCAAGCCGGCGTCGATCCAGCGGCTGGCCTCCAGCACGGCCATGATCACGGCGCGGGCGGTGTTGGGGTACTTCTTGGTGAACTCGTCGGTGGCGCCCAGCACCTTCTCCGGGTGGTCCTGCCAGATGTCCTGGGTGGTGGCTGCGGTGATGCCAATGCCGTCCATGATCGCGCGGTGGTTCCAGGGCTCGCCCACGCAGAAGCCGTCCATGTTGCCCACGCGCATGTTGGCCACCATTTGCGGCGGCGGCACGGTGATGGCCTTGGCGTCTTGCAGCGGGTTGATGCCGGCAGAAGCCAGCCAGTAATAGATCCACATGGCGTGGGTGCCGGTGGGGAAGGTCTGCGCGAAGGTGTATTCGCGCTTTTCCCTGGCCATCAGCTTGGCCAGCGAGGGGCCGTCCACGGCGCCCGCGTCAGCCAGCTTCTTCGACAGCGTGATGGCCTGGCCGTTGTTGTTGAGGGTCATCAACACGGCCATGTCCTTCTTGGGGCCGCCGATGCCCATCTGCACGCCATAGATCAGGCCGTACAGCACGTGCGCCATGTGCAGGTCGCCGTTCACCAGCTTGTCTCGCACGCCCGCCCAGGAGGCTTCCTTGGAAGGGATGATCTTGATGCCGTATTTTTTGTCGAAGCCCAGCACCGAAGCCATCACCACGGAGGCGCAGTCGGTGAGCGGGATGAAGCCAATCTTGACCTCTTCCAGCTCGGGTTTGTCGGAACCGGCGGCCCAGACTGCGGACTGCAGGCCGGGCACCACGCCTACGGCACTGGCGGCGGCTGCGGTCTTCAGGATGGTGCGGCGAGTCATTTTCAAATCCTGCGAGTTCATGGTGCAAGCGTTCCTGTGTGCAAAAACAAAAAAGGTGTCTCGTTCAGCACAGCCGGCCGCAATGGGCACAGCAATGCTGTTCGATGACACCTTTGTCTGGAGCCCGAGGCCCTGCATTGGGCTCTCGAGCGGATCGCTGGATCGACGTTGACCCCGCTGCCTTTGAGATTGCAAGCCCCATGCCAGAGAATTCTTGATGCACACCCAGGTTTTTGCGCTGCTTTCGGTGCGCCTGGTGCATGGCGCGCACGTTCAAGGTGCCTGGTGCGCCAGAACGCACCCTCAACGCACCCTCAATGCACACGGGCAGGGTCACCCCAGCAAGTCGGCGGCATCTATCAGCCGCTGCGCCAGGTCGGCCAGTCGCAGGCCTTTGTCCATCGCGGCTTTGCGCAGGCGGCCATAGGCAGCCTGTTCACTCAGCCCCTGGCGGCTCATCAGCAGGCCCTTGGCCCGGTCTATCAATTTGCGTTCTTCCAGCTCATTGCGGGCCTGAGCCAATTCAGACCGCAGGTGCTCTTCGTGCTCGAAGCGGGCCATGGCCACATCCAGCACGGGCTTGATGCGCTCCGACGGCGTGCCTGCCACCATGTAGGCGGAGACACCTGCTGCAATCGCCTTGCGCAGGTAGCTGGTGTCCTCGTCGTCGCTGAACATGACGATGGGTCGGCGCTCGTTGCGTGTGGCCAGCACGACATGCTCCAGGATGTCGCGCCCTTGCGACTCGGCGTCCACCACGATCAGGTCGGGCTGGATCTGCGCCAGGCGCTCCGGGAGGAAGCGGTCGCCGGGCAAGGTGGCCACCACGTTGTAGCCGGCTTCGAGCAAGGCGATGCGCAGGATGCGGGTGCGCTCGACCTCGGCGACCTCATCGTCATCCGGTTCGATGGACAAGGTCACCGGCAGCACGATCACGACCTTCAAGGACGGCGCCGACAGGTTCATGCATGCTGCTCATGCAACAAGCGCGCCTTCGCCGGGGGCCTGCAACCCGGGGCGAGGGCGGGCACTACACTGCCGCCATGTCCGACCCCCTCCTGCCGCACACCGCCCCCCTGGCTTGCGACCCCTTCGCCAAGCTGGTTCTGGGCATTGAATCCTCTTGCGATGAAACCGGGGTGGCCCTGGTGCAGACCGTGCCGGGCGCTGCGCCGCGCCTGCTGGCCCATGCCCTGCACAGCCAGATCGACATGCACCAGGCCTACGGTGGCGTGGTGCCCGAACTGGCTTCGCGCGACCACATCCGCCGGGTGGTGCCGCTCACGCGCCAGGTGATGGCCGATGCCGGGCATGCCCTGGCCGATGTCGACGCCATCGCCTACACGCGCGGCCCTGGCCTGGCCGGCGCGCTGCTGGTCGGTGCCGGGGTGGCCTGCGCGCTGGGTGTGGCTTTGAACAAGCCCTTGCTGGGCGTCCACCACCTCGAAGGCCACTTGCTGTCGCCCTTTCTGTCGGCCGACCCGCCCGAATTCCCGTTTGTGGCCCTGCTGGTGTCCGGTGGGCACACGCAGCTGATGCGCGTCGATGGCGTGGGGCGCTACACCTTGCTGGGCGAAACGGTGGATGACGCCGCAGGAGAGGCCTTTGACAAGTCGGCCAAGTTGATGGGCTTGCCCTACCCGGGTGGGCCTCACCTTTCCCGCATGGCGGAAGGCGGGCGGGCGGACGCGTTCGCGCTGCCACGGCCCATGCTGCATTCCGGCGACCATGACTTTTCGTTCGCGGGCCTGAAGACGGCAGTTCGCACGCAATTGGTGCGTGCCGACCTGCTGGACCAGCCCGAAGCGCTGGCCGACCCCGCGCGAGCCGCCTGGCTTGCCGACCTGGCCGCATCCACCCAGTCGGCCATCGTCGAGGTCTTGCTCAAGAAGTCCCTCGGGGCGCTCAAGGCCACCGGGCTCAAGCGCCTGGTGGTGGCAGGCGGCGTGGGCGCCAACCGGCACCTCCGCGCCCAGCTCGATGAGGCCTGCGCCCGCCGCCACATCCGTGTGCACTACCCGGAGCTGCACCTGTGCACCGACAACGGCGCGATGATTGCCCTGGCCGGCGCCATGCGCTGGCAATCCGGCCTGGATGCGCCGGCCCACCGCACGTCCTTTGACGTCAAGCCACGCTGGGACCTCGCCACTTCGGGCTGACTTGGTATAGAATCTTGGGCTGTCCCCAATGGTGGGGGCAACCACGCACGGTCCGGGTCGGTTTCACCTGGCGCCGCAAGTCCAACGCAGAAACCTGAAGGCTGGGCACTTCACTCGCACATCCCTGTGTGCAAGTGGCGCGCCAGTTGGAAGGCCTGCATATTGTTTAGGAACACCATGTCCGTTGAAGACATCAACAAGGCCGAGATCGTCAAGGCCAATGCCCGTGGCCCCGGTGACACCGGCTCTCCCGAAGTGCAAGTCGCCATCCTGACTGCGCGCATCAATGACCTGACCCCCCACTTCAAGGCCAACAAGAAGGACCACCACGGTCGTCGCGGCCTGTTGCGCATGGTCAGCCGTCGCCGCAAGCTGTTGGACTACCTGAAGTCCAAGGACTTCGACCGCTACGCTGCCCTGATCGCGAAGCTGGGTCTGCGCAAGTGATTTGCGCTTGACCATGAAAAGCCTGTCTGGCTCGACCAGCCAGGCTTTTTGTTTTTCTGCGTGAAGGTTCGATCACAT
>CANBQJ010000222.1 GCA_947371645.1 Burkholderiales bacterium | reverse complement strand
CAGCTGGGCACCCGGGCCTTTTACCGCCTGATCAACGCCAAGTCGCGCTTCCAGGTGCCGCCCGATGCCGGGGACTTCCGCCTCATGGACCGCTCGGTCGTCGACGCCCTGCTGGCCCTGCCCGAGCGCAACCGCTTCATGAAGGGCCTGTACGCCTGGGTGGGCTTCAAGTCCGTGGCCATCCCCTATGAACCGGCGGAACGCGCCGCCGGCAAGTCCAACTACAGCGCGCTGCGCCTGCTGGCCTTTTCGATCGACGGCCTCACCGCCTTCACCACCTGGCCGCTGCGCGTGGCCAGCATTGCCGGTGTCGTCATGGCGGCCATCGCATTCCTCTACGGCATTTTCATCACCGTCGACTTCCTGATCAACGGCAACTCGGTTTCGGGCTGGACGACCATCATCGTCTGCCTGCTCTTCTTCGTGGGCCTGCAGCTGATCTCTCTGGGCATCCTGGGCGAGTACATCGCTCGCATCTTCGAAGAGGTCAAGAACCGGCCGCTGTACGTGGTGCGCCGTTCGCTGGGCAGGGGGCTGGACATCTCGGCCCTGGGCCACACGGGCGATTGAGCATGCCTGCCGCCGCCAGCCGCCACCTCACGGTGTGCGTGGACGATTTCGGCCTGCACGATGGCGTCAACCAGGCCGTCTGCCAGCTGGTGGGTCTGGGCCGGGTGACGGCGGTGAGCTGCCTGGTCGATGGCGTGGCCTGGGCGGGTGGTGCCAGTCGCTTGCGCGAGGTCGCAGGGCAGGGCGAGGGCCGCCGCGCCGATGTGGGGCTGCACCTCAATTTCAGCGAGACGCTGATGCCGCGCGAGCGCACGGGCAGCGCCTGGACGGCGCAAAGCGTGTCCCGCCTGATTGCCGCCAGCCACCTGCGCCAGCTGGACGTGGCCGTGCTGCGCGCCGACATCGAGCGCCAGTGGCGTGCCTTCGAGGCGCACTGGGGCCAGCCGCCCGATTTCATCGACGGGCACCAGCATGTGCACCAGTTGCCGCTGGTCCGCGACGCCTTGTTTGCCGTGATCGACGCCCGCCGCGGTCAACTGCCGCCTGGGTTCTGGCTGCGCGACTGTGGCACCTCGGTGCTGCAACAGGCTCAGGCCGGCGTGCCGCTGGCTGTGGCGCTCAAGGCCGGCGTCATCGCCACACTGGGTTCAGGCGCCTTGCGCCGCCTGGCGTCTCGCCGCGGCCTGCGCACCTCCGGTGGCCTGCTGGGCTCTTACGCCTTCAACACCAATGTGGCCGGCTACCTGGCGCTGTGGCGGGCCTGGCTGAAGCTGGTGCCTGCTCAAGGTGCGCATGGCGATCAGGGCGGCCTGCTGATGTGCCACCCTGCCAGCCAGCCTGTCCCGGGCGATGCGATCTCTGCGGCGCGCCTGGTGGAGTTCGAGGCCCTGCGTGGCGCGGACTGGGCGCAGATGCTGGCGCGAGCCGGTGTCGAGGTCACGCGCCTGGCACATGCCGCCCGCCGCCCTGGCTGATGTCCTGGCGGGGGCGTGTACGCTTGCGCCCTTCGCGCCATTCGCTTTGATCACGCGCCCGATCTTTCGGCCAATCTGGGTCACTTTCGGTCTTCTCCTTCGTCGCATCACCCGCTCATGAGCCAGCCGTCCGCCCCCGCCGCGCCTTTCGTCGCAACCCCATCGCGCTCAGGTCGCCCCTGGCCCCTGTGGACCGTGGCCTTGCTGACGGCCTTGTGGCTGGGCTGGACGACCGGATGGCGCCACCTGGCCGTGCCCGACGAAGGGCGCTATGCCAGCGTGGCCTGGGAAATGATCCGCAGCGGTGACTGGCTCACCCCCACGCTCAACGGCCTGCCCTTTTTCCACAAGCCACCGCTGTTTTACTGGCTCACCGCCTTGTCCATCGAGGCCTTCGGCCTGCACCCCTGGGCCGGCCGGTTGGCCTCGGTGCTGGGTGCCTGGCTGGGCGCCATGGCGCTCTACCTGCTGCTGCTGCGCTGGTCTTCCGTGCGGCATGCGCGAGCGGCCCTGCTGGCCTTGCTGACCATGCCTTACTGGTTTGGCGGCGCGCAATACGCCAACCTGGACATGCTGGTGGCCGGCCTCATCTGCGCCACCATCGCCATGGGCGCCCACGCGGCCTTGTTGTTCGAAGCCGGCCTGCCGCACCGCCGTGCGGTCTGGGCCACCTGGGGCCTGGCGGGGCTGGGCCTGCTGGCCAAGGGCCTCATCGGCTTTGTGCTGCCCGGTGCGGCGGTGGCCGCCTGGCTGGTGTGGAGGGGGCGCTGGCGCAGCCTGCTGGCCTTGCTGTCGGTCGTGGGCCTGGTGGTCTTCCTGTTGGTGGCCGCACCCTGGTTCGTGGCCATGCAGCTGCGCTACCCCGACTTCCTGCACTACTTCTTCGTCTACCAGCACTTTCAGCGCTTCACGGAAACCGGCTTCAACAACATGCACCCCTGGTGGTGGTACCTGCCCGTCCTGCTGGTGCTGACCCTGCCCTGGGTACCCCTGGGGGCATGGGCCTGGTGGCGTGGCCGTGGCGCCACGGCGCCCGTCATGAGCGCAAGCGCTTCGCCATGTTCAACCGCCACGCCCGCCCTGTTGGGCCTGCTGGCCGCCTGGGGTGGCGTGATCCTGGTCTTCTTCTCGCTGCCCGCGTCCAAGCTGGCTGGCTATGTGCTGCCCGTGGTGCCGGCCCTGGCTGGCGGCCTGGCCTGGTGGGCCGTGCGCCTGCTGCCTGCGCCCTCATCGCCAGCAGCACAGGCCAGCGCGCTGGCCAACGTGCCCCCCCGGTGGTGGTCGCGCGCGGCCATCGGTGCTGCCGTGTTCTGCCTGGCCCTGATCGCCACCGTGCTGCGCTTCGACAACCGTGCCGCGCACACCTTGGCCCCGCGCATTGCGCAGGCCATGCAGGGCGATGCCCAGCTGCTCTACGTCGAGTCCTACGCCTACGACCTGCCTTACCTGCTGGGCCTGAAGCAGCCCTTGCCGCTGTTCACCCACTGGGACGACCCCGAGCTGCCCAAGCACGACAACGACCTGAAAGAGCTGTTCGACGCCGCGGCCTTCAACCCCGAGCGGGGCAAGCGCCTGCTCCAGCCGCGCAGCGCATTCACCCAGGCCTTGTGCGCCCACGCCCGCACCGTGGTGGTCGGGCCGCCCGACGCACCGAACTTCTACGGCCAACTGGCTGCCATCGCGCCGGTGCAGAAGGCGGCCAAGTGGCACCTGTGGGTGCTGGAGCGCGAGGCCTTGCGCGAGCACGGCCTGGCCTGCACCCCGCTTGCCGAACGGGGCCTGGCGGCCCTATGATGGACGCATGAACCTGTCTGCCCGCTTGCCCGCCGTCACCCATCAGGCCCAGAGCCCCGCTCTGTCTGCCTTGACAGGTCTGTGCGCGCCTGCAAGCTGGTGGCGCCCCTCCTGGACTTCGCAACTGGCGGACTGAAGCGGGCTTTTCACACCCTCTGGCCGCCCGGCAGGCGGCAAGCAGGGCAGCAGACCGGTCACACGGCAGGTCCCAGACCACCCCGATTGCGCCCCCTCCGGGCGGCTCCCCCTCAAGGAGCTGAACGATGTTGGATTTCGAATCTCTGGCCGATGTGCGATCGGCCCTTCACCAGATCGACGACATGATCGCGGGGCTGCTGGCCCAGCGAGACCTGTGCCTGCGCGAAGCCGCGCGCTTCACGCCTGAGCCTCGGTCCGGGGCGACAGCGCCCTCGGCGCAGGCACAATGCCCGCCATGCTCTGGACCCCGCTGAACCGCCTCCTCAACCCCCTGCGCCGCAAGCGCCTGGCGGCCGTGCTGCTGGCCGACGCGCTGCTCATCGCGCTGGCCTGGCACATCACTTACCTGTTCCGCATGGGGGTGGAGCGCTGGGTGTACGAACGGCCCAGCTACGACAGCGCCGTGCTGCTGGGCGTGATCGCGGTCTACAGCGTCGTGTCCTGGGCGCTGGGCGTGCCACGTGCCGCCTGGCGCTACACCAGTTTTCATGACATCGGCCGGGTGGGCTGGGTCTGCCTGGGGGCCGGCCTGGCCAGCGCCGTGGTGGTGCTCATGGCCCAGCTCGTGGAGGTGCCCCGTGCCGTGCTGGCCCTGCACCCGGTCTTTGCCCTGGTGACCATGGCCCTGGCGCGCATGAGCGTGCGCATGCTCACCGAATCGTCTCGCGCGCGGCGCCACGGCCGCACGCAGCCCAGCGGGCAACGCGCGCTGGTGCTGGGCGCGGGTGCGGCCGCCAAGCTGCTGATCGCCGGCATCCAGCACCGCGGCTGGACGCTGGTGGGGCTGCTGGACGACGACCGCCGCAAGCATGGTGCCCGCATCGTCGGCCTGCCGGTGCTGGGCGGGCTGGACCTGCTGGCCGATGGCGACGTGCTGGACGACGTCACCCACCTCATCCTGGCCATGCCTTCGGCCACGCTGGCCCAGCGCAAGCGGGCGCTGGAGCTGGCCGCCGCCACCGGCCTGCCCGTGGTCACCGTGCCCTCGGTCGATGAGTTGCGCGAAGGCCGCTCGCGCATCGACCGCGTGCGCGACATCGAACCCGAAGACCTGCTGGGCCGCGAGCCCGTCAAGCTCGATGAAAGCGCCGTGTCGGCCCTCATCAGCGGCCAGACGGTGATGATCACTGGCGCCGGCGGCTCGATCGGCTCAGAGCTCTGCCGACAGATCGCGCGCTTCGGCCCCAGCCGCCTGGTGCTGTTCGAGCTCAGCGAATTCGCGCTCTACCAGATCGAGCAGGACCTGGGCATCCACTTCCCCCACCTGCCGCTGGTGCGCCTGGTGGGCGACGTGAAGGACCTGTCTGCGATGCACCGCGCCATGCAGGCCCATCGGCCCGACCTCGTCTTCCACGCCGCCGCCTACAAGCACGTGCCGCTGATGGAAGACGACAACGCCTGGATCGCGCTGCGCAACAACACCCTGGGCACCTTCCAGTGCGCGCAGGCGGCGGCCGAAGCCGGCGTCAGCCGCTTCGTGCTCATCTCCACCGACAAGGCGGTCAACCCCACCAACGTCATGGGCGCCACCAAGCGCGCCGCCGAGATGGTGATCTCGCACTGGGCCACGCGCCGCCCGGGCACACGCTTCATGGCCGTGCGCTTTGGCAACGTGCTGGGGTCGAGCGGCAGCGTGATCCCCAAGTTCAAGGAACAGATCGCCCGCGGTGGCCCGGTCACCGTCACCCACCCCGAGATCACGCGCTTTTTCATGACCATCCCCGAAGCGGCCCAGCTGGTGCTGCAGGCAGCGGCCCTGGCCGAGACCGGTCAGGTCTTCGTGATGGACATGGGCAAGTCGGTGAAGATCGCCGACCTGGCGCGCGAACTCATCGCGCTCAGCGGCCACACCGAGGCCGAGATCCCCATCGTGTTCAGTGGCCTGCGCCCCGGCGAGAAGCTCTTCGAGGAGCTGCTGGCCGATGCCGACACCACCCTGCCCACGCCGCACCCGCGCCTGCGTCTGGCCCAGCTCAATGGCGAGCTGCCGACCGACTGGATCGAGCGCCTGCTGGCCCTGGCGCAGGACGAGGCAGCCGGCACACCGGCGGTGCTGCGCTCACGCCTGCACGGCCTGGTGCCCGAATACACGCCCCGCTGAACCGAGCCCGGCCAGGACGCTGTTGCGTCAGGCCTGGCTCAGGCTCATGAGTTCGTCCATCTGCGCCAGCAAGGCGGGCAGCTGCACCGGCTTGGTCACGTAGCAGGCCGCGCCGGCCGCCAGTGCCGCGTCGATCTGCTCCGGCTGCACGTCGGCCGAGATCATGATCACCGGGATGTCGGCCGTGTCCGGGTTGGATTTGGCCAGCCGCAGCAACTCCAGGCCCGAGGCATCGGGCAGGTGCACGTCCAGCAGCAGGATGTCCGGTCGCTTGGCACGCAAGCGGTCGTGCAGGGCAGCCAGGCCCGACTCGATGTTGTCGGCCACGGTCAGCACCAGCTCCGGCCGGTGGGCCAGTGCGGCCCGCAGCACCTCGCTGTTGGCCGGGTTGTCTTCCACGTAGAGCACATGCCTGCGCTGTGCGGCTGGCGTCCTGCCGGCCTCTGTGGCGGGCGTGA
>CANBQJ010000221.1 GCA_947371645.1 Burkholderiales bacterium | reverse complement strand
TTGCCGGTGTGAACGTCGAGGCTCAGGGAGGCATTCAACGGGGTGTGCGGTTCGGTTTGTGTTTCTGCAGGTATTTCATTGAATTTTGACTATGCGCGAATGGATCACGCCCGATGTGCTGGCCCTGTTGAGATCTGATGCTTGGTTTGGTGGCGTCTCCAGAGATTTTGAGGCCGACATCCTTTCATTGGCCACCATGCGCCGCTTGCGAAGCGGTGAGAAATTGTTTTGCAGGGGCGATGCATCGGATGGCTTGTATGCCGTGCTGGAGGGCTCTTTGCGGATATCTGGCACAACCGAGGCGGGCAAGGAGGCCATTTTGTCGCTGATGGATCCGCCCAGCTGGTTGGGCGAGATTTCGCTGTTCGATCAGTTTCCCCGCACACACAATGCTGTGGCCGAAGATGCCGTTCGCGTGCTTCATGTGCCGCAGCGTGAACTCCTTTCCATGTTGGACGTCAGCCCTCTGTATTGGCGTGAACTGGGTGCGCTGATGGCCTTGCGCATGCGCCTGGCCTTCATCACTTTGGAAGACCAGGCCCTGCTGCCTGCAGAAACGCGACTGGCGAGGCGGCTGGTCTGGCTGGTCGAGGCCTCGGCACGGGCACCCAATACAGGGCCGTGCCTGCTCTCCATCAGCCAGGCACAACTGGGTTTGATGCTGTCGCTGTCACGCCAGACGACCAACCGTGCGGTTCAGATATTACGCGACTTGGGCGTACTTCGAGTGACCTATGGAGGCATTGAAGTGTTCGACCGCCAGGGTTTGATGAAACTGGCGGGCATGTCGTCAACCGAGAAACGCATCCTCCAGCAATTTCAATCCAAATCAAATGGTGAAAATGAGCGGACATCCGACTGACAGGCGGTGACCGATCATGATCGTCAGTCCCTGACGGCTGAATCATTTGCCAACAGCCGACCCATACACCCGTTCACGCAAAGCCTGCAATTGATTTTCCAATGCAGCCGCATCGCCTCTGCTTGGCCCGCCGCTGGCCCATTTGTTGACAATCTCCTCTTGCTGCCGCGAGAAATCGGCGTTTTTGCGGCGGTCTTCTGCCAGTGTGCGTTCAAGATCTGGCTTTTGCACGGCCGCCAAGTTGTGAATCTGCGCGTCAATCCAGGCCTGCCGTTGTGGTGGGTCTGCGACCAAGTCCTGCGCAAAGGCATGCAGAAGCAAAGTTGTTTCTCCGGTGTTGAGCTCCCCGTTGGCCACGTGCTGGGGCAGCATGTTCAGCAACTCCCGGGCAAGGGCTTGTCGGTGCGACACATCAGGATTGCCTTTCATCGCGCGCCATTGTTCGGTCGCCCGTTGAAAGCGCAAGTAGTCGACGAGACGCTGACGCTCCTTCGGTTTGTCTGGCTCAGCTTCAACTGCCTTGTTCAGCGCAATCCAGTCTGCTTCTGAAAAATCAGCAGGACGAGCGTCGGTTTCGGCTTTTTGCAGGTTCATCGGTGCGTCAACTGCAAATTGGCCAGTCGATTGAACTGGCTGCACCACGGACTTGGATTCCAAATTTGCCAAGGGCGGGGCTGTATACAGCCGCCAGGCTGCGCCACCAGCCCCCGCCAGAATCAGCGCCAGCGTTGGGGCCCATCGGCGGGAGTGGGAATGGGCAATGATGAATTTCATTCGGTGGTTTGGTCACGGTTGATGTTGAATTTTTTACAGCCATTGCATATCACCCCGTAAATTGTATTGTTTGCTGCTCACGCAGCCCATATCAGGCTAACCCTGAGCCCTCATGTGGTGCACAGTCAAACACCTGACAGTGTTTTACCCCTTGTTCAGGGGGTGGTGCGATGGCGTGAGCAGAAAAAGCAAATTGCAAACTGAAGCCGCTCCATGAAACTGACGCATCCGAAAACTCACTGTGAGCTCAGATGTCAATTCAAAAATTCATGCGCGCAGCCACGTTGGCCATGCTCAAAGGTGCTGCCTTGAGCCTGATAACAGGCCTGGCCGCGCAAGCCGCATACTTGAAGTGGGAGATGGTGGAACTGCCGGCCTCCAGCGGCGCCAGTTGCGGCAATGGCACGCCCTATCGATTTTTCGTCAACCGTTCGCCATTGACCACCAAGACCGTGGTGATGTACGAAGGTGGCGGTGCCTGTTGGGAGAAGGGGTCATGCGAAAACAAGGCCGGCACTTTGCTGGCTGCAGTCAATCCCGATGGCATTCCAGCAAACTATTTGCAGGACTGGAACCGTCAGGCCCACTTGGGCTTGGTGACGCCCTTTACTGCTCGCATCGACCCCATTGCTTCGGTGCAAACCCAAAGCTGGAACATTGTTTACCTGACCTATTGCACCGGGGACGTGCACACCGGCAACAAGGTCACGACCTACAGCGATGAGACCGGCAGCATTGCCTGGTACCACCGAGGTGGCGTGAATGCCAAGGCAGTGACCGCCTGGATGGCCGCCAACATGCCCAAGCCGGAAGTGCTGCTGCTGACCGGATTCTCTGCCGGTGGCACGGGCTCCACAGCCAACTTCCCGCAGATGCGCACAACCCTGGGCGCCAAGAACGCCGCCTTGCTTGCCGATTCTGGACCGTTGTTCTGGGCTCCGCGCACCAGTTCATCGGAACAGTCCCCCTCGCTGCCGCTGCACAACAAGATCCGAGAGGTCTGGGGCCTTGACGGACCCAACGGTATCGTCACCGATTTGATCGCCAAGTACCCTGCGGCTGGAGACGTTAACAACCTTGGTAGCCTTTCTGGTGGGCTCAATAAAATATTCCCCAACGACCGCTTGGGCTATTCCCTATTTCAAGAAGATGGCGTTTATTCGGCTTTTTCCTATGAGAAATTCTTCTCGGACATCTCGCAGGCACCAACACCAGAAGATCGTCTGGCCAATCTGAACAAGCGCTGGCGGCAGGATATTGGAAATCTCATTTCACATCTGCCGAGTTCGCCGAATCTGGGTTATTACGTACCCAATTACCGTCAGATCAACATGTCGCATTGCCTGACCATCGTGACTTTCGGTGATACCGGCATCAAGGAGCAAAATTTGCAGGACGTGGGCGCATTCGTTGACAACCTGTTGGATTTCTCTGGCAAGAGGCCGGTGATCCGCGCGTTGGAACTCAATCGCAAACCTGAGCCGGCAACCACTGTGTCGGACTTGGTTGCTCAGTTGATTGGCAAGGCGGGCATCTTCTGAATGAGTTGATGACCCATGCAATTTGAGTCATGAAAATCAGCAAAGGCTATTGAAGCCTTTGCTGCCTTGAATTTGCCGTGCATCGCGCATTGCCGATGGCTCATCTGGATATTGAATATCTGGGGTTATCCCGGCGATTTGCTGTCGCCTGTGTGATTTTGATTTCGAATATCCGACGGCTAAGGGTTTTCGGTGGTTGTTTGCAAGAATAGCGATGACTACCATATGCCCAGATCGATGAACGATTCAATGTTTGACTCGCCAGATTGCAGTGTGCGGTGACCAAACCGCCCAGCCGCATTTCGATCGTCCCACTACCCTTTGATGGAGTTTTTCATGCGTAAACATCTCTCCTGCGGCTTGTCCGCCGTGCTTGGCGCCACCTTGCTGGCGGCCGTCACCCCTGTGTCTGCTCAGACGGCCTTCCCGGCCGCCAACGCTTCTGTGGTGCCCAGCAAGGACGCCTTCTACAAGTCGCCCTCGGCCGCCGTGCTGAACGCCGCGGCGCCAGGTGCCGTGCTGCGCTACCGCACCACGCCCAACACCAGCTACGCATCGTCGGTGAAAGAGGTCTACCAGGTGATGTACCGCACCACGGACGGCCAAGGCACGCCCACCGCCGCAGTCACCACGCTGCTGATCCCGACGGCGGCGCCCGCCACGGGCCGCAAGCTGCTGGCCTTCCAGTCGTTCTACGACAGCTTGTCGCTGGATTGCTCGCCCTCCGGCTTGACGCTGTCCAACAAGCTCTTTGAGAAAAACACCATCAACCCGGCGCTCAAGGCTGGTGTGCTGGTGGCCATGGCCGACTATGAAGGCTTGCAGTCGCAATGGATCGCCGGCCCGAACACGGCGCATGGCGTGCTCGACGGCATCCGCGCGGTGGAGAACTTCAGCAAGAGCGGCCTGAACAAATCCACCCCGGTGGCCTTGATGGGCTACTCCGGTGGTGGCCATGCTTCGGCCTGGGCCAACGAGGTGGCACCTGAGTACGCGCCTGAGCTGAACATCGTGGGTTCGGCCATGGGCGGCATCCCGGTGGACTTGCTCAACGTGGCCAAGAAGGTGGACGGGACCTTGTTCGCCCCGGTCTACTTTGCCGCCGTGGTGGGCCTGTCTCGCGCCCACCCTGAAATCGACCCCGACAAGTACGCCA
This sequence comes from Burkholderiales bacterium, assembly GCA_947371645.1. The sequence goes on along the minus strand of CANBQJ010000221.1, from coordinate 1,800 downwards.
CCGCTGCCGGCAAGGACATGATCACCGACATGGGCAGCCGTTGCCTGCTGGGCAGCCTGGAAGGCCAGCCCGACATCCTGATCGCCAAGTACATGTTCCAGAAGGGCAGCAAGTTCCTGAACGATGCCAACTTCCTGGACCTGCCTGAGATCAAGGCCATCGGTGAGATCAACAAGCTGGGCAAGCGCGTGCCCATGGCGCCGATGTACATCTATGAAGGCTCGCAAGACGAGATCATGCCGCTGGCCGACGTGGATGCCCTGGTGCAAGGCTACTGCGCTGCCGGCAAGGCCGTGCAGTACAACCGCGTGGCCGTTGGCGACCACCTGAGCCTGGCCTTGTCGACCTTGCCGTCCATCAACTATGTGCTGGACCGATTGGATGGCAAGCCCGCACCGACCACCTGCAAGTGATGCCCATGACCCCATGACGCAGCACATGCTGCGTTGAGGGACACAAGGCCAAGGGGTTCAGAGCCCCTTGGCCTTCAGCCGGTTGGCCTGCTGCACATAGAAGGCCACCGGGTCGGGTGCGCCCTTGCCGATGAGGCCGAAGACCTGGTTGACCTCGTCCAGGTGGTTCCAGGGGTAATCGTCGCGCAGCACCTTGCCCCAGTGGGCGGCACACACGGTGACCAGGCCATCGCTGGGCACGGTGGTGGGCTTAAGGATGGCGTCGGACGGGTCCCAGCTGTTGGTTTGGGGCTGGTTGCCGGTGACCGAATAGAAGTAAATGCCGTTGCTGGCCCGCTCAGGACCTTGGCCACAGACCGTGGTGGGCGCGCCCGCGGGGAAGCGGGTGTTGAAGGCTTCGGTGTTCTGGGCCCAGGCCAGCAGTGCGGCCGGGTCTTGCGGCAATTTGGGCGCGCCAGACAACCAGCCGATCAAGGCGCCCAGGGTGGAGAACGTCTTGGGCTGGGTCACCAGCAGCTGCTGGATGCCGTCGGTGGGCAGCGTGGTGTCGATGCTGTGAGGGCTGGCCACGGTGGTCACGCTGGCCACCAACTGCGGCGCCACACCGGCGGCATAGCGCGCGGTGGGGCCGCCCTGGCTGTGCCCGATCAGGTTGAATTTCTTGTAGCCCTTGGCCGCCTGCCAGCTTTTCAGCTGTTGCAGCAGCTGTTCGCCGCGCACATCGTTGTCGTTGACGGCGGAGACCTGAGCCACCAGCACGGTGGCGCCCGCCTTGCGCAGGGCATCGGGGATCTGGTACCAGTAATCGACACCCAGGAGGGTGTCAAAACCCATGAGGCCGTGCACCAGCACGATCGGGTACTGGGTGCGTGCGTCCGCGTTGGCGGTGAGCGGGGCGGCGGTGGCGGCCAGTGTGCATGCGCTCATCGAGGCCAGGCACAGGCTCAAGGCGGCCAGTCGGAAGAGTTTGCGCATGGGGCACCGTCAATTGTTAGTTAATAGAACAATTGTCGGGATCGCTGCGGCTTTGCGCGATCAGGGGATGCCCGCGTTGCGCCGGGCCACCAGCCCCTTGTGTGCGGGGCTGCGCGCTGCGTTCAGGCAGGCGCGGTTCATGCCCCATTGAGCAGGGGCATCAGGTCGCCGCGTTGGTCCAGGGCGATGAGCTCATCACAGCCACCCACGTGGGTGTCGCCGATGAAGATTTGCGGCACGGTGCGCCGGCCGGTGATGGCCATCATGTGGTCGCGCTGGGCCGGGTCCAGGTCCACGCGGACTTCTTCGATGGCGTCCACGCCCCGCTGTTTCAGCAAGGATTTGGCCCGCACGCAGAAAGGGCAGACTTGGGTGGTGAACATCTTCACGGCTTGCATGGTGGGTGCCGGTC
>CANBQJ010000220.1 GCA_947371645.1 Burkholderiales bacterium | reverse complement strand
TCGGGCATCTGCAGCTTCTGCAGGTCCAGCATGCCGGTGTTCTGCGTCAACAAACGCATGACCACCGATTCGCCATGCTGCGAAGGCAGCGTCGAGATCCGCACGTCCACATTGCCGTCCTTGAGCCGCACCGCAAAACGGCCGTCCTGGGGCAGGCGCTTTTCAGAGATGTCCAGGCCGGACATCAGCTTCAGGCGCAGGGCCACGGCCCCGGAGATCTTGGCGTCGGCCTCGGTCTGCACATGCAGCACGCCGTCGATGCGGAAGCGGATGCGCAGCATGCGCTCCATGGGTTCGATGTGGATGTCCGAGGCGCGCATGCGCAGCGCCTGCTCGAACACCGAGTACAGCAGCCGCACCACAGGCGCGTCTTCGTTGCTGCTGGAATCGATGCCCAGCAGGTCGCCGAGGTCGCTTTCCATGCCGGCCAGCTCGGTGGTGAGCTCGCGGGCCAGGCCTTCGATTTCCTTGGTGCTGCGGTAGGCGCGGTCCAGCGCGGCCAGCAGGTGGGTCTCGGTGACCACCGCCAGGTCGATGTTGCGCTTGAGCTGGCGGGCGATCTCGTCGAAGGCGTAGATGTCGGTGGGGTCGGCCATGCCCACCAGCAGGCCGTTGTGGGTGTCGTCCAGCACGATGGCGCGCATGCGGCGCGCGGCGGCCTCGGACAGCAATTGCGCGGTCTCGGGCCGCAGCGGGAAGTGGGCCAGGTCCACATAGGGCGCGTGCAGCTGGCGGGCCACGGCCCGGGCAATCTGCGCTTCGGTCAGCCAGCCCTTGTCGATGAGCACCTTGCCCAGCTTGCGGCCGCTTTTTTGCTGCTCGCCCAAGGCCTCGGTGAGCTGATCGTTGCTGATCAGCGCGTCCTGCACCAGCAGGTCACCGAGTCTGAATTTGGTCGGGCGTGTCATGGTCGGGGCTCCTGCCTGTGCTCACTCGGCAGCGGTCGTCTTGGGCTCTTCGCGGTCAAAGCCCTCGCCGTCGTCGCCAATCAGGGTGGGCTTGATCAGCACCACCAGCTCGCGCTTGGTGGTGGTCGATGCCTTCTGGCGGAACAGGCCTCCGATGAAAGGCAGGTCGCTCAGGCCGGTGACGCCCGACTTGTTCTTGGCAACCTGCTGGCTCATCAGGCCCCCGATGGCCACGATCTGGCGGTCTTGTACGCGCACGATGCTGTCGGTCTCGCTGACCGAGATCTTGGGCAGGTCACCCGAGCCGGTGGTGCTGCCCACCGAGTACTGGATGGTCTCCAGCGCGATCGAGCTGATGATGGGGTGCACGTGCAGCAAGATGGCGCCATTGGCGTCGATGCGTGGCGTCACGTCCAGCACGATGCCGCTGAACATGGTGTCCACCTGCGGCGCGTTCACCGTGGTGGCGTTGCCGGCGGTGGCCGATGTCGTGCTGCTGCTGCTGCCCAGAGAGATCGGGTAGTAGGCGTCGGTGCCCACCTTGAGCACGGCCTTCTGGTTGTTCAGCGTGGCGATGCGCGGGCTCGACAGCACCTGCACATCACCTTGCGACTGCAGGAAGTTCAGCAGGGCCGCGAAGTTGCCCGCCTGCAGGGCCAGGCCGTAGAAGCCCGCCCCGCCTGTGGCGCCGGCCACGACCGAGCCCGGTGTGATGGACACGTCGGTGGAACTCAAGGCACCAGAGCCCTGGTTGAGGGTCACGCCCGGGGCCACCATGCCGCCACCGTACTTCTTGCCACCGGAAGAATACGAGCGGAACATCGACCAGTTGACGCCGCTTTGCGCCTCGTCGGTCAACGTGACCTCGACGATCTTGGCCTCCAGCATCACCTGGCGTTCGACCGAGATGCGCAGGGCCTTGAGGTAGTCGGCCACGTTGCGGTGTTCGGCGGGCGATGCGCGCACGATCAGCACGCCGGCTGCGGCATTGACCACCACGGAGCGGTCCGGGCCACCCGAGTTGACCAGCTCCTTGAGCGAGGATTGGAGGTCCCGCCAGAAGTCGGTGGACACCGTCATCTGCACCTTGGCCGCGTCGCTGGTGGTGCTGGTCGAGCCAGACGAGTTGTTGCTGGTCGTGCTGCCCGTGGTGCCGGTGGTGGCGGTCGAGCCGGTGCTGCCACTGGACGCGGCCGTGCCATTGGCGCGCCCCGGCGTCGTCACCTTCAGGCTGGAGGTGCCTTCGCGCAAGGCCGCCAGGTAGTTGACCTGGTAGATGCGGGTCTGGATGCTGTTGGGGTAGATGAAGACGCGGTTGCCCGAGATCTTGAAGTCATAGCCAAAGAGCTCACGGATGGTGTCCAGCGCTTCGCCCAGGTTGACGGCCTTCAGGCTCACCGACATGTTGCCCTTGACCTCGGGTGGCACCAGCACGTTCACACCGGCCCCCGCGCCCAGCTGCAGGAAGACCTGCGAGGCCGGCGCGTTGTTGACCACCAGGTCGAAGCGCGGGCCGGTGTCCGGGGCGACGCGCCGGTCTTGCACCGAAGGCACGGCCGGCAGGCCACTCTCCGCAGGAGGCGTCAGGCCGTCACGGCGCTGCAGGGTCAGGCGTGTGCTCAGGCCGCCACTGCTGTTTCGGCGATCGCCAGGCTCCTCGGCCGCGGCAAAGGGTGTCTGCGAGCTGGCGCCGGGTGGCGGCAAGGCATTGAGGTCCTGCTTGGCAAAGTCAGCCGATGACATCGCCGCCGGGTTGGTCTCGCCGGGGGCCTGACGCAGGCGCTTGGCCCAGACCGGACCGGGCAATGCCAGCGCGAGTGCGCTCAGGCCCAGAAGGAGGGGGGACGGCTTCATGGCTGTTCCTTGCCAGGGGCCGAGGCCCCCGAAGGTGAGGAGTCGATGGGACGAGGTTCGGTGTCGGTCGGGGTGCGCACAACCGCCACCTTTTCTTTCGTGAGGGGCAGGGGCTCGGGCTCACGGTCGTACAGGCTGAGTTGCACGGTGCGCCCGGATCCCTTGATCGTCACGCCGCCTGCCGAGATGCCGGCCACCGTGCCCTCGGTCACGCGATCACCCACGTAGCGAACCTGGCCGTCGATCACGGCGGCATTGCGGCCCGGGGCATCGGCCAGCAGCACGGCGCTCAGTCGCCCGGTGCTGCTGGTGTTGGTGCTGCCGCGGCCGGCTTCCTGGGTGCCTCGGGTGGCATCGGGTGTGTCGGCGCCCGCGGCCTGGCCTGCGGCCACGCTGCCTGCCGTTCGTGGCGGCGGCATGGGTACGGTGGTGCCGACGGTGCCACCAGGCGTGGTGGCATAAGGCGGGCGGGTGGGGTCGGGCAGGTCCAGGGCGAAAGCCGCGCCAAAGGCCACGGCCGCCCACAAACCCAGCATGGTGGTGTGCGCAAGCTTCATGGTGCGGCAATCTCCAGCGGTTCGGCATCGGGGCTGAGGGTGAACAAGGTCACCGTCAGGGAGAGCTGCTGCTTGTCATCGACGTCCAGGCGCAAACCGGACCACAGCACTTTGCGCGGCCAGCTCTCGACCGCCGTCAACCACTCCAGCAGGTTGGCAAAGCGGCCCTGCAGCTTCAACTCCAGGCCATGGCGGTACAGGCCCGGCATGTCCTTGGTGCCGGGCGAGAGCTTGCGCACGTCGTCGGCGCTCAGGGTCTTCATGCTGACCAGTCGCACGTCGTCGTGCCTCGCCAGCACGGTCTGCAGCAGGGTGCGCATGTCACGCGCGGGCACCAGGCCATCCTGGAAGGCGTCGATGTCCTTCTTCTGCTTGGCCACGTCGACGCGCAAGCGCTCCACATCGCCCTTGAGCTGGGCCGTGATGGCCACCAGGTCGCTGGTGTAGCGGCGCTGTTCGTCCTGCTTGCTTTGCAGCTCGGCGTTGGCCTTGGTGTAGCGCGTGCTGGAAGACTTGAAACGGGCCATGGCCGGCGAAAAGAACACGGTGTCCATCAGGAACCAGGTGAGCGCCACCGCGCCCACCACCAGCAAGCGGCGCTCGCTGGGTGAGCGGGCCGAATGCATGCGCCGCCACTTGCGCCACAGGCGCTGCACCATGGCCAGCTGGGCCTGGAGTGTGGCCGAAGACTTGATCATGGCTGTGGCCCCCCGGCTGCTGCGCTGAATGTGCCGGGCACTGGCTTGGCGCTGGCTTTGAGCACGAACTCGGAGACGCCTTGCAGCCCCGCCGTGTCACCGAAGGCCGCGTTGCTGCCATCCAGCGACTTGACCTCGATTTGGGAGAAACGCCGGCCGCGGAACTGGGGCTCAGCCGCCAGCTTGCCCAGGTAGGCCGGCAGGGCCATCGGGTCCATCATCCGGCCGCGCAGCTCCATATCGCGGCCATTGGGCGCGATGTCCATGCCCACGATCCACAGCGAGCCAGGGGCCTGGCGAGCCAGGGCCATGAGGTACTGCGAGTAGTGGCCGGACTGCTCGTTGGCCAGCTTGCTCAGCGATTCGCGCAGCTCGGACTGCCGCTTGGACGTCTCGCGCAGCGCCTCCATCTCGATCATGATGGGCGGCCGAGGCGCGCCCTGGGGCACGCCTTCAGCCAGGCTGCTGGCAGACTTTTCTGCCGCATCCGCCTGCACGATGCGGGTGACCGCCACGCCAGACAGGCCCAGGCTGCCCACGAACACCAGGCCCGCCAGTGCGGCGCAGGCGCGGGCGGCCTGGTCCAGGTTCCAGCTCACGGGGCCGCCTTGCAGGGCCGGCGGCAGCAGCGAGATCTGTGAAATGCCCCGCTGGGTGGTGTACTGGCGCAGCGCCCCACCGATGGCGCAGAGCTCGGCAAAGGTCGCGGCCATGGCGACGCCCTGGTCGCGCAACTGGCTGCAGTCAAGGAGATCACCCAGGTGCAACGCCTTGAGCGGCTGGTAGACCAGATCGGCCAGCACTTCCATCGCGCCATCGAAGCCCGGCGGCAAGGCCACGGTGACGTGGGCCAGCTGCGCCTGGCTGTGGATGCGCTCGAAGGTGTCCAGCGTGCGCAGCACTTCCAGGCCCGCACGGCCGATGGCCCCGCCGCGCTGCTCTTCGGGGTCGTCGGGGTCGTTGAGGGACACCTCGATGGTGCGGGCCATCAGCAACTCGCCACCGCAGGTGATGACCAGCATGCTGTAGGTGTCGCCAAAGGCCATCAGCGCGTGCGCCTTGCCTTCGACCTCGCCCAGGGCGCAGATGTTGCGCAGCGCGGTCTCGGGCACGTCGTGGGCCACCCAGTCGTGGCCCTCGTCGGACGACTCCAGGTAGTTCTTGTTGGCCTCATCGTGCGGCGCGATCAGCACGATGCTGGCATGGCTGGCCCGCACCTGCGTGGTCTCGGGCACCGCCAGCACCTCGATGATGGCGTTGTCGATGGGGTAGTTGACCTGATCCTTGAGCTGCCAGCGCAGGGCTTCACGCCACTCTTCGCGGGGCACCTCGGGCGCCTCGGTGGCCACCAGGGTGTATTCGCCTCGATCGGCCACCAGCACCGCAGGCGGCAGCTTCGGGCCCCAGGCGCCCTGGAGGCCGCGGATGACCTCTGGCAGGCCACTGGCCACTTCCGACCACAACCAGTTGAGCGCCAGACCGCCTTCGGCGTTCGTGCCCACACCGGCGGCCGTCACCCGGTTGCCCGTTCGGGCTACTCCCAGGATCTGTGCTCGCTCGACACGACGCCGTTTGAAAAACATGCAGGACTCCATTGACTCGCCCTGCAATCCTCTCAAAAGGGTTTCCACGAGGTGGAAGGAATAAAGGGAGCTTCGTGTCTTATTTCTCGGGTGGTGAACTTTGTCGCCAGCATGTGGCGGGCGGATTTGCGCCTGGGCAACACCGCCTCATGGGGCGGCGGGGGGCGCGGTTCAGCTCAGCAGGCGCTTGGGGTCGGCGTCGAGCTTGGCCAGGGCCTCGCGCGTGGCGCGCGTGGTGAGCGATTCATCTGCCACCGGCACCAAAAGGCCGGCCTGCAGGAAGGCCGCCAGGCGGTGCTGCTGGAAGAGCACGCCACGCCCTTGCGGCGTGACGAAGAGGATGAGGCGCTGGTGCAGGCCCTTCCACGCCAGCTGCACGGTCTCGTGGCGCAGCCGGAAGTCCAGCTTGTACCAGGCCCCCACCTGCAGCTCGCGCGCCCAGGCAAGGGTGGCCTCGTTGGCGGGGGTGCCGCCTTCGGCCACGATCTCCAGGTCGTCGCACTCGTGGCCGGAGAGGTCGCGCAGGGTCTGGGCATCGATTTCGCCCTCGTCGATCTCGGGCAGCACCTGGTCGATGGCGTTGAGCCGGTCGGTCACCGCCTTCAGGTGCGTGGCCGACAGCGGCGCCGAGCGGGCC
>CANBQJ010000219.1 GCA_947371645.1 Burkholderiales bacterium | reverse complement strand
GAACCACAGGACCACGATCAGCGAGAAGGTCACCATCACCTGCATCAGCACGGACAGCATGTTCTTGCTGCGCACCAGACCGCCGTAGAACAGGGCCAGGCCCGGCACGGTCATCAGGATCACCAACAGGGTGGACACCATCATCCAGGTGGTGTCGCCCTTGTTGGGCACGGGTGCGGAGGCGGCAGGTGCTGCGACCGCGGCGGCGGAAGCGGCTTCGGCCGGGGCTGCGGTGGCGGCTGCGGGTGCAGCGGCAGAAGCGGTGTCGGCAGCAGCCGATGCCGCGGCGGCGACTGCAGGGGCGGCGTCCTCAGCGTGGGACACGCCCAGTACGCCGAAGGCTGCGAGCCCCAGTGCGATGGACGCAATGAGCTTTCTCATGAATGGCCTCTTGTAGAAGGGGATGGGGTGGGGGTCAGATCGAGGGAGAAGGGTCAGAGCGCGTCGGTGCCGGTTTCGCCGGTACGGATGCGGATGACTTGCTCCAGGGAGGTCACGAAGATCTTGCCGTCACCGATCTTGCCGGTGCGAGCCGAGGACTCGATGGCTTCGATGACGCGGTCGAGGATGGCCTCGTCCACTGCAGCTTCGATCTTGACTTTGGGCAGAAAGTCGACCACGTACTCCGCGCCGCGGTACAGCTCGGTGTGGCCTTTCTGGCGGCCGAAGCCTTTGACTTCGGTCACGGTGATGCCCTGAACGCCGATGGCAGACAGGGCCTCACGCACTTCATCAAGCTTGAATGGCTTGACGATGGCGGTCACCATTTTCATGGCAGGTTCTCCGGTGAGGTTGGCGAAAATTCGTACGGAGCCATGTCTGCATGATCTGTGCCAGCGCGCCAGATTGGTGATCCCTTGTGACAGCCCGTCATGCGACGCACCAATCATGGATGCGGCTGCCCATTGCGCACGATGTGGGTGCGCTTTGGTGCGGATTTCATGATTTGCACTGGGCCTGCCGTCAAATGGTGCATGAAGGCGGTGCATGCGTGGGGGCAACCCCCTGCCAGAGGGAGGGTGGCTCGCCCCTTGGAGGGGCGCGTGAGCCAGGGCGTTTGCAGACAATCTGCGGTTTGCCCTGTCATTGACCCATTTGGAGCTCCCTTCATGGCCCTGGCCCTTGTTCGCAGCCGCGCGCTGGATGGTTTGCGCGCGCCCACCGTCACGGTCGAGGTGGACCTGGCCAACGGCTTGCCCTCGTTCACCCTGGTGGGGCTCGTGGACACCGAGGTCAAGGAGGCACGCGAGCGCGTGCGGGCAGCGCTGGGCAACGCCGGGCTCGAGTTCCCCTACAACAGGCGGGTGACGGTGAACCTGGCACCTGCCGACCTGCCCAAGGAGTCGGGCCGGTTCGACCTGCCGATCGCACTGGGCATCCTGGCGGCCATGGGCAGCATCGACACACGCCAACTGGAGGGCGTCGTGCTGGCGGGCGAGCTGTCGCTGGGTGGCGAGTTGCGCCCGGTGCGGGGCGCCTTGCCCATGGCCCTGGCGATGGCGCAGGAAGCTGCCGGGTCTGCGACGCCGCCCACCTTGGTGCTGCCATGGGAAAGCGCCTGCGAAGCGGCGGTGGTGCAGGGCGTGCGCGTGTTGGGGGTGCGCCACCTGGCCGAACTGGTGGCGGTGCTGGTGCCGGGTGGCGCGGGGCTGGCGGCTGGACTGGCGCCGGTGCCGCCGCAGGCAGAGCCTCTGCTGAAAGCCTGGCCGGACCTGGGGGAGGTCAAGGGCCACCAGGCCGCCAAACGTGCGCTGGAGGTGGCGGCCGCAGGTGGCCACTCCATGTTGATGATGGGGCCGCCGGGCTCCGGCAAATCCATGTTGGCGCAGCGCCTGCCTGGCCTCCTGCCCCCGCTGGCGCCGCAAGAGGCGCTGGAGTCTGCGGCCGTGTTGAGCCTGGCGGGCTCTTTCGAAGCGGCGCGCTGGCGCCAGCGGGTGGTGCGCGCACCGCACCACACGGCCTCGTCCGTGGCGCTGGTGGGCGGCGGCTCACCACCCAGGCCCGGCGAGATCTCCCTGGCCCACCATGGGGTCTTGTTCCTCGATGAGCTCGTTGAGTTTCCCCGTGCGGCACTGGAAGCCTTGCGCGAGCCCCTGGAGACGGGTCACATCACCATCTCGCGAGCCGCCAGGCGCCATGATTTTCCTGCGCGCTTCCAGCTGATCGCGGCCATGAACCCTTGCCCCTGCGGGCACTTTGGCAACCCGCTCCGGGCCTGCCGCTGCACGCCAGAGCAGGTGTCGCGCTACCAGGGGCGGCTCAGCGGCCCCCTGCTGGACCGCGTGGACGTGCAGATCGAAGTCCCCGTGCTGCCACCGGACGTGCTGGCGGCCAGCGCCGATGGCGAGGCCACGCACACCGTGGCCTCGCGGGTGGCCCATGCACGTGCCTTGCAACGCGCGCGGCAGGGCGGCCTCAATGTGGACCTGGCTGGCGCGGCACTGGACACGCACGCGCGGCCCACGGCGGTGGCCAGCAGTTTCCTGCAGTCTGCCTGCAGCAAGCTGGGTTGGTCAGGGCGGGCCTACCACCGCGTGCTGCGCCTGGCACGCACGGTGGCCGATCTGGCTGGAGAGGCCGACATCGCCCCCGCCCACATGGCAGAAGCCATCCAGTACAGGCGCCTGCTGCAGACTGGCTGATCCCGTTCCGATGTGCGGGGTGTCGCCCTTAGACTGCGGAGCCTCCGTGTCTTGTCGCCCACCTTGGAATGCCCATGAACCTGCCTCACACCCGTCTCGCTTGGTCTCGCGCCCTGATGCTGATCGGGCTCAGTCTGGCCGCCGGCTTGAGTTGGGCCGATGCCCCCAAGCCAGGGGGCAGCGTGCGCGTGAGCCAGGCGTGGGTGCGCCCGGCCGTGAAGGGGCAAAGCGGCACGGGCGGCTTCCTCACGCTGGAAAGCAAAGAAGCGGTGACCCTGTTGGGCTTGGCGTCGCCGGTGGCCGGTGAGGCCGAGCTGCACGAGATGCGGATGTCGGGTGACGTGATGGAGATGCGCGCCTTGCCCAGCCTGACCTTGAAGGCCGGCGAGGTGCTCAAGCTGGCCCCTGGCGGTCGGCATGTGATGCTGATGGGCCTGAAGCGCCCCTTGCTGGCGGGTGAAACGGTGCCCCTCACCCTGCATTTCAAGACGAACAAGGGCCAGCGTTTCGACGTGCAGGTGGACGCGGCAGTGCAGGTCAAAGCGCCCGAGCCGGCGCCCGGGGCCTCGGCCGGGCATTGAGGGCCGCTCGGCGACCTGCAGGTGCCCCTCAGCGCGTCATTGCTCTTCCAGGCGCCTCGTCGGGTAGCTGTCCCAGCTCTGGCAGCCGGGGCATTGCCAGAAGTAGTGCTGGCTCTCGAAGCCGCAGGCCGCGCAGCGGTAGCGCTGCAGCGGTTTGGCGGCCACCGCCATCGCCTGCTGCACCTGTTCGATCTCCGGCTCGGTCATGGGCACGTGGCTGACAAGCCGTTCGCGGATCAGGCCTTGTGCGGCCGACAATGACGGCTGCGCCGTCATGTGGGTCAGCAAGGCCAGGCGGCGCTTGTCGGCGTCGGTCTGCAGGGTGTTGAGCGCATGCAGCACGTCCACTGAGGGCATCTGGTCGTACAGGTTCTGCAGCTTGAGCAGGGCCGCATCGCCAGCCTGCAGGGCCTGGGCGCAGCGGGCGTAGTCCATGGCGATCAGCGCAAAGGCCTGTGGCTGCATCACCATCAGTTCGTCCCAGGCTTTCAGGGCTTGGGTGTGCTGGCCGGCTCTGGCCATGCGCTGGCCTTGCATCACCAGTGGGCGGGCGGCTTGAGGGGCCGCTTCACGGGCACGCAGCAAGGCCTGCTCGGCTTCTTCAGGGTGGCCCAGCGCGTCGGCCTCGTGGGCGATCTCGCACCAGTGGTGGGCCATGCGTTGCGCAAACGAGCCGGTGCCGCCTTGCTCCAGCTGGCGCGCCACCTCGATGGCGGGGTGCCAGTTGCGTGAACGCTCGTGCAGGGACAGCAGCGCCAGGCGGGCGTCGGTGGCAAAGGCGGTGCCTTCGAGGGCTTTGAAGGCGTCTTCGGCGCGGTCAAACAGACCGGCCTTCATGAAGTCCTGGGCCAGGGCATGTTGGGCGCGCTCGCGGGCGTCGCCGGGCAGGTCGGCACGGCCCAGCAGGTGCTGGTGCACGCGGATGGCGCGCTCGTATTCACCACGACGGCGAAACAGGTTGCCCAGGGCGAAGTGCAGGTCGGAGGTGTCGGGGTCGTGTTGCACGGCCTCGATGAAGGCGTCGATGGCCTTGTCCTGCTGTTCGTTGAGCAGCAGGTTCAGGCCCTTGAAATAGGCCTGCGGTGATGCGCGCTCGTCGCGCTTGAGCTGGCGCAGTTCCAGGCGCGAAGCCATCCAGCCCATCAGGAACACGATGGGCAGGGCCAGCAGCAGCCAGTACAGGTCAAATTCCATAGGGGGGTGCGGCCCGCATGAGGCGGGCTGGCTTCATTTGGCGGGCTTGCGCGGCGCCGGCATGTCGGGCGGGAAGGGCAGCTCGACGGGCAGGGTGGGTGGGCCCGAACGGGTGCTGGGCCCCAGGTCATTGCCTGCCGGGAAGACGGCAGGGCCGGACTTCTTGACGGGCTCGGGCAGCAGGAAGCGGCGGTGGCGGGCTTCGCGGCGGTGCTTCCACCAGGAGGGCAGCATGGCCAACACACCGGCCACGCAACCCAGGGCAAAAGCGGCCAGGACGATGAAGACCATCGGCGCCTGCCAGTGGTAGCCCATGAACCATCGGAGGTCTACGCTGTGCTGGTTGTTCAGCGCAAAGGCGAACAGGATGAAGAACAGCAGTCCGCGCCACAACCAGTTCAGGGCTCGCATGGGTCCAGCGTGAAGAAGGTGATGATGTTGGGGTCAGTGTGCAAAGGCTCAGGCGGCCTTGTTCTGCACATCAGCGCCAGTATCGCTCACCTTGTCCACGCCTTCGCGCAGGGCTTTGCCGGGTTTGAAATGCGGCACCAGCTTTTCGGGGATGAGCACCTGTTCGCCGGATCGCGGGTTGCGGCCCATGCGGGGCGGACGGCGGCTGATCGAGAAGCTGCCAAAGCCACGGATCTCGATGCGGTGACCCTTGGCCAGGGCCTCGGACATGGCGTCCAGGATGGTCTTGACGGCGAATTCGGCGTCGCGCTGGTTGAGCTGTCCAAAGCGCTCGGCCAGTCGGGCCACGAGATCGGATCGGGTCATGTTGGGGCGGTGTCCGAAAGCAGGGACAGGCGGAGGCTGTGATGAGCGACCAGGTGGTCGTGGGGCGGTGCGGGATGGCGCTCATCGCAACCCCCTGTCAACACCAGGCCACACGAGGTGGCGGCGGTGCCGACGAGGGGTGCCGGTGGCCGTGAAGCCACCGGTGATGTCACAACGGGGATTAACCGTTGTTCTGGTCCAGCTTGGCCTTGAGCAGGGCGCCCAGGCTGGTGGTGCCGGAGCCTTCCTTGACGGTCTCGGAGCTCAGACGTTGCAGCGCTTCTTGCTGCTCGGCGTTGTCCTTGACCTTGATCGACAGCTGGATGTTGCGTGTCTTGCGGTCCACGTTGACGATGATGGCGGTGACTTCGTCGCCTTCCTTCAGCACGTTGCGAGCGTCTTCGACGCGGTCACGGCTGATTTCGGAAGCGCGCAGGTAGCCCAGGATGTCATCGGCCAGTTGGATTTCAGCGCCCTTGGCGTCCACGGTCTTGACGATGCCGGTGACGGAGGCGCCACGGTCGTTCAGGGTCGTGAAGTTGGTGAAGGGGTCGGAATCCAGCTGCTTGATGCCCAGGGAGATGCGCTCGCGCTCGACGTCGATGGCCAAGACGATGGCTTCGACTTCTTGACCCTTCTTGTAGTTGCGCACGGCGGCTTCGCCAGGCTCGTTCCAGGACAGGTCGGACAGGTGCACCAGGCCGTCGATGCCAGCGGCCAGACCCACGAACACGCCGAAGTCGGTGATCGACTTGACGGGGCCCTTGACCTTGTCGCCACGGTTGAAGGATTGAGCGAAGTCGTCCCAAGGATTGGGCTTGCACTGCTTCATGCCCAGGGAGATGCGACGCTTGTCTTCGTCGATTTCCAGGACCATGACTTCCACTTCGTCGCCCAGGTTGACGATCTTGTTGGGGGCCACGTTCTTGTTGGTCCAGTCCATCTCGGACACGTGGACCAGGCCTTCGATGCCGGGTTCGATCTCAACGAATGCGCCGTAGTCAGCGATGTTGGTGACCTTGCCGAACAGGCGGGTCGAAGCGGGGTAGCGACGCGAAACGCC
>CANBQJ010000218.1 GCA_947371645.1 Burkholderiales bacterium | reverse complement strand
CCTCAAGGCCTGGACAAGCGTTGATTTTTTGAAAGTGGGTGGCCTGCGGATTCCTGCAAAGCCACCCGGTGCACCCGGCGGTACCTTGAAACGGCCGTCGGTTTGATAACGAAAGGACCAGCACCATGCGTCACGGAAATGGACTCCGTAAACTGAACCGCACTTCGTCTCACCGCGCTGCCATGTTTCGCAACATGTGCAACTCGCTGATCGAGCACGAAGCCATCAAGACCACCGTGCCCAAGGCCAAGGAACTGCGTCGCATCGTCGAGCCGCTGATCACCCTGGCCAAGGAACCCACGCTGGCCAACAAGCGTCTGGCGTTCGATCGTCTGCGTAACCGCGACAACGTCGTGAAGCTGTTTGACGTGCTGGGCCCGCTGTTCGCCAAGCGCCCTGGTGGTTACACCCGCATCCTGAAGATGGGCTTCCGCGTGGGCGACAACGCTCCGATGGCCTTCATGGAGTTGGTCGAACGCAGCCAGGATGCTGGTGAAGCTGTCTCCGCCGAGTGATCGGTCTCACGGAGGCCGAGGCCTCTGTTGAAGGCAGAACCCGCAGCGCGCAAGTGCTGCGGGTTTTTTCTTGGGCGCCAGCAGCAACTCTTCAGGCGTGGCCTGAAGGATTTGTTTGGGTGCGCTGTAGCCAGCGCGTCAAATTCGTGCCATAATGGCAATCTCTGTCGCGGGGTGGAGCAGTCTGGTAGCTCGTTGGGCTCATAACCCAAAGGTCGTAGGTTCAAATCCTGCCCCCGCAACCAAAAATACCGGCATCAGCCAAGTTGAGAGAAGCCAATCTTTTGCATTGGCTTTTTTTGACGATGGGGTGGTGCATCGCGCAGGAATCTGTCGCGGGGTGGAGCAGTCTGGTAGCTCGTTGGGCTCATAACCCAAAGGTCGTAGGTTCAAATCCTGCCCCCGCAACCAATCGCAGAACGCCAAAAGGGCCCTCTTTCGAGGGCCCTTTTGCATGGGCGCTCAAGCCGCACGGTGCGCCAGCGGCAGGTCCGCGTGGGCGCCATCGCCATCGCCATCGCCCTCGCTGGTGCCGACGACACCCTGGGCACCCGACGCACCGTGATGTGCGCTGCTGCCCGGCGTCGCCTGGGGGGGGCTCGTTGGTGGCGCCGTTGACGGTTTGGGCGGACCTGGTTCTGACTCGCCTGGCTGCGGTCCGAGCAGTTCTTGCAGGCAGCTGGCCAACCAGGGCGCTGCCTGGATGGTGAGGCCCGCAAGCAAGTCAGGCAGCACGCCGTTGGACAGGACGCGCTTGAGGGCGGCACGCTCGTGCCACACCAGGGTCGCACCCGCAGCAGCCAGGCCCATCCCGATCAGCGGATGTCGGCGCCACGCCTCCCTCATCCCGGCGCAAACCTGCAGGCCGATCTGGTCCGGGGCACCTGGCTCCGGTGGGCCGGGCGTTGCGTTGCCCAGACCTTGGCGGAGCTGGCTCAAGGCGCCGCTCAGCCAGGGCAGTGCACCGAGGGCCTGGCTCACCAGCGGTTGCAGGGCAATCAACCAGTCTGAAGACCTTGGATGCCTCGGCGGTGTCTCCCCATCGGCGTCCAGGTGTGCCGCGACGAGCAAGCGCATGCGGCTGTGTTGAAGCCTTTGCAATGCTGCTTGTCGCCTCAGGGCCAATGGGTCAGGTTTGGCCATCGGCGACCTCGGCCAGGCAGGCCATGTCCAGCTCGAACTGTTGTTGCAGAGCGAGGAAGGCATTCGTCTGAGGGTGCTCGTGCAGCCACCACCAGGCCATCAATGCCCCCAACATGGGCAGCGCGGGTGCGCACAGCAGGGGCAAGGCTTGATCATGCGGGCCGCTGGCATACAGGGGCCAGAGCATGACGCTGACCCCGGCGAGCGTGAGGCTGGCGGAGAAAAGCAGCAGCATGCAGCAGGCCACCATCGTGTGCAAACGCGCCTGCGTGGCCCAGGCTTGCGCTTCCACGGCGATGAGGGCGGCATAGCCCCGCGCATGCTGCGCCAGCAAGGTCGGCCGAGACAGGGCGAGCTGGGCGAGCGTGCGCATGTTGCCCTCGCTGGGGCGCGTCACCTGGCTTGGCGGCGCTTGTAGGCGATGGCCAACACGGCCGACACAGCGGCGCCGGCGGCCGCGGCGATCAGCACGGACTTCAGCGGGTCCCGGCGGATGCGATCCGAGGTCTGGTCTGCCACAACCAGGGCTTTGGCCTTGGCCGCGTCCGACATGCCTTTGGCGATGGAGGCGCTCCTGGCCGCGATCTGCCTGAGGTGGCCATTCGCCGAGTTCAGCAAGCCGGGCGTGGCATTTGCCAGGCCTTCGACGTTGTGGCCCAGGTGGGAGAAGGCCTGATCCACCTGGCTGTGCAGGACGCCCAGGGCATTTTGTGCCTGGTCGTTCAGTTGGTCAACGGCGTCGTTGACCGTATTGCCCTTGGGGCGTGCGGTGTGGTTGGTGGCGAGTGACATGAAGAACTCCTGGGGTTGCGGTGGCAGGGACAGGGCAGGCCACAAGGGGTGGTGCATCCCTGTCTTCATGTTCGGGCTGTGGGGCTGGGCGCGATGTCGGCGGCAAGCGGGTGACGGTGTCAGACATGCGGCCAGTGCCGTGTGGGACTGCGCTGACACGGGCGGTGGTCGGCCCCGTCTCCGTGGTCTACCTGGCAGCCGCGAGGGGGACCTGGCTGTGTCGACCGATGTCCACCCAGGTGTCGGGTTGGAAGCAGCCCGCCATCTCCAGGATGCGCCCCTGGCGATCCAGGGCCTGGTCGGCCAGGGCCAACAGGCGCTTGTTGGGGCGGGCAAAGGGCATGGCCGCATGCAGGCGCGCGGCTTCCGCCTGCTCCTGGCCGGGCGAGCGCAAGGCCATCAGGATCAGGCCCGCGGCCACAGATCGGCTGATGCCTTGCCAGCAGTGGATCAGGATGTCGGCGTCGCCCGGCCAGCGCTGCATGAAATCCAGCAGGGTCTGCATGTGGGCTGCATCGGGGTAGATGCAGCCTTCTTGCGGGGTCTCGATGTCATCGATCTGCAGGTGAAGGGCCTGGGCCTGCTGCAGGCCAGCGGGCAAGGCGCGGCCGTCCCTGAGGTGGATCAAGGAGACCACGTGGCTGGGGCGGTGCCTGGCGATCACCTGGTCAACGTCTTCAAGCGGGCAGATGTGCAGGGTGCTCATGGGGGTGAATGGCGGGCATCAAGCGAGGGCATGGGCGTGCAGGGCCTGTTGCCAGTGGTGGTGGCTGCTGGCGTCCAGGGCGCCATCTTGCATGCATTGGCGCTGCCCCGCCTGCGCGGCGAGTTGGGCCCACTGCGCCAACTCGTCGTGGCTGGCCGCGCCGCCGGCCGCCCGGTCGCTGCGCCACCGGGCGGCGATCAGGGACGCCATCAAGGATGCGGACACCGCGGCGCCGGCACCGCTGGCGTCAGCCCATGCCGCGACGGGCAGGGCTGGCTGGCCGACCTGACACTGGCCGTTGGCCAGCAGCAGGCCATGTTGCGCACAGGTGACGACCGCGAGGTCGGCGCCGGACTGCAGCGCCAGGTGCGCCCAGTCGGCGGCGTCGGCCAGGCCCGCTCGACCGGCTGTGGAGATCTGCACGTGCAACTGCCCTGAGACCGACCCGCGCCAGTGGGCCACGGCTGCGGCCACCTCGTGCTGGGCGGTCACGCCCAGGTTGACCCAGACGTGTGGGGCACGGATGGGCAGGTGTGGGGCCAGGGCGGGGGCCAGCCAGGGGTAGGCGTCCAGGTAGACGTGGTCCCAGCCCCGTTGGGGGCCATCCAGGGCCGGCAGGCCGCGCAGTGAGGCCAGGGCCGGTGCCGGGTCGTTGTACCAGGTGACCTCGCGGTCGGCATGGAGGACCTGCCACTCCAGCGGCGCACCACAAGGCTCGCCCAGCGTGAGGCGGTCGACGCGTGCCGTCAGCAGGCGCACGCTGGCCTGCGCGGCGGCACTGTCGCCCGGGTGGTTGAAGATGGCCTCGGTGGTCCATGCCGGGCTGCCCTGTGGGACAGCCGTGCAGGCTGCTTCGGCCAGGGTGCGCAAGGCCAGGGCCACCAGCGGGGCGTCTGCCGTGAGCGTGGGGCCAAGGCGCTGCCCCGCGCTGCCCGCGCCCAGTTGCGACCGCGCGACGGGCACCGCCACACGTTCCAGCACGGCCAGGTAGCCCAGCACGCCCACCCGCAAGGGCACGGCTTTGCCGCCGATGCCGCTCATGGGCGTTCGGCAAAGATGGCGTGGCTGGTCCATTCGTAGGCACGCTCGAAGCCCCAGTCTTCGGTGTAGGGGATGCCGCTGACTTGGCGGGTGACTTTCAGGCCTGCCGATGCGACGGTGTCCAGCATGTCCTGCACGCCGGCCAGGCGGCGCGGCCGAGGTGTTTCCAGGCGCCAGCACAGCAGGTCGATCCAGACGAAGAGGCCGCCCTGGCGCACGTGGCGGGCCAGGTCGCGCACGGCCTGGCGAGGGTCGGGGGCCAGGCTCAGGGCGTTGATGGCCAGCACCATGTCGAAGGGCTGCTCGGGTTCGGGCTGCGTGATGGGCAGGTGGGTGATGGGGTGTGCGGGCGCGGGCACCTGGATGTCGAACCAGCCGATGCCATCGGGCGATTGCTCGAACGACACCCGGCGGGGCAGGCGCAGGGCCTCGCCGCACTGGATGAGCACGCCCATGGCCAGGCTTTCGAGCGCGACTTCGGTTTGCACGATGCTGGCGTGGGGCCGGTGGATGGCCAGCTCGTAGCCGGCAGAGCCGGTGCCAGCACCGACCTCCAGCACGCGAAAGCGCTGGTCGGGGGCGCTGCGGGCGAAGACTTCGTGCAGGGCCCACAGGTGGGGGCTGAAAGCGCCCGACACCCGGTCACTGGTCCACGGGCCCCAGGAGAAATGCACCGAGCGGCACAGCTTGAGGAAGTTGCCGTAGTCGTGGTCGGCGGCGCCGCGACCGGTGAAGTGGCGGGTGTCGGCGCGGGCGGGCAGGCCATCCAGCATCGCGTGCATGACGGCCAGGAAGCGCTGGGCCGCCTGGCTTTGCGCCTCGGAGGCCCGGGTGAGCTCGCCAACGACGGCAATGCCGTCCGCCAGGTTGTGCTTCAGGCTGCCCAACTGGGCGTCGCTGGCGTGCGCATACAGGCGCTGGAGCGCGCTGTGGGTGCCAGAGGCCAGGGCAGACGTTGTGGCAGGCAACAAGGCGGGCATGACGGGCAGCCCTTGGGCAACAAGGGTTCAAGGGGAATGGCGCCCGATTATGGTGGCCCGTTACAAGTGCGCACTTCAGGGTGTTCACCGTGAATTGTCGGTGCCCCCCTTGAAGTCCTGGCGACCATCCCTATAATTGTTAGCACTCGCCTCATGTGAGTGCCAATTCTGCACAGCCGAAGGCCCATGGCCCTCGGCCCTTTGTCCCAACGTTGTCTTCCTTTTCTGGAGAAACCATGAAACTGCGTCCTCTGCACGATCGCGTGATCGTCAAGCGACTGGAACAAGAAACCAAGACCGCTTCGGGCATCTTCATCCCTGATGCTGCCGCCGAGAAGCCTGACCAGGGCGAAGTGCTCGCCGTCGGTCCTGGCAAGCGCAACGACAAGGGTGACTTCATCGCCCTGAACGTCGCCGTGGGCGACCGCGTCCTGTTCGGCAAGTACTCGGGCCAGACCGTCAAGGTCGATGGCGACGAACTGCTCGTGATGCGCGAAGAAGACCTGTTTGCTGTCGTGACCAAGTAATCGGTCCGCGCAAACCACCTCCCCCACATTCCACAGATTCCGGAGATATCCCATGGCAGCAAAAGACGTCGTGTTTGGCGGTGAAGCCCGCGCACGCATGGTTGAAGGCGTGAACATCCTGGCCAACGCGGTCAAGGTCACCTTAGGCCCCAAGGGCCGCAACGTGGTGCTGGAGCGTTCGTTCGGCGCCCCCACCGTGACCAAGGACGGTGTGTCCGTGGCCAAGGAAATCGAACTCAAAGACAAGCTCATGAACATGGGCGCCCAGATGGTCAAGGAAGTTGCTTCCAAGACCTCTGACAACGCTGGCGACGGCACCACCACCGCCACCGTGCTGGCCCAGGCCATCGTGCGCGAAGGCATGAAGTACGTGGCCGCCGGCATGAACCCGATGGACCTGAAGCGCGGCATCGACAAGGCGGTCACCGCCCTGGTCGCCGAGCTGAAGAAGGCCTCCAAGGCCACCACCACCTCCAAGGAAATCGCACAAGTTGGCACCATCTCTGCCAACAGCGATGCCGACGTCGGCCAGATCATCGCTGACGCGATGGACAAGGTCGGCAAGGAAGGCGTGATCACCGTTGAAGACGGCAAGAGCCTGAACAACGAGCTGGAAGTCGTCGAAGGCATGCAGTTCGACCGCGGCTACCTGTCGCCTTACTTCATCAACAACCCCGAGAAGCAAGCCGCCCTGTTGGACAACCCTTT
>CANBQJ010000217.1 GCA_947371645.1 Burkholderiales bacterium | reverse complement strand
ACGCGGTTGGCGTCCACGGCGTGGCAGGCTTCGCATCGGAAGGCGTAGAGCGCCCGGCCTTGCTCGGCGTCGGTGGGCTCGCCAGCATGGGCGGCAGGCATGAGGACCAGGAGGCAGAGCCCCAGCAGCATGGCGCGGTACATACGAGGTGGGGTGACGGGCACCCGTGAGGTGTTGACACCGGTCTTACGCCATGGCGACCCAAGTGGATGCACCCGTGAGGCGGGCCACCGTGAATGAATCCACTTGGCGGCTTGCGGCGTAAGGGCAGGGGTCAGCCCACATGGGTTGGCAACCACCTGCACCGCCCCGGCCCAGGCCTTTGCCCTGAGCCTTCAACCCTGGAGCCCCACCATGCTGATCCGCACCGATGCCCAAGACCTGACCCACGCCCGCCGCAACTTCCTGGGCCGCACCACCTCCACCACCTTGTCCGTGGCGGCCGTGGCCCTGCTGGCCGGCCAGCACCGCCCGGCACACGCCGCCGGCATGGCCGACAAGGACGTGGCCATCCTCAACGTGGCCCTGGGCCTGGAACACGAAGCCATCACCGCCTACCAGCTGGGCGCCGAAAGCGGCCTGCTGCAAAAGCCCGTGCTGGACATCGCCGTGCAGTTCCAGAGCCACCACAAAGGCCACCGCGACGCGCTGATCGCCACCATCGAGAAGCTGGGCGGCAGCCCCGTGCTGGCCAAGTCCAATGCCGAGGTGGCCCAGGCCCTGAACGCCGCCAGCCTGCGCAACCAGGCCGATGTGCTGGCCCTGGCGCGCAAGCTGGAAGGCGGCGCGGCCAATGCCTACCTGGGCGTGATCCCCGCTTTCAAGGACGTGCAGCTGGCCAAGGTGGCCGCACGCCTGGCCGCCGACGAGACCCTGCACTGGACGGTGCTGTCCCAGGCCCTGGGCCTGCCTCTGCCGCAGATGCCGCTCAGCTTCGGCGCCTGAGCCGAACGCCGCGCCAGCCTTCGCATGACCCGAAGGCTGGCTCTGCGAATGCCACATTGTCAGCACCGTCGCCCCTGCCCAGAATTCGCCCGAACGAAGGGTTCAGGAGCACAGCAAGATGAAGGCAGCAGGCGCGTCCACACCAGCGGCCCCCGCCACCAGGGACTTTGAAGACGCCGTTGCGCGCCTGGTTCGAGAGCTGGCCCAGGGCAACCGCCAGGCACTGTCCAGCCTGTACAAGCTCACCGTGCACAGGCTGTGGGCCCTGGCCCTCGGCCTGGTGCTGCAGCAGGAGCTGGCAGAAGCGCTGCTGGAAGAGGTGTTCGTCCAGGTCTGGGCCACGGCCTCGGCGGTCGAGCTGGGCGCGGGCTCCGGCTCGGCCTGGCACTGGATCTGCGGCATCTGCCACCAGCAGGCGCGCACGCTGCGTCGCCGCACCGCACAAGAGGCCTGAGCCCGTGAACGAGGCCCACACCCATGTCCGCTCGCCGCAGGCCGCAAGCCGGGCCACAATCCGGCATGGGCATCCGATTCGACATGGTCGACCTGCGTCTCTTCGTGCACGTCGTCGAGGCCGGCAGCATCACGGCGGGCGCCGAGCGCTGCCACCTGTCGCTGGCCTCAGCCAGCGCGCGCGTGCAGGGCATGGAAAGCACGCTGGGCACACCCCTGCTGGAAAGATCCCGCCGTGGCGTGGCCCCCACCGCCGCAGGCCAGGTGCTGTTTCAGCACGCCAGGGGCCTGCTGCTGCAGGCCCAGCGCATGACGGCCGAACTGGGCGACTTCGCCCAGGGCCTGCGCGGCCACGTCCGCCTGTATTGCAACAGCGCGTCCTCACACGAACACCTGCCCGAGCTGCTGCCCGCCTACCTCTTGCGCCACCCCGCGGTGAACGTCGAGGTGGTCGAAGCCCTGGGCGAGCGCATCGTGCAGGCCGTGCTGGCAGGCAGTGCCGACATCGGCCTGGTGGTGGACGCCACACCCACCTATGGCCTGGAGACGCGGCCCTTCCGCCTCGACCGCCTGGTCATCGTGGCCCCGCTGGGTCACCCGCTGGGGCAGCAAGGGCCCGATCAGCCGATTTCGGTTTTCGAGACAGAAGCCTTCGACATCGTCGGCCTGATGCAGGGCAGCGCCTTGCAAGACACCTGGGACGAACACGCCGGGCGCCGGGGTGTGCGCCTGAACTACCGCGTGCGCCTGCAGAGCTTCGAGGCCTTGTGCCGGGTGGTGGCCCACGGCCTGGGCGTGGCATTGATGCCCGAGACCGCCGCCCTGCGGCATGCGCAGCACCTGCCGGTGCAGGTGCTGGCGCTCAAAGAGCCCTGGCTCAGCGAGCGCCGGGTGCTCATCTGCATGAAGAGCTTCGCTGCGCTGCCCACCCACACCCAGCGCCTGGTGGCGCACCTGAGCCACGAGACCTGACCCCGGCCCAGATCCAGTTTGACGATCCCCGCGTAAGGGCGAGGTGGTGCGCAAGCGGCGCGCACCCGCCCGAGCGGAGGATCACCGTGCCCGTCACCCCATCCCGGTCATTCGAGGCGGCCAACGCCACCGAAGGCCTCGTCAACAGCACCTGCAAGGCCCAGCTGGCGCTGATCGCCCAAGGCGACGCCAACGCATTCCAGGCCTTCTACAAGGCCACCGTGTCGCACATGTGGCCGGTGGCCATGCGCATCCTGGGGCGCAGCCAGCAGGCCGAGGACGCCTTGTCGGAGCTCTACCTGCAGGTCTGGCGCCAGGCCGACCGTTACGACCCCGAACGCAGCACGCCCCTGGCCTGGCTGGCCATGATCTGCCGCAGCCGTGCCATCGACCAACTCCGCAAGCTGGACCACCTGGACTTTCGCGAGGACATGGCCCCGCTGATTGACCAGGGCGACCAGGGCGCCCCGAATGGCCATGGTGGGCACGACGCCTGGCACACCCCGCAAGCCAGCGCCGACAAGGACAGGCTGGACGCCGCCCTGGCCGCCCTGCCCGCCTTGCGGCGCCAGCTGATCACCATGGCGTATTTCCATGGGCTCAGCCACAGTGAACTGGCCGCACACTTCGAGCTGCCCCTGGGCACGGTCAAAGGCCACATGCGCGCTGCACTGGCCGCGCTGCGCAGCCACATCGATGAACGGAAAGCCTGACATGAGCATCCGCAACCTGCACCCCGACACCTCCGGCACGCCCGCGCACACCCACGACGCCGACGCCGCTGACGACATGGCCTTCCTGGCTTCGGCCATCGCGCCCCTCGCACCACCGCCGGATGTGGAGGCGCGCATCCTGCAGCGCGTGATGGGCCGCATCGCCGAGGCACCTGCCGCCACGCAGGACGCCGACACCACCCCGCCCGCGCTCACCCTGCGCGTGGGCGATGGCCTGTGGGTGCCCATGGCCCCCGCCGTCGACTTCAAGTTGCTGCACGAAGAAGGCGATCAGGTCAGCATGCTGGTGCGCATGCAAGCCGGCGCCTGCATGCCCCCGCACGACCACGCAGGCACCGAAGAGTGCTACGTGATCTCTGGCGACATCTGGCTGTCGGGCGTGCACCTGCTGGCGGGCGACTTCCAGCTGGCCGACCAACGCATGAGCCACCACGACATCCGCAGCGACACCGGCTGCCTGCTGCACATCCGCGGCCACAAGATGGTGGACATGGCCGCCCACGCCTGAGGCCGGCGGCATCGGGTTCCACAACAGAGAGAGGCGCAGGCCGGGTTCACGGATCCAGCCAGCCCGGGCCCACGTAAGGACAGGTGACAAGCCTGCGCACACCGCGCACTTGCCACACCTCCTTCGGGCCACCGGCCCAGCCTCTCCTCAAGGAACCCATCATGAAGATGCCCCAACCCTCGCCCGTTCGACTCGCCGCAGTGGCCACCGCCTGCGCCCTGTGCGCCCTCACGGCCACCAGCTTTGCCTCCAGCCACCGAGAAGCCCCCTTCATCGCGGGCCAGCCCAAGGTGGACGGCACCGACTTCTACCTCTTCAACAGCTATGAGAGTGGCCGCACCGGCTACACCACGCTGATCGCCAACTACCAGCCCCTGCAAGACGCCTACGGTGGCCCCAACTACTTCGTGATGGACCCCAATGCGCTCTACGAGATCCACATCGACAACGACGGCGACGCCAAGGAAGACCTGAGCTTCCAGTTCCGCTTCACCAACAACCTGCGCAACCTCAAAGGCCTGGATGCGGCCAGCGCCGGCAACGCCATCCCCCTGATCGCCAAGGGCCCCGTGAGCAGCGTGCGTGACGCCAACCTCAACGTGGCCGAGACCTACGAGCTGAGCCTGGTGCGCGGCAACCGCCGTGGTGGCAACCGCACCCTGATCGGCACCTTCAACAAGCCTGTGGACTACACCGGCGCCAAGACCCTGGGCAGCCCGGCCGCCTACGAGGCCTATGCCCAGCAGCACATCGCAGAGTTCTCGGTGCCCGGTTGCAGCAGCACCAAGAAGGCCCGCGTGTTCGTGGGCCAGCGGCAAGAGTCCTTTGCCGTCAACCTGGGCATCATCTTTGACCTGGTCGACCTGGACCTGGCCACGCTGACCACGCCACGTGGCGACGGCACCGCCAACGTCATCTCCGACAAGAACGTGAGCTCGCTGGCCCTGGAAGTGCCCACGGAATGCCTCACCGGCACGGGCAACGGCGTCATCGGTGGCTGGACCACCGCCAGCCTGCCGCAGGCCACCATGCTGAGCGCCTCGCCCAAGAGTGGCTACCAGACCACGGCCAACACCGGCGGCGCCTGGGTGCAGGTGTCACGCCTGGGCATGCCCCTGGTCAACGAGCTGGTCATCGGCCTGAAGGACAAGGACCGCTTCAACGGCTCCGCACCTGCGGGCGACGCTCAGTTCGCCAGCTACGTGCTGCGCCCCACCTTCCCCGCCATCCTCAGCACGGTGTTGACCGGCAACAGCGGCCTGGCCCCCACCTTCAGCCGCAACGACCTGGCCGCCATCTTCCTCACCGGCGTCCCCGGCGTGAACCAGCTGAGCAAGGTCACGCCCTCGGAGATGCTGCGCCTGAACACGGGCATCGCCGCCGTGCCGCGCAGCCAGCAGCACCCGCTGGGCGTGGTGGGCAGCGTGCTGACAGCGGGCTCGGTGGGCAAGGCCACCGACCTGGCCGGCTACCCCAATGGCCGCCGCCCCAACGACGACGTGGTGGACATCACCCTGATCGCTGCCACCGGTGGCGTGTGCACCCAGCCGGTGATCGACGCGGGCGTGGCCCTGGGCGGCGACTGCACCCCAGCCAACGTGCCGGCAGGCAACACCACTTTGAAGTTCACCGACAAGGCCGACCAGGAAAAGGTCATCTTGCTGGACCGCTTCCCTTACCTGAACACCCCCGTGGGCGGCACCAAGTGAGCCGCAGGCCATGCACTGCACATTGAGGATCACCATGACACACCATCATCACTACCCCGCACGCACGATGCTGATTGCAGTGGCCCTGGCCGCCGCACTCAGCGCCTGCGGTGGTGGCGGCCATTCGTCGCCCCCACCCCGCGACCTCAGCCTGACCGACAGCGCCCAGTCGGCGCTGACCCAGCCCGCCAACGGCACGGCCGTGGCCACCGCCGCCGACGCCAGCGGCCCTGCCGACGTGAGCGCCACGGCCGTGAACCCCACGGACACGGCCAGCGCGCCGGTGGCCACGGCCAACGACGCGGCCGCGCCTGCGGACCCGCCACCGTCAACGGTGTGAGGGCGGGGCCTGAGGCCCCGGCTCACTTCACCCGCTTCACCACCTGCGACACCGGGTAGCCACTCATCGTCCCGATGCTGCCGTAGCCCGCCACCGTCGTGCCCGTCATGCAGGTGGCACCCATCATGCCGCCCGCCGTGCAGTCGGCATAGGCCAGCTTGTCGATCTGCGCTGGCGTCAAGGGCAAGGTCGGGTCTGTGGTGTTCACGAAGATGCGCGCATAGGCATTGCCCACCCCGCCCGACGCCGGGTTGGTCGCGCCGGGGAAGCCGAAGTAGAGCCCGAAGCCCTCGCCGGGTGACCAGCCATCGCCACCAAATTTGGTGCTGAAGGTGTCTGTGGTGGGCAGCAGGAAGACGGTGACCAGTTGGCCGCCCAGGCTGTCCTCACGCAGCACAGACAGCTGTTGGCTCAAGGGCACGGTGCTCATGCCATAGCCCGGCGCGGGGCCGGTCGGGTCGCCTGTCATGGATTCCGTCAGGCTGCCGCTCAAGCCCGTCACCTCGCCCTTGGTGTGGTTGAACACGAAGCTGCCCGTGAAAATGGAGTCGCGCGGTTGCGTGTCGGGCTCATGGAAGGTCTCCACCACCTCGTAGCGCGTGAGGATGTCGGTGGCCATGGACACCGGCCCTTCGCCCAGGATGTTGTGCGCGCTCACGGTGAAGGCCAGGCCGGCACAGCTGCCGCCGCATGAGACGGTGGCCGGCAATGCGCTCACCTGAACCCCCACTGGAGACACCACCCCTGCGCGCACCAGGCGGATGGTGT
>CANBQJ010000216.1 GCA_947371645.1 Burkholderiales bacterium | reverse complement strand
CGTCTCATCGACACCATGCACCGCAAAAACGTTCTTGGCCAGATCGATCCCAATGGCAATAATGGTCATGACTTCCCCTTCCGAATGAACAGTTGATGGAAACGTTGCACTTCCCATCTTGGTCCTTCAAGACCGTTTGCCGCAATACACCGCGGCTAGTTCGGGACGGGGAAGTCCCTTTAATTCGTTAGGCACTCGTTAGGCACTCATCTAACTGGCACCACAACCATGCGTTACGCTCCAAATGGCTAAGCTTGCACAAGTGGCGGTCAATTTTATTCTTGTGAACCTGCTGTCTCTTTCAGCCTCTGTACTTCTTGCCGCGCTGGTGGCACTGCCATTTGGGATTCTTGGTGCATATCTGGCCACGCAAGGGTTCGATCAGACTCCAGATGCCCAGACAGATATGTCAATGGCCGTTCAAGGCGCTGGGGTCTTGGTAGGCGGGTGTGGTGGGTTCCTCGCCGCTTTTCTCGTGTCTCTAATTATGATATTTCCGAGGGTGGGCAATTTTATTGACAGGAAATTCTTCCCACAGGCAAGAGCAAGTTCAAAAGCGCTTCCCGACCAATGAGGGCAAGTCCCTACATTTTTCGCAAGTCCTTGGGACAATTGAAGCGCCCCGGGTTTCGCGGAGGTTCCAACACTGGAGAATGTAGCCATGAAGAAGTCCCCGAAGTTTTCGAAGTGCTCCAGGTGGTGCGCCGCATTGAGGTAGTCAGGGTTCTGGCGCGAGCCAAAATCTACCGCGCTGGCCACGGGGTTGAAACCCATGGCATGCAGATCAGACACTTGCACCTCCCAGCCCAGGCGCTGCAAGTGCTTAACCGTGTGGTCCATCATCGAAGTGATGAAGGACTGCGGTTCGTTGTGAGCGTGGACGATGGGCAGTTTCATGGGCGAGACCATGACGGCTGTTCTGAACCCGAACAGCTTGCCAGATGATCTCGCCCTCATCGCGCCCGGTACGACGGCCTGCCCGAGCGCTTACGGGGTGCCCGCCACATCCAGGCCGAGCCCGGTGTCGGCTGCGTGAACTCGGTAAATGCGCACGTCGGTCACGGTCTTGGCGGGCACAGTGCGGGCCGTGCGGTCCCACACGATGGCGCGGGCTTGAGCCATGCCGCCCTTGATGGTGTTGTCGTCCGTTTGCCCCTTGTCGGCAGTGGGTGCGCTGCCAGCCATGTTGTCATCGGCCAGTGCCTTGCGCGACAGTGCCAGGCCAATCGTGCCACCACTGGACAAGCGGTCGAAGTACGACGTCCAGTCGGCCGAGACGCCCAGGAACAGCGCACCGGTCTGGGCCGTTTCGCTGTCAATCAAGATGCCGTTGGAGCTGTAGTGCATGTTCATCAGCAGGCCAGCAAAAGTCACGATGCCCTTGAAATTGCTGAGCTGGATCGCCGCCTCCGAGTTGGTGCCGCCGTGGTCCGAGGGCGCCAGGAGGCCAGCCAGGAAGGTGAAATTGCCCGAGTCACCACGGAACCAATCTGCCTTCGTGCCCTCATACCAGGTCTCCAGCAACGCCACATTGCTGTTGCTGCGCAGATCCACCGAGCCCACGCCGCCGTTGCCCACGAACACGGCCGAGCCCACGGCATTGAACTTCAAGTTGCCCAAGCCGCCGTTGGCCTGCCCCTCAATGCGCGTGTTGGCCAGGCTGCTGGCCACGACATTGCCGCCCAGCGAGCCGCCGATGTAGACGCGGCCGCCTGCCTGGTCTGCGCTGCGCATGCGGATGGCGCTGGAGGTGCGCGCGGCATCAAGCAAACGCAGCTCGCGCACCGTGGCTTGGCTGGGGGCGTTCAGCGCAATGATGGTGCCCGCTGCAGGGCCGCTCCAAAGCAGCTCGGTGGCGTAGGCCGAATCGCCCACCAACTGGATGCGGCGCTGTGCTGGCACCGTGAGCGATTGGTCGATCACGTAGCGGCCGGGCGGGAAGTGCACGATGGGGTTGGCATCGGTGCTGGCAGCAGCCCGGTTGATGACCGATTGAACCGTCAAGCGGCTGGCGTTGGCAGGCACATCGAACACAGCGCGCTTGTAGTTGGTCGCAACACCGGGCAGCGTGGGTGCCGTGCTGGAGATCCGCGAGGCGGGCAATGTGGTGTTGCCAATCAGCCGGACGCGGTCGTCAAGCATGCCCTTTTGCAAAGGCGATGACACCGTGAAGGTGTTGCCCAGCAGCATGGCATCAGAGGGCACATAGTCGTTCAACTTCACGGCGGCTGCACCGGTCGTGGTGGTGCTGCGCACGACGTTGTCAAACATCAGCAGTGGGCCAGCATTGCCAATCAAGACTGAGCTGGTGTCTTTGGTGTCGATGATGCGGTTGCCTTGCAGCACCAATGCGGCGCCGTTGACGCCCATTTGCTCCGCCCTGTAGAACTGCTGCGAGCCCAAAGAGACGTTCTGGTGCATGGCAAACCAGCCCGTGTTGGCGATGTGCGCATCGCTCACGGTCGAGTTGCGGAACACGCTTCGGTAGGCCACAAAGTTGCCTTTGCCGTCTTCCTTGAGGGCGCCATCGGCATCCAGCGTGAAGCGGTTGCTCAACCCCCGGGCGCAGTCGATGAACTCCGAGTCCCACACCCACCAGTCCAGCGCGTTCCAGCCACCCACATCCAGGCCTGCGCGGCTGTTGCGGATGAACTTGACCCGGCGCACCTGGCCTTCCGAGTCGCCGCGGTCCCAGCCTGCATCGATGGCACCCGCGTTTTCGCGGCCCGCCATGATGCCAAAGCCCATGTCTGTGAAGACCTCGTCGACGTGCTCCATGGACGTGGACATGGGTACCAAATCGCCGTTCTGTTTCCAGAAGTGCCCCACGCCAATGAGCGCCTTGCTCTTGCCGTCCCAGGTGATCCGGGCGTAGCGGTTCATGAAGCCGCCATTGACATTGAGCATCTGCCCGTTAACCGCCCCGTCCCAAACAATGCGGGTGGTGCTGGGTTGATCGCCAATGATGCTCACACCGCTCTTGGCTGTCAGGTTCAGCGTGCGGGTGATGCGGTAGGTGCCTGCGGGCAGGTACAGCACAGCGGGCGCGCCCGATGCCGGGTCGCCGGATAAGCGATCCAGCGCCGCTTGCAAGGCATTGGTGTCATCCGTGGTGCCATTGCCCACTGCGCCGGCCGATTTGACATTGAGCCAACTGGCGAAGGGGCCCACGGCCTCCATGTCATCCAGGCTGACGGCCATGGCTGGCGCTGCTTGCGCCGACGAGCAGGGGCCCATGGCCAACAACAAACACGTGACGGCAGCGGCCACGCTTCGCACAGGAACCATGTTCATGGTGAATGCTCTCCCTTGAATAAATATGAATGATCGCGGCATGTCAAACGCCACGTCTTTTGCATCGCGGCATGACTGCGCCATCTGATGGTATCAGATGACATATTTGTTGGCATCTTTGTTACCAGCCAATAGCAATCATATGTTTTTTTGATCGCTTTCTGGCTACTCGGACGATGCGAAATGCCCTCGCCAGGGCATGCATTGGGGCGCCACGCGCATGCCCGGTGCCAAGCAAAACGCCCGGTCATGCCGGGCGTTTGAGGTCATGCCGTCCATTCAAGGGCGACTCATGAGCGCGATGCCCTGGCGGCGCTTGTAGGCAAGCGCGGCATGGAGAACGCCCTGCATTGGAAGTCAAAGCGCAGCACGAGAAGCAACTGCGCGAACGGCAGGAGGCCATGGCGAAGCCATGTTGGCGCTGCGTGCCAGAGAAAGGCTGGCCTCAGGCCTGAATGGTGCAATATCCGCCACCAAGTCGGACCATGGAACAACCCGCTCATGCACAGCGTCCGGTATGCGCTTCAAGGTCAAGTGAGTTGGCGTATGCATGCACCCAAAATTGCAACCAAAACCGTTTCCTTGTTGACCACATTGAGGCCGTAGGCACACGTTTGCCGGCTAACCGACGGGTCAAAGGGTCGTCAACCTGCTACGCGGATTGCCGCCTTTCAGCCATTCGTGCATCGGCCCAGCGCGATCACCCACCCTGAGCGACAAGCTCCAGCAGCCCGTTGCGCGCAGCCGTGATGCGCACGAACGCTTCGTGGCTGCCACCCGCGTCCGGGTGGGCCCTCTGCGCAAGCCGCCTGTAGGCGGCCTTGATTTGCGCGGGCTTCAGCGCGCCATCGGCAGGCAGCTTCAAGGTTTCTCGGTGTTGCCGTTCGGCGTCCGACTCTCCATGGGCCAGGCGCCACGCTCGCCCCCGATGGAAGCGGGCCTGCGATTCATGCATGTGCGCCTGGGCCGCACGGCGCCGCTCATGGGCCTCCTGACGCAGCTCACGCTGATCTTCTTGCCACCGCTGGCGCGACATCACGATGCAAGCCGCAAACGCCAGGCGCCCGGTGCTCAGCAAATCGTCGAGGTTGAACGGCCCCACCATGTCGAAAGGCCGCTCGAGCCAGCCCTGCCTGACACCCTCCACCTCCTCCACCCGTCCGATGGTGACCATGGCCAGGATGCCGGGGTTGCCGTTCCAGATGACCCATTGCTCATCCAAGCCAGACATGTGACTCACCTCCACCCATCACGCCTGGGCCCGTCCGCCCCCCGCACCGATGATCAGGTTGAAAACCTCCCGGGCCAGCGTCAATTCTTCTCGCGCGCTGCCGCGCAACTCGCTGATGGGTTTGAAGATGCCGCCGCTGGATTCCAGCACCTGCTTGGGCGGCTCGAAGGTGTCAAACCTCAAAAGGTGCACCCGCACCAGACGACCATCGGCCGCAAAGCAATGGTGGAAGTCATCCACCAGGACCAGATCCTGGATGCGCAGCGCAAGGTGATCGGCCATGGCCGTTTTGACCTGCTCGCCGTCGTGTTCGGGGCCCAGCTCCGATGGCATGGGCACAGCGCTGGCCCCCTGCGGCAGGCTGGCCGGCGACAGCAAGGTGTCACCCCATTTGGCAAAGTGCAAAGCCGCGCTGTAGCTGTCAAAGTGAACCAGCATGACCCGATTGCAGGCCAGAAAATCGAGGGCCACGGACATCAACTTCTCCTTGGAGGTGCCACCATGCTGTGATGGGTCTCACGATACGCGGGTCAGCCGCAGTGAGGTCGCCGGCGCCATGAAGCCCCACCGACTTGGTCTGCTACACAGCCCGGCCGTCAATGGGTGAGCACAACGCTGCGGCAAGCACGCCGCGCGCGCCGCCTGCGATACGCTGGCAAGCTGCGCACCCCTGCCCTGCAACCGACCCGCTCAGCATGCCCATCACCGACTGGACGTCACCGCGTGTCGCACGCATGAGCTACAGCTACGCGCACTTCGCGGCAGCCAAGGTCTTTGTCTTTCGCAAATGGTGTGAGCGCGCCCAGGAACAGCAGCTGACCCGGCCAGACGATCTGTCGGGTGCCTGCAAGTACGGGTCCTTGTTCATGCAAAGCGTCTTCGGGGGCGGTTTGCGCGGCCACTTCGAGCACCAGTTCAACCTCATCGATGGCCGGCTGGTGGACCTCAGCCACGATGCGATGGACGTCGGCCGGATGCGCCACCCTTACCTGCACGAGCCTGATTACTTTGCCGTGCCCGAGTTGCAGCGCTCGCTGGCCACCTGCCTGCCCCGCGCTGAAGGCTGGGCGACCGAGTTCCTGCGGCACGGCCTGACCGCTTGAGTGTTGTGGCCAGGAGGCTGCATGTGGGTTGGCACCGGTGCCGCGCTCACCGGCCCGCACGGACAATGTGACCGTCCTTGCCTCACTGCCCCCACTTGCCCATGAACCGCTTGCTGGTCTCCGCCTTCATCGCCTTCGGGGTGCTCGTCGTCATCTTCATGCCCCGACAAGCGCCACAAGATGTGCTCGCCCAGACCGTGTTCATGCGCGCATGCCAGAAGGACTTCGGCCCCAGGACGCGCCTGTCTGCTGAACAGGTGGGGCAGTTGTGCCGTTGCGCCGCACCCCGTGTCTTGAAGGCCATGGGCAGCGCTCAGTTCCTCAAGGGCAAGCCAGATGAACCCTGGACAACGCAAGAGGAAGCCCAATTGCGATCAGCATTGCAAACCTGCGTGGCGCCCCTTGAGAACGCGAGCCGCAAAAGATAAGGCCCCTTGCGGGGCCTTGTTGTGTTTGCTTTATCGACAGCTGCAGATCAGAGCTTGCCGTCACGACCAGCGCGCTTGCGGTCGTGTTCCTTCAGGAATCGCTTGCGCACCCGGATCGACTTGGGCGTGATCTCGACCAGCTCGTCGTCGTCGATGAAGTCAACGCCGTACTCCAGCGTCAGGTCGATCGGCGGCGTGATCTTCACGGCGTCTTCCTTGCCGGAGACGCGGAAGTTGGTCAGCTGCTTCGTGCGCGTGGCGTTCACCACCAGGTCATTGTCGCGGCTGTGGATGCCCACGATCATGCCTTCGTACACCGGGTCGTTCGGCTTGACGAACATGCGGCCACGGTCGTCCAGCTTGCCCAGGGCGTAGGTGAAGATTTCACCATCGTCCATCGAGATCAGCACGCCGTTCTTGCGGCC
>CANBQJ010000215.1 GCA_947371645.1 Burkholderiales bacterium | reverse complement strand
AAGATACATCGTGGCAAGTAAGGCGATGGGTTGCGTGAGTTGCAATGAGCGAGCCTGGCCTTGTCCCAGGCCCAGACCCACCCATGCGGCTTGCTCATCAGCCGAGGCCAAACCGCCGCGCCATCATCTTCTTGATCGACGCAGGCGCAAACTCGACAGCTGGGCTACCGGGTGCAGGCATCTTGTACGGCACATAGCCATGGTCCGTCCAAACGAAGAACGCCAGGCTGGGGTCGTCCAGCCTGGCCTTGAAGCGCATTTCCACCACATCCGCGCGGCCATCGGGCTTGGCGCTCAGCACCTTGGCCTGGAACGCAGACGTGTCCACCTTGTCGCCGACACGCATGGGCAGCTTGCTCAGGTCTCGCGTGACCTCGTCGCCAAAACCCTTGCTGGCCCTCAGCACGATGCGGTAAGGGTCGATGACCTGCAGGTTCAGTTGCTGTTCACCGTTGACCAGTGCCTGAAGGGACAAGCCGCTTTCCACCCCGTGAAAACGGCGCACCGACTGGTAATAGCCGACGAACACCGCTTTGGGCGGGTTGATCAGCACCATCCGCTTGCCGGATGCCGCCGGCACGTCAGGCAAGGACATTGGCTCGTCGAAACTGGCGACGGCGGTGATGCGGCTCATGGCCACCGACATGGCGACGCTGGCCACCGGGAACACAACCAGGTGAACCAACATGAGCCCCCACACCAGGACCCGTGTGCCCGTGCGCCCGCCGCTCCAGCCAGAACCACTGCCGGCCAGCGCCTTGACGAAAACCGTGCCCAAGACGGCACTCAGGCCCAATTCGGCGTTCAGCAACAGGCGGTCATTGGGCTCTGCGGCGCACACCGGCACCAAGGCGAGCAAGGCACCAAAAGCCAGGAAGCGCAGCGCATGGCTTCTCCAGATGCCCAGACGCAGGGACACCAGCCACATCCCGGCGAGCGCCGCGACGGCTGCCGTCGCATAAAAAGGCTTGAGCGACGGCGGCAAAGCTGGCAACACGGTGGAGGTCACACCCGTGAGTGCGGCGACCAGCAAGGTCGGCAGACGCAGCGCGAGCGCGTGCGCGAAACGGCCGGGGTCGCTGCCCGGGTCGATGTAGCCGCCCAATTCGGCGCTGCCGTAGCCCCAGGCGTTGTACTGGTGCCGCCAGAGCACCACCAACACCAGGTAAGGCAAGACACTGGCTGCCCTGTCCTTGAGGCTGCGGCCGCCGTCCATGAAGCAGGCATATGAGACCACGTAGGCCAGGCCAGCCAGGCCAGCTTCGGCACTGACCAGGCCCAGGCCAAAACAGAGCACCGCCCCCCAGCGCAACAGCGGGCTGCCGCCCTGTCGCCAGCGGTGGTGCAAGGACAGGCACAGCACAATGAAACAGGCAGAGATCAGCTGGTTGCGCGCCGCCAGCCACACGACGGCCAGCATGTGCATCGTGGACACCGCGAACACCAGCATCGACACATGGGCCCGCATCGGGTTGGGGTCGATCTGTTTGTAAAGGCGGCCCAGCAGGAACACCAGCAGCCCATACCAGGCCACGCTGTGCACATGCATCAGCACGGGCCAGGCCGGCCACAAAGCGAAGTCCAGCCAATGGGTGAGTTCGCTCAAGGGTCGCCAGAAGTTCATCTTGGCGTTCTCGGCGGCCCACCAGGGGAACAGGCCGATGTCCCGCATGTGGCGGTTGTGCTCAACCAGCCCATCGGAGAAGGTGAACAAGCCAAACAGTGCCCCGGGGTGAGCCTGGGTACCCGGGGTGCGCAGCAACTCGCGGAACAGGAAGTCGTCGCCCAGCAGCCCCACTGTCAAGGTGGGCAGCATCAGCAGCACGGCGAAAGCCACCACCCACTTGGCCGCCGAGGGGGCCGAAAAAAAGCGCCGCAGCGCCTCCATCAAGCTGGGAGCCCTGGCAACGAGAGGCATGGCACTGTGTTCTATCTGCATGGCTGGGCGACGTGAAACGAGTTCCATCAAATGGGCGGATTGCCCATATGACGATCATGACGCAGGCGGATTGTGCTGAACATGTGCGGCCAGGGAAATACCTAGCGCAGGTTAACCACGGGACGCTTAGGCGACTCGGCGCCTTGGAAGCGCGTGTTCATCAGCATCCTGGGTCTTTTGCCCTCCTCGATTCTTTTCATCTGGATACGAATGCGTCAGGTTGCGTCGTGTACTTGGCTTTCAACAGGCGCAACACCTGCCCTCATATGCTTAAAACGGTTATAAATAGTACGATAACGATGTTTTGTGCATAAGACGGAAAATTCATAATCCGCTCCATTGTCCTGGGGCCACCTTATGAATTTCCAACAGTTGCGCTCGGTGCGCGAGGCCGTCCGCCGCGGTTTCAACCTCACCGAGGTCGCCAATGCACTGCACACCTCCCAACCAGGCGTGAGCCGCCAGATCCGCGAACTCGAAGACGAGTTGGGCATCGACCTGTTCATTCGCGTGGGCAAACGCCTGACCGGTCTGACCGAGCCAGGCGAACACGTGCTGCCCATCATCGAACGCATGCTCACCGATGCCGACAACCTGCGCCGCGCTTCACGTGATTTCTCGGAACGCGATGTCGGACCCTTGTCGATTGCGGCCACGCACTCGCAGGCGCGCTATGCCCTGCCCTCCGCTGTGCGCGACTTCCGCCAGCTCTTTCCCCAGGTCACCTTGAGCCTGCACCAGGGCTCGCCGCAACAGGTGGCGCAGATGCTGATCAGTGGCGAAGCCGATGTCGGCATTGCCACCGAGGCCTTGACCCAGTACGAACAACTCGTCACCCTGCCCTGCTACCAGTGGACGCACTCCGTGGTGGTGCCACCCGGGCATCCCTTGCTGGACGGGCAGCCCTTGACCCTGGAGCGCCTGGCGCGCTACCCCTTGATCACCTATGACGCGGGCTACACCGGCCGCGCGCACATCGACGAGGCCTTTGGCAAGGCCGGGATGACGCCATCGGTGGTGCTCAGCGCCATGGACGCCGACGTCATCAAGACCTATGTGGAGCTGGGCATGGGCGTGGGCATCGTGGCGTCCATCGCCTTCGATCCGGACCGGGACCGCACGTTGCAGGCCATCGAGGCCGGCCACCTGTTCGAGCACAACCTGACGCGCCTGGCCTTCCGCCGCAACGCCTTCTTGCGCAGCTATGTCTACGCGTTCATCGAAACCTTTGCGCCGCCCCTGACGCGCAAGGTGGTGGAACAGGCCATCGCTTCCAACCGCAATGACCTGGGCGAGGCAGACGCCGCAGGCTGAAGCTCAGATCAACATGCCAGGGTCGGTCGCCACGAAGGCCGGGCGACCGCCCTCCCCCCCGTTGACCACCGCAAAGCGACGCACACGGCGTGGCTTGAGGTGCACCTGGTTGCCGGTGCTCAGCACGCCGCTGTCGCGCAGCGCTGCGTATTCGGCGCGGGTCACTTCGACATCGATCTCGCCATGCCCATCGGCACGCTTGAATTCCAGGCGGGTGTTGGGCCCCACGGTCAACGCGTGCACCAGTGTCACCGGCAGGCTGCCGTCTTCCTGCCGGGCCAGGACCTGGATCTCATGGGGGCGCACATAGCTCACGTCTTCTGTGCTGCCCGTGCTGGTGGACGCGGCCACGGCACCCGGTGCATGGTCGCGGCCATGGAACAGGTTCACATCACCCAGGAACTGCAGCACGAACGGCGTGGCCGGATGGTCATAGACCTGATCGGGCGTGCCCTCTTGTTCGATGTGGCCCTGGTTCATCACCACGATGCGGTCTGCCACTTCCATGGCTTCTTCCTGGTCGTGGGTCACGAAGACGCTGGTGATGTGCATCTCGTCGTGCAGGCGGCGCACCCAGCGGCGCAATTCCTTGCGCACCTTGGCGTCCAGCGCGCCGAACGGCTCGTCAAGCAGCAGCACCTTGGGTTCCACCGCCAGGGCGCGGGCCAGGGCGATGCGCTGGCGCTGGCCGCCGGACAACTGGTGCGGGTAACGGTCTGCGATCCAGTCCAGTTGCACCAGCTTGAGCAGCTCGGTGACCTTGGCCTTGATCTGCGCTTCAGACGGACGTGTGGCCTTGGGGCGCACGCGAAGGCCAAAGGCCACGTTGTCGAAAATGCTCATGTGCCCGAACAGCGCGTAATGCTGGAACACGAAGCCGACCTGGCGCTCGCGCACCGCCACGTGGGTGGCGTCTTCACCGTTGAACAGGACGGATCCGCTGTCGGGCGTCTCCAGCCCCGCGATGATGCGCAGCAACGAGGTCTTGCCTGAACCAGACGGGCCCAGCAGCGCGACCAGCTCACCCGAGGGGATGTTCAGGTTGACGTTGTCGCAGACGGTGGTCTGGCCAAATCGCTTGACGAGGTTCTTGACTTCAATGCTCATTTTGCTTGCTCCGAGGCTTGCGCGATGTCGCGCTGCACCTGACGCTCGACGACGTATTTCAACACCAGGGTGACCAGGGCCAGGCCCGCCAGCAGCGAAGCCACCGCGAACGACGCGGCCATCTGGTACTCGTTGTAGAGGATTTCGATGTGCAGCGGCAGCGTGTTGGTTTGCCCGCGGATGTGGCCGGACACCACCGACACCGCACCGAACTCGCCCATGGCCCGTGCATTGCACAGGATCACGCCATACAGCAGCGCCCACTTCACGTTGGGCAGCGTGACCTTGAAGAAGGTCTGCCAGCCCGATGCGCCCAGCACGCGCGCAGCCTCTTCCTGCTCCTGGCCTTGGGCCTGCATCAGCGGGATCAGCTCACGGGCGACAAAGGGGAAGGTGACGAAGATGGTGGCCAGCACGATGCCTGGCACGGCAAAGATCACCTTGAGGTCATGGTCACGCAGCCACTCGCCAAACCAGCCTTGCAGGCCGAACACCAGCACGTAGATGAGCCCGGCGATGACGGGCGAGACCGAAAACGGCAGGTCGATGAGCGTGAGCAAGATGCTTTTGCCACGGAAGTCGAACTTGGCGATGGCCCAGGCAGCGGCCACGCCAAACACCAGATTGAGCGGCACGGCGATGACCGCCGCGACCAAGGTGAGTTTCACCGCTGACCATGCGTCGGGTTCGGTGATGGCCGCGATGTAGACGTCCAAACCCTTCTTGAAGGCTTCGGCGAACACCGAGACCAGGGGCAGAAACAGAAAGAGGCTGAGGAACGCCAAGGCCACGCCGATCAAGGTCCATTTGACCCAGGCCGGTTCTTTCGTGGCGCTTTGCAACTGCGGAGGCGCCACCGCGAGGGGGGCAGCAAGTGAAGTGCTCATGGGGGTGTCGGGTTCAGTTCACTTGCCTTGACGCTTGCGCGCCCAGGCTTGAAGCAGGTTGATGGCCAGCAGCAGCACGAAAGACATCATCAGCATGACCACGGCAATTGCGGTGGCGCCAGCGTAGTCGTACTGCTCCAGCTTGGTGATGATCAGCAGCGGCGTGATCTCCGAGACCATGGGCATGTTGCCCGCGATGAAGATGATGGAGCCGTACTCACCCAGCGCGCGGGCAAAGGCCAGCGCAAAGCCAGTGAGCAGCGCAGGCGTGAGGATGGGCAGGATCACCTGCGTGAAGGTCTGCCAGCGCGTGGCCCCGAGGGTGGCGGCGGCCTCTTCCAGCTCACTGGCCAGGTCTTCCAGAATGGGTTGCACCGTGCGCACCACAAAGGGCAGGCCGATGAAGGTCATGGCGACAAAAACTCCCACTGGCGTGAACGCCACCTTCAAGCCCAGGGGCTCCAGGTACTGGCCGATCCAGCCGTTGCCGGAGTACAGCCCGGTGAGCGTGATGCCCGCCACGGCGGTGGGCAAGGCGAAGGGCAAATCGACCAGGGCATCGACCAGGCGCTTGCCCCAGAAGTGGTAACGCACCAGCACCCAGGCCACCAGCAGCCCGAAGAAGGCATTGACGATGGCGGCGAGGATGGACGAGCCAAAGGTGAGCTTGTAGGAGGCCACGACGCGCGGTGACGTGACCGTGTCCACGAAGGCCGGCCAGGTCATCGAGGTGGTGCGGATGAAGGCCGCGCTCAAAGGAATGAGCACGATCAGGCTCAGGTAGAACACCGTCAGGCCGAGGGCCAGATCGAAGCCGGGCAACACGCTGCGCCTGCGCAGCAAGGTTCGGGAAAAGATCATCGTTACTTCTTTGTGCCCAGCAGGATCTGGTCATAGATGCCGCCGTCGTTGAAGTGCTCGGTCTGGGCGCGTTGCCAGCCGCCAAATGCCTCGCCGACGGTGAAGGTGCTCACCTTGGGAAAGCTGGTCTGGAACTGGGCCAGCACCTTGTCCGAGCGCGGACGCAGGTGGTGTTTGGCCGCGATGGCCTGCCCCTCATCTGACCAGAGGTAGCGCAGGTAAGCCTCCGCCGCCTTGCGTGTGCCTGCTTTGTCCACATTGCGGTCCACCACGGCCACGGGGTTCTCGGCCAGCACGGTGCGGCGTGGGTAGACCACCTCGTAGTCGCCATTGAACTCGCTCTGGATCAAGGGCACTTCGCTCTCGAAGGTGGCCAGGGCATC
>CANBQJ010000214.1 GCA_947371645.1 Burkholderiales bacterium | reverse complement strand
GCGATGGCGTGAGGCACTTTGGCAAAGCTGGTTGTTCAGCGGGCTGCCGAAGGACAGACAGCCAGCTTGGTGATTGCGTGCGGAGCGAGCCGAAACTTACCTGGATATTGAACACAAACACGGCTTCCAGAGCTTCAGTTAATGCTGCCTAACGATTAGGTTAAGGGGCGGCGCTGCGAAGCAGTGACGTCCCCTTGAACGACCTGTTAGGCAAAGGCGGTTTTGGACGCCAGAAAAGGCCGAGAAGCCATGCCGGAAATTGAGCGAGGTATTCACCGTGCTGCCTGCCTGATTTTTTTGTTGGACGCTTAAAAAAAACGTTGCGACAACTGTAGCGCAGACCGCCCGAGCCGCCAAGCGGTGGCGGCGAAGCCGCGACCGTGGGCTGCCTGTGCTGTGGCGTGCCACGGCACAAAACCTGACGCTGGCCGCCGAAGGACGGGCAGCCGGCGAGGCGACGGCGTGGGCACTTGGGCGCCGTTGGCCCGTGAGCTGGCCGCCAGTGGACGGACAGCCCCACAAGGCGATGGCGCGAGGCACTTTGGCAAAGCTGGTTGTTGAGCGGGCTGCCGAAGGGCAGACAGCCAGCTTGGTGATTGCGTGCGGAGCGAGCCGAAACTCACCTGGATATTGAACGCAAAACGTAGCTTCCAGAGCTTCAGTTAATGCTGCCTAACGTAATTTAGACCTCAATCTTTGGCGAAGCAAAACCCAATACGCCATCACAAGTGACGCCTAACCTCGCTGGGAGTTCCTCCGCCAAGTGCTTGATTTGATTGAATGCAGTGAGCATAGGCACCAGATCACCCCCGTGGTACACATCAATTTTTGTAGGCTACCGGACGCATGTGCGGTGCGTCAACTTGATGTCGGCATGAGGTGTCTTGCCAAAGCGTCAACTTGCTGCGAGCCTCGAATCTGGCCACCGAGCCGCTGACCTTGTCCATTTTGGCCAGGCATCCGTGGCAGTCTCCATGTCTGGCTACCCGTTGCTCGGCCAGCTGGCTGTTCAAGCTTGACCCATGTAGTGGCGCCACCGCCAGCCGTGGCGAAATGGGAATGTTGCAGGGTCAGCGGTCCGCAAAGCGGACGTCGCCCATCACAAAATTCTGGGCCTTGGTCTCTTTGCCTTAGCTTTTACCTTCGGCGGCGATGGCGGCGGCAGCGCACCAGCGGTTGCCACAAGCAGACGCATCAAAAGGTCTCGGTCGTCCAGCTCATCGGCGATGAGGAACTGAGATTTCGCGCCCGGATATGGTGCGCGCTCCGACACCACGCCAAGCAGTTTCTTGCCTTCGGGGGTCGGCTTGACGAACAGTTGGTTGTCACAGACCAGCGCAACCACTTTGCCCTCCAGATAGAGTGCAAATTCGCCGAACATTTTCTTGTAGGACAGCGAACTGCCCAGGCTTGCCTGTTCGCAGACGTAGTCAACAAAACTCTGGTCGCTTGCCATGGGTTTCGCGAGGCCAAAGGTTATGGGGTGGATGCAATTGGGCGCCAGGGGTTTCGGGCCAGCGCAAACGGAAAAGGCAGGGCCAGAGCGCAACGGGAATCAGCCGGCCACCGCGCCGCGGCCCCGCCAGGGCTGTTGATCCCGCCGTCCGACCTCCCGGCCGGCCACTCAGTCCGCCGTCTGAACGGGGCTGTTCGTGGGTTCGACCTGGGCCACGGCCAGTTGCTGGGGCTCGTCGCTCGGGCTGGTCTTTTTCTGGGCCTTTTCAGCCTTCTTGCGCTTCTTTTCCATCTCCCTCTGGCGCTTCTCGAACTGGTAATTGGGCTTTGCCATGAGGCGCTTTCTTTGGTGTGTGGATGCGTCCAATGTACCGCATGCCACTTGGCCGGTGATCCGTCTGGCTCAGAGAATCAACACCATGGTCAGGCGGTCAAAGTAGCGCACCTGCCCTGGCCCGTCGATGAGCTTGATGGCATGGGGGCGCACGCCGCAGGACTGAAAACCCGCACGTTCGTAGAGGCGGACGGCCTGGTCGTTGGTGCTGCTCACCTGCAGGGTGATCTGCTCCAGCCCGATGGCCAGCCTGGCTTCGGCGATGGCGGCGGTCAGCAAGGCATGCCCAATGCCCCGGCCAGTGGCCTTGGGCGAGACCATCATCGAGTTCAACTCGGCGGTGTGGCGCAGCTTGCTCAGGCTCTGTCGCTCCAGCCCGATCATGCCAACCAGTTCAGCCTGGTCACGTGCGCCCAGCAAGAAGGTGCCGCCCAGTGAGTCGGCCAGGCCCAGTCGGCCAATGAAGCTCTCGGGCGGGCGGGCACGCTCGCTGTCGATGTCGGCGTCAAAGGCTTCAGGGTGACGGGTCAGCCCTTCGTCGCGCAGGCGCTTGTAGTCGCCCAGTTCGGCCGGCGTGATCCTCGCGATGCGCACGGGCCGTTCAGCCCCCAGCATGTGGCGTCTCCATGGTGTTGATGTTCGTGAAAGCCGTACTGTCTTCAAAGAATACGCTGGTCCATGGCTGCGTGCACACCCAGCGAGACACTTTTCTCTCGCCGGCGGCAAATTGCCCCGCCAGCGTGGGCAGGGTGCGGCGGTGCAGGAGGGCGCACACCCAGTGCGGCCTGGGTGTGTCGGGCCCGTCTTCGGTTTGCGGCACGGCGATGTCGGCGCCGGCGCGTGTGGCGGCGGTCAGCAATCGGGCGATCAGGTCTGGTGGCAGGCGTGGCGAGTCACAGGGCACGATCTGCAGCCAGTCGCCCTGGTGGACGCGCCGCAGCGCACTGAGCATGCCCGCCAGCGGGCCGCTGCGGGGGGGCAGGTCCGGGTCGTCAGGGAAGACGATCGGTTTCGGCCCGTGTGCGCCAGGTGCTTGTTGCCCCTGTTGCGCCAGTTCGGCCAGTTCGGCATAGGCCTCGGCATGCCGGTTGGCCGAGACCATCAGCGGCCCAGCCTGAGGCACCAGACGTTGCAGCACCGACAAGGCCAGGGGCTGCCCGGCCCAGTTCACCAGGCCTTTGTCCTGGCCGCCCATGCGCCGCCCCTCGCCGCCAGCCAGCAGGCAGACGTTCACCGCACGGGTGTCTGTGCAGGTGGCCTGGTGGTGGGCGGTGCCAGGCAACTCAGCCACCGATGTAGCTCATCTCGATGCGGGCAGGCGATGCGGCGTTCGGGGCTTCAGCGTCACCTGGGGCGCCCTCCGCCAGACCTGAGGCGCGACGCCGCTGCGAGTAGCGGTCGCTGCGCTGGGCCCAGAGCTGCCGCAGGCTGTCGGCCAGGTCGGCATCGGACCAGGGTTGCGCGTCACGCAAGGCGGCGCGCAGGTCATGTCCCTGGCTGGCGAACAGGCAGGTGTAGAGCCGCCCGTCGGTGGACAGGCGCAGGCGGTTGCAGTCGCCGCAGAAGGCCTGGGTCACGCTGGAGATGAAGCCCACTTCGCCCTGGCCGTCGGCATAGGCCCAGCGCTGGGCCGTTTCGCCATGGGCGGTGGGCACCAAAGGTCGCAGCGGAAAGGCCTCGTGGATGCGGCGCTGCACGTCGCTGGAGGGCAGGACACGGTCAAGTTGCCAGCGGTTGGTGCTGCCCACGTCCATGAACTCGATGAAGCGCAACACCACGCCTGTGCCGCGGAAGTGCCGGGCCATGGGCAGGATCTGGTCGTCGTTGACGCCGCGCTGCACCACCATGTTGACCTTGACGGGCCCCAGCCCCACGGCCTGCGCGCTGCGGATGCCGGCCAGCACGTCGTCCACCTGCACGTCGGCGTCGCTGAGCTGGCGAAACAGCGCGGGGTCGAGCGCATCCAGGCTGACCGTGACGCGCTGCAGGCCTGCGTCCTTGAGGGCCTGGGCCTTGCGGGCCAGCAGGGTGCCGTTGGTGGTCATGGCCAGGGCCAGGGCGGCACCGTCAGGCGTGCGCAGGGCGGCGAGCTGGGCCACCAGGCGCTCCAGGTCCTTGCGCAGCAGGGGCTCGCCACCGGTGAGGCGCAGCTTGCGCACGCCCAGCGTGGCCAGCACCTGGGACGCCCGGGTGATCTCTTCAAAGTGCAGCAAGTCGGGCTGGGGCAGGAAGGGGTGGTCCTTGCCGAAGGCCGTGCGGGGCATGCAGTAGGCGCAGCGGAAGTTGCAGCGGTCGGTCACCGAGATGCGCAGGTCGTGCAGGGGGCGCGACAGGCTGTCGGTGGCTGGGGCGGTGGGCAGGCGCGGGACGCCCGCCTGCCCAGGGCGGGGCAGCGGCAGCGGCAGCGTGGAGGGGCCCGTGGCGGTGCGGCGGGCATCGACCACGCGCAGGGTCATGCGGGGGGCGGGGGCGTGCCGAGGGACTTCAGGCAAGGACATGGACAGGCATTGTGCGCGGATCCTGGGCTGGGCAGCAGGGCGTGCGGTAGATGCCACGCCACACACAAGGGGTGCTCTGAAGGATGCGGCGTGCTCAGTTGCCGACGGTGGCTGCTGCGGCCTGGGCGGCCGCGCGGCCATTGAGGCCAGGCGCACGGCGGGCGCCATCGTAGTGCTGCTGCCAGTAGGCTTCGCGGATGTCTTCGACGCGCACCTTGCCACCCGCGCGGGGCGAGTGGATGAACTTGTTGTCGCCGATGTAGATGCCCACGTGCGAGAAGGTGTTGCGCAGGGTGTTGAAGAACACCAGGTCGCCGGGCTTGAGTTCTGCCTTGGTCACGGGCTCCAGATCGGGCGAATTGGCCTGCTCGGCTGCGCGGCGCGGCAGGATCAGGCCCACGGTGTTTTCGAACACGTGGCGGGTGAAACCGCTGCAGTCGAAGCCGCTCTCTCTGGACATGCCGCCTCGGCGGTAAGGCACACCCAGGAAGTTCATGGCGCCGATGACCAGGTCGCTGG
This sequence comes from Burkholderiales bacterium, assembly GCA_947371645.1. The sequence goes on along the minus strand of CANBQJ010000214.1, from coordinate 1,687 downwards.
CGACGTCGGTGGCCTTGTTGCGCACCTGCTGGGCCATGTCGACCACGGGGCGGGTGTTGGGCAGCAGGCCCTTGTCGCTCAGGAAGCGCAGCACCGGGTCGCTGGATTCGGATGGGGTGGCCGAACCGTTGCGGTTGCTGGTGGCCGCGCTGACCAGGTTGGGGATGAGGTCTGCCGGCAACCAGGACAGGTCTTTGCCGTTGTCGCCGTCACGGGGCTTGGCGGCGTCTGCCGTGGCCGTGTTGCCGTTGCCCGTGGCAGCAGCAGGCGCCGTGGTGGCGGCCAGGTTGCCAGCGGTGGCCGCAGCGGCGCCCGTGCTCGTTTGGGCCCAGCCCAGGCTCCAGGCGCAGAGCAGGGCGCACGCCGCAGCGCGCACCAAACTTGAACGGGAAACGGACGGGATCCAAAAACGCATGGGTCGCAAGACTAGTGGCGCCGGTGCGGCGCGTCAACCTCGAAAAAGCAGTGATTTTGTGAGGTTAGCACTGAAAGGTGTGAATTTTGCCCAGGTCACGCTTGCGGTTTTCACCAGGGTGTCGGTTGATTTACAGCAAGAAACACGCCGGGGCTTTGCCCTAGTCTGAAGGTGACACAAGCCGAGGAGACCCCATGACAACGCCCCACCCCACCACCGCTGCACAACAAGCCCTGAAATCCCGCCTGGAGGAGATGGCGGCTGATCTGGATGCCCGCGAGGCCGGCTTGCGCGAAAGGCTGGCCGAGCCGCCGTCGGAAAGCAGCAATGCCTTCATTGCCGGCTCTGAAGCAGGCCTGGCGGCCGAGGCGCAAGACGAAGTGATCGCGCAACTGAACCACGAAGATGGCCTGCTGCTGCAGGTGAAAGCCGCCCTGGAGCGCATGGCCCAGGGCCGCTATGGCCAGTGCGAAGCATGCGGCGAGGCCATCGGCGGCGCGCGCCTGGACGCCGTGCCGTGGACCTTGCACTGCGTGGCCTGTCAGGACCGCGCCGAGCGCCTCACGCCTCGTCTTCGCGCATGATCGCGTCGACCTGCTCGCTCAACTCCAGCCATTTCTGCTCCAGCCCTTCGATCTGATCGGCCAGCGCTTTGAGCCGCTTGCCCGCGTCGGCCAGTTCAGCCGGGTTGAGCTGGCCGGTGCTCAGGCGCTCGTTGAGTTGCGCCTGTTCGGCCTGTGCCTTGGCCATGTCGGCTTCGGCGCGGCCCAGTGCCAGCTTGGCGGGCTTGGCCTGCTCGGTCTTGCGCTGGCGGGACTGGGCCAGGGCCTTGCGGTCTTCCTTGCGCGGCGCGGGCGTTGATGCGGGGGTCGTGGCCACGGCCCCCGGGCCGGCTGCTGCAAGCTTGGGCGCGCTGGCGGCCACCACCGGGGCGCGAACCCCGCTGGCAGCCTGGGCAGCCAGGGCCGCCTTTTGCGCGGCCTCCTGCGCGGCTTCTTGCGCCAGCACCTTGGCCTGGTCCTTGAGCCAGCGCTGGTAGTCGTCCAGGTCGCCGTCGAATTCGCTCACACCACCACGCGTGACCAGCCAGAACTCGTCGCAGACTTCGCGCAGCAGGGCCCGGTCGTGGCTGACCAGCATCACGGTGCCTTCAAACTCGTTGAGCGCCATGCTCAGGGCTTCGCGGGTGGTGAGGTCCAGGTGGTTGGTGGGTTCGTCCAGCAGCAGCAGGTTGGGGCGCTGCCACACCAGCAGGGCCAGCACCAGGCGGGC
>CANBQJ010000213.1 GCA_947371645.1 Burkholderiales bacterium | reverse complement strand
TGCCCACATAGGACAGCACGGCGTGGAGTTCGGCCTCGTCGAGCTCATGCTCCCAGGTGGGCATGTCAGGTGAGCGGCCCACGGCAGCGCCACCCTTGCGCACGATGAGGGCACGTTGCTCGTCGTTGAGGTGGCTGGCACGCAGGTTGGCAGGTGGTGGTCGCATGAGCTTGGCCAGCTTGGACTCACCATCCGCGTTCGTCCCATGGCAGACCGCACAGCGGCCACGGAAAACCGCTTCGCCGTTCACCTCGGCATGTGCAGCCATGCATGGCAGGCTGCACATCACGCCCAGGGCACAAAACAGCCATGCCGATGTGGTGAAAGGTGCGTTCATCACAGCCCGCCGGTTCAAGGTTTGACGTTGATCACCAGCTTCATTTCGGGGTGGATGGCGCACTCCACCTCGTATTGACCCGCTTTGGTGAACACCACCGACTTGGCCTGACCTTGCGGGTAGGTGCCCAGGTCAAACTGCATCGGGTCGCTCAACGTGAAGATGTTGTGTGCGAAGGGGTCATCGTTGCGGAAGGCGACTTTGTCCCCCACCTTGATGTTCAAGACGCTGCTTGAAAAGGCCTTGCCCTTTTGAGCCACCGTGAAGTCGGCGGCATGGGCAAGAGAGCTGCTGGCAAGCAGCAAGGCGAGCATGGGCGTGCGCATGGTGAGTGGGCCTCTCATGAGTCGGTTTCAGTTCGGGGGCAGTTGAGGCAGGCTCACCACCATGGGTGTGCCGGTCAGGCTCTTCATGAAGGCCACCAGGTCTTGCTTTTCTTCGGCCGTCAGGTTCAGCGGCTGGATGTTCGGACTCAGGTTCGTTTTGACGTCACCGCCTCGGTCGTAGTGGTCCACCACCTCTTCGAGGGTCTGGTACATGCCGTTGTGCATGTAGGGCGCGGTGAGCTCTATGTCGCGCAAGGTGGGCGTCTTGAAGGCGCCCTTGAGGATCTTGACCTTGCGGTGCGCAAAGCGGCCTTCGTCTTCCGTGTCACCCAGCGACTTGACGCCGATGTTGTGGAAGCCGTTGTCCGTGAAGTTGAAGCCCTGGTGGCATTTGGCGCAATTGCCCTTGTCCTGGAAGACCTTGAAGCCGCGTTGGGCAGACGCGCTCATGGCCTGGGCATTGCCTTTGCGCCAGCGGTCGAAAGGCGCTTCGGTGGACACAACGGTGCGCTCGAAGCTGGCCAGTGCCTTGCCCACCGTGATGCGGCTGATGCCTTCACCCGGATAGGCCTGGTTGAACAGCGGCTTGTAGCCAGGGATGGCTTGCAGCTTGTGCTCCAGTGCATCCAGCGGCATGTTCATCTCGCCTGCCGATTCGATGGGCCCCAGCGCCTGCTGCTCCAGATTGGGTTTGCGGCCATCCCACATCAGCAGCGGCTGGTAGACCGCGTTGAGGATGGTGGGGGTGGCGCGGCCCAGTCGCTTGAAGTCGTGACCCAAGCCGGTGGGCAGGCCATCGGACCAACCCAGCGATGGGTTGTGACAGCTGGCGCAGCTCAGAAAGCCTGAACCCGACAGGCGCGGATCAAAGAAGAGCTGTTTGCCCAGTGCAACGCGCTCGGCATTGGGCGCGTTGTCAGGCGGGAAGGGCACGCCGCTGGGGCGAAGCCACAGGTCGGGTTCGGTGGGCGTGGCGGCCCAGGAAGGGCCACACAAGGTGAAGGCGACAGCCGTGAGCACGGCGGCGCCAATGAACGGTTTCAAAGCCATGAATGTCCTCGGCGCGTTGAACTGCACGGGTTGTTTCTTCGGCAACCCTGAGGACATTCTTAATGGCGGTCAAAATGGAAAACCGCGAATTTACACCCAGAAAATCGGACCAGTTCGGTGTTTTGTTTTCAAACCGCCGTGCCAATCAAATTTTGCGGCGGGGGCCGCGCCGTGGCGGTGCCGCAGAGGCGGCATCGGGGGCGGGCGCTGGCGGTGCTTCGGCACGCCTCAGTTTGCCTGCGGCCACCACCAGGGGTTTGGCCCAGCCTGGCGTTGCGGTCCAGTCTGCTGGCGTGGCAGGCATGCGCATGTCGCCAGACGGCGGGGCCTTGCCCAGGTCGGCATGACGTACCCAATGCAGCACCAGCCGAGGGCTTGGTGCCTGGCCTTGCTGAGGAGACGCCTCTGTGCTGTTGTCGTACACGCGCAGTTCCTGCAGGTGGGGCAGCAGCGTCACCAGTTGCAGCCGGCTGTGGTCAAAACGCCGGCGCACGTCGGCTTCAGGGATGTCATGCCCCCCGTGCTGGACCCGGGCGCGGATGCGGGCCAGGTGGGTCTCGGGGCTGTCCAGCCCCACGTACCAGATGCGCACCTCAAAGCCCGCCTCTGCCGCTTCGGTCAGTAAACGGGTGAAGGTCTTGCCACCCAAGGTGGTTTCGAAGTTGTAGTGCTGGCGCTGGGCAATGGCCTGTTGAAGCAGACGCTTGCCCTCATGCCACGCCGCGCTGTTGGCTTGGGTGGCGCTCAGGTGAGGTTGGGCCTGCCGGATGCGGGCCGCAGCTTCATCTGGGTTGAAGTACTGGCCACCTCGGGCTCTGATCGTGGCGCCGCCCACGCTGCTCTTGCCCGCACCGTTGGTGCCAGCCAGCACGAAGATCTGCGGCGCATGGGTGGTCTTGACCACGGTGGTGTTCCCTGTTGAAGATGGGTGTCACCCGCGGTCGCAATGCTGACGCCAGCCCGCACGGCGGGCGGTGGGCGTGCAGGGGGAATGGGGTTGTGAGCGCTGCGCCTCAGCGGCGGGCAGCGGCCAGTGCGGCCTGCCCCAGCTCTTCGGGGCTGGCGTCGAAGGCATCCATCATGCCTTGCTGCGCTGCGGGGCTTTGCATCTGTTGCAGCAGGGCGTCGAACTCGTGACTCAGCGTGTCCAGCGGCCGGTATTGCGCGCCCAGCAAGGCCTGGTAGGCATCCAGGGACAGCACCACAGCGGTGGGGCGGTCGCGTTTGGTGATCGCGGCCATGCCTTGGCTGATGGCGGTGTCCAGCACCTTGCCGAAACTGTTCTTGGCTTCTGTGGCAGAAAAACCAGGCACCGCGACTTCTTCACCACGGTGGTTGCGCAAGGTCAGGGCAGACATGAGAGCTCCTTCGGAGGGCGGTGGCCGACGAGGGTTTCATCGGTCACCACGCGAGCCATTTTAGCCATTTCGGCTATTTTGTCCAATCCCCGTGTGAGGGGCTCACCAACTGGCTTCGCGTTCCGGCGAGGCCTGGATGCGGTGGATGGACAAATCTGCGCCGTCGAACTCTTCTTCCTGGGTCAGGCGCAGGCCCAGCGCCAGGTTGAGCAGGCCGTAAACCAGGCCCCCGGTGAGCAGTGCGAAAGCCACCACGCAGGCCGTGCCGAGCAGCTGCGTGCCCAGCACCACGCCACCGGCGCCACCCAGGCGGGTCTGGCCAAAAATACCCGCCGCGATGCCGCCCCACGCCCCGCACAGGCCGTGCAGCGGCCACACGCCCAGCACATCGTCGATCTTCCACTTGTTTTGCACCAGCGTGAACATCCACACGAAGATGGCCCCGGCGATGGCACCCACCACCAGCGCACCAGCAGGGTGCATGACGTCGGAGCCGGCACACACGGCCACCAGGCCGGCCAGGGGGCCGTTGTAGGCGAAGCCTGGGTCGTTGCGTCCCAACAGCACGGCCACCAGCGTGCCGCCCACCAGGGCCATCAGCGAGTTGACCGCCACCAGGCCCGACATCTTGTCGATGGTCTGGGCGCTCATCACGTTGAAGCCAAACCAGCCCACGGCCAGGATCCACGAACCCAGGGCCAGGAAGGGGATGCTCGACGGCGGATGGGCCGACATGGCGCCATCTTTGCGGTAGCGGTTGCGCCGCGCCCCCAGGATCAGCACGGCAGGCAGGGCGATCCAACCACCAAAGGCATGCACCACCAAAGAACCGGCGAAATCATGCAGTTGGCCACCGGTGACGGCCTGCAGCCAGTCTTCGAAGCCGAACTTGTTGGCCCACACCGTGCCTTCGCACAGCGGGTAGAAGACCCCCACGATCAGGGCCGTGGCGGCCAGCTGCGGGCCGAATTTGGCCCGCTCGGCGATGCCGCCCGAAATGATGGCGGGAATGGCCGCTGCAAAGGTCAGCAGGAAGAAGAACTTCACCAGGGCATAGCCGTTGTGCTGCACCAGGGTGCCCGCACCCACGAAGAAGTCCACGCCATAGGCCACGGTGTAGCCCACGAAGAAATAGGCGATGGTGGAGACGCAGAAGTCCACGAGGATCTTGACCAGGGCGTTGACCTGGTTCTTGCCTCGGACGGTGCCCAGCTCCAGAAAGGCGAAGCCCGCGTGCATCGCCAGCACCATGACGGCGCCAATCAGGATGAAGAGCGCATCGGCGCTTTGTTTGAGTTGTTCCATGTGCTGCTATGGGCCAAAGACCCGCACGAATGCACCCATGCAGGGCGTATTCAGGTCGATCTGGCCGTCGGTGGTTGAAAATGCACCGAAAACATGCAATTTGCATGCCTGTATTTGGGGCGTTTGTGTACCAAAGTGGGTGCGGATGCCGGGTTTGGGTTCCCATTCTGGTGCGCAGATGCCGCCGTGGCCATGTCGCACAATGTCGAACCTTCATCAAACAGATCGAACCATGAACATCCCCATGCCGGTCATTCGGGTGGGCGAGGGGTGGGACATCCACGCCCTTGTGCCCGGTCGCGCGCTCGTGCTGGGTGGCGTGACCATCCCGCATCACCTGGGCCTGTTGGGCCACTCGGATGCAGACGCCCTGTTGCACGCCATCACGGATGCTTTGCTGGGTGCAGCTGGCCTGGGGGACATCGGCCAGCACTTCCCGGACACCGACCCGGCCTTCCGTGGGGCCGATTCCCTGGTGCTGCTGACGCATGCGGCCAGTCTGGTGAAGGCGAGGGGCTGGCAGCTGGGCAATGTGGATGCCACGATCGTGGCCCAGGCGCCCAAGATGGCGCCGCACATCCCCGCCATGCGCACCGGCATCGCCCAGGCCCTGGGGCTGGACGCGGATGCCGTCAACGTGAAGGCCAAGACGGCCGAGAAGATGGGCCCCGTGGGCGAGCAGCAGGCCATCGAGGCCCGCGCCGTGTGCCTGATCTGGAGGGTCTGATCTGGAGGGCCTGAGCCCTCCCTCAGGTCAAGCCGCCCGCTTGAGGCGGATGTGGGCCACCAGGCCGCCGCCTGGGGCATTGGCCAGCTCCAGCGCGCCACCCATGCGCTGCAGGGCCTTGTCCACGATGGCCAGGCCCAGGCCGGCGCCCGTGGCCGCCGTTCTGGCCGCGTCGCCGCGGAAGAAGGGGGTGGTCAACTGGGCCAGTTTTTCAGTGGCCACGCCGGGGCCGTGGTCGCGCACGCTCAGGATCACCCACGAGCCCGAGCGCGTGTAGCTCACGTCCACATTGGTCACGCCCGTGTAGGTGTTGCGGCCATAGCGGCGCGCGTTCTCGAACAGGTTGGTGAGCACGCGGCCCAGCTCGGTTTCATCGGCCATGACCTTGGTGTCGATGGGCAGCTTGGCGGTGATGCGGATGCGCTTGGTGTCGCGGAACTGGCTGATGGACTTGTCCACCACGCTGGAGACGTGCACCGGCATCAGCTCCACATCGCCCGGGCGGGCGTAGTCCATGAACTTGTCGATGATGGCGTCGAGCTGGTCGATGTCGGCGGCGATGTTGCGCTTGGCCTCGTCGTCGTTGACGCTCATCTCGGCTTCCAGGCGCAGCCGGGCCAGCGGCGTGCGCAGGTCGTGGCTGATGCCGGCCAGCATCACGGCGCGGTCTTCTTCCACTTTGGCCAGTTCTCGCGCCATGCGGTTGAAGCCCTGGTTCACCTCGCGGATCTCGCGGGTGATCATGGTCTCATCGAGCACGGAGTCGTACTCGCCTTCACGGATGCGGCTGGCGGCGAAAGACAGCTCTCTCAGCGGCTGGTTGATCAGGCGCGCAATGATGGCCGAGCCCAGCACCGTGGCGATCAGCGCGATGCCCACCCAGATGAACCAGGTGCGCCCGGCCAGCGGTTGCACGCGGCCGTTGTCCGCCTGCAGCCAGTAGTTGTCGCGCTCGATCTGGAAGCCCACCCACAGGCCCGGCACGCCATTGACGCTGCTGGCCACCGTGGTGGCGGGGCCCAGCTTCGTGCGCAATTCGCTGCCAATGGCGCGGGTGAAGTGGCTCACCTCGAAAGGCTCGAAGCGGTCCGAGGGCTCGTGCGGCTTGAGCACGATGGACTCCTGATCGAAGATGGTCTTGATCAGGGTGACCCGGTTGATGCTGTCGGCATAGCGCAGGGCCGCGCGCGACAGGTTCACCAGCGAAGCGATCTGCTGCGAGGCCTGCACCGCGCGCGGCTCGAAGTCCAGCGCCTTGAAGGTCTGGACCCAGGCCACGATGCCTGCCGTCAACAGCAGGCCCAGCAGGATGAAAGTTCGCCAGAAAAGGCTGAGCGCAAAGCGCTTTTTCGGCATGCGTCAGGCCCCACCGTCCGGCACGAACACATACCCAACGCCCCAGAC
>CANBQJ010000212.1 GCA_947371645.1 Burkholderiales bacterium | reverse complement strand
TCCATCATGGCCGCGGCCACGTCGCACGAGGCGATGATGGCGTACTGCGGCGAGGTGGAGGTGTGCATCAGGTAGGCCTCGTTGAAGAGGCTGCGGTCCAGCGGCACGGTCTGCGAGTCCTGCACCAGCACGTGCGAAGCCTGCGAGATGCCCGCCAACAGCTTGTGCGTGGACTGCGTGGCGTAGACCACGGCTTCTTTGGGGCGCGCGCGGCCCTTGCCCATGGCGTGGTACAGCCCGTAGAACTGGTGGAAGGCGGCATGCGGCAACCAGGCTTCATCGAAGTGCAGGTTGTCGATCCAGCCGTCCAGCATGCCCTTGATCGTTTCGGTGTTGTAGAGCACGCCGTCGTAGGTGCTCTGCGTGATCGTGAGGATGCGCGGCTTGGCCTTTTTGGCGTCCACACCCTTGAGCAGCGGGTTGTTGGCGATCTTCTTGCGGATGGCGGCGGGTTCGAACTCGCTTTGCGGGATGGGGCCGATGATGCCGAAGTGGTTGCGCGTGGGCGTCAGGAACACGGGGATGGCCCCGGTCATGATGATGGCGTGCAGGATGGACTTGTGGCAGTTGCGGTCCACCACGACGATGTCGTCCGGGGCCACGGTGTGGTGCCACACCATCTTGTTGGACGTGGACGTGCCGTTGGTGACGAAAAAGCAGTGGTCGGCGTTGAAGATGCGCGCGGCGTTCTTCTCGCTCTCGTAGATGGGGCCGGTGTGGTCCAGCAACTGGCCCAGCTCTTCCACGGCGTTGCAGACGTCGGCACGCAGCATGTTCTCGCCAAAGAACTGGTGGAACATCTGGCCCACGGGGCTCTTCAGGAAGGCCACGCCACCGGAGTGCCCCGGGCAGTGCCACGAGTACGAGCCGTCTTGCGCGTAGTCCATCAGCGCCCTGAAAAAGGGCGGGGCCAGGCCGTCGAGGTAGCTGCGGGCTTCACGGATGATGTGACGCGCCACAAACTCGGGCGTGTCTTCGAACATGTGGATGAAGCCGTGCAGCTCGCGCAGGATGTCGTTGGGGATGTGCTCGGACGTGCGCGTCTCGCCGTACAGGTAGATGGGGATGTCGGCGTTCTTGAAGCGGATCTCTTCGATGAACTTGCGCAGGCTCAGCACGGCCGGGTCGAGCTCTGGGCCTGGCGTGAATTCTTCGTCGTCGATCGACAGGATGAAGGCGCTGGCCCGGCTTTGCTGTTGTGCAAACTGCGACAGGTCGCCGTAACTGGTCACCCCCAGGACCTCGAAACCCTCTTTTTCAATGGCGCCAGCCAGGGCGCGGATGCCCAGACCAGAGGTGTTCTCAGAGCGAAAGTCTTCGTCGATGATGACGATGGGGAAGTGAAATCGCAGCATGGCCTGTCCAGGTCACAAAAATCGGCAAGACGCGAAGTGTAGGGCCGTTGTGTGACCTTGCGAGAATGGCATTTCCGGTGCCATTTACCTGCGTTATTCAGACATGGGCATCAGATCGAACCTAGGAATTACCCAAATTTGGAGAGGGAAAACCCTTGAGTGGGCTTCCCAACCTAGGGGGGGAACCGTAAACTTTCATGCAATATTCACACACTCAACGAAGGTTCGCGCATGCAAGCCACAACGGTCTGGTGGGTGATCGCAGGTTTCCTGTTCAGCATGGAAGTGCTGACCAAGTCCTATCACTTCTTCTTCCTCGCCGCCGGCGCCGTGGCTGCGGCGGTCGGTGCCAGTTTTGGCCTGGGTCAACAAGACCAGTTGCTGCTGGCCAGCGGCATGGGCGGTGGCCTGGTGTGGTGGTGGCAGCGGCGGCTGATGAAGCGCGGCGTCATCGAGCTGGATGGCTACCACACCACGGGTCTGGGCGAGCTGGACGTGGGTGAAGAAGTCAGCGTGGGTGAATGGGAGCACGACGGCACGGCCCATGTGCGTTACCGGGGTGCCCAGTGGCCGGCGCGTCACCATGGCCCTCACCTGCCCCGGTCTGGCCCGCACCGCATCCTGGCGGTGGAAAGCACACACCTGGTGCTGGAACCGCTGGCCGCTTTCTGATGGATCGAAGCGGCGGCCCGGCCCGCCGTTTGCTTGCTGGCAGACATGGCTGTTCACCTCACCTCAGGCCGCAATGTGCTCGGTGGCGCCTTGGCAGCCTGCTCTTTCGACCCCTTGACTGGCTTTTTCCGTGACGGCTGTTGCCGCACGCGGGGCGAAGACCTGGGCCAGCATGTCGTTTGTGCACGCGTCACCGAGGCCTTCCTGGCCTACGCCAAGGCGCAAGGCAATGACCTCAGCACGCCGGTGCCCGAATACCGCTTCAAAGGCTTGAAACCCGGCCAGCGCTGGTGCTTGTGCGCGCAACGTTGGCTGCAGGCCTGGCAGGCCGGTGTGGCGCCCCCGGTGGTGCTGGAAGCCACCCATGAAAGGGCGCTGAACGTGATCCCGCTGGCGGTGCTGCAGGCGCACGCTTACCAGCCAGCGAGCCCTCAATCGTCGGATTGAGCGTCCAGTTCCGGGAACAGCACCGAGGTGAAGCCAAACTGGCGAAAGTCTCGCACCCGCATGGGGTAGAGCTTGCCCAGCAGGTGATCACATTCATGCTGCACCACCCGGGCGTGAAACCCGTCGGCCTCGCGGTCGATGGGCTGCCCGTATGGATCGAAGCCGGTGTAGCGGATGTGCGCGAAGCGGGGCACCACACCCCGCAGGCCAGGAACTGACAGGCATCCTTCCCAGCCGTCTTCTTCCAGCTGGGACAAGGGCGTGATCACCGGGTTGACGAGGACCGTCTCGGGCACGGGCGGCGCATCCGGGTACCGGGCGCTGCGGCCAAAACCAAAGATCACCACAGACAGGTCCACACCGATCTGTGGGGCGGCCAGGCCGGCACCTTGTGCGGCGGCCATGGTGTCTTTCAGGTCCTGGACCAGGGCGTGCAGTTCGGGCGTGTCGAAGGACATGACCGGCCTGGCCACTTGCAGCAGCCTGGGGTCGCCCATCTTCAGGATTTCGCGGATGGCCATGGTCTTGGGTCCTTGCGCGGTCGTCTCAACTTGGCTCGCCAGGTGCGCTGACATCGCTGACATCGGCTTGCACGCGGTCGGCAGACGGTTCTGCAGGTGGCTCGGGGGCAGTTTGCGCCAGCAGCGCCAGCAAACCCGCTTCGTCCAGAACGGGCAGGCCCAGCGACAGGGCCTTGTCGAGCTTGCTGCCGGCCTCTTCGCCCGCCACCACGGCAAAGGTCTTCTTGGACACCGAGCCGGCCACCTTGCCGCCTGCGGCTTCGATCAGGGCCTTGGCCTCTTCGCGGCCCAGGGTGGGCAGGGTGCCGGTGAGCACCAGGGTCTTGCCGTAGAACGGCAACGTGGCGGCATCGGCTTCTGCAGAGGGCTCGTGCTCGGGCCAGGTGACGCCTGCGGCGCGCAGCTGTTCGACCACCTCGCGGTTGTGGGGCTGGTCGAAGAAGGTGCGCAGGCTGTGGGCCACGACCGGGCCCACATCGCGCACGGCCAGCAGCTGCTCGGTGCGGGCGTTCATGATGTCGTCCATCTTGCCGAAGTGGCGCGCCAGGTCCTTGGCCGTGGTTTCGCCCACATGGCGGATGCCCAGGCCAAACAGGAAGCGCGGCAGCGTGGCCTTGGTCTTGCTGGCGTCGAGCGCGTCGATCAGGTTCTGCGCGCTCTTGTCGGCCATGCGGTCCAGAGCGGCCAGCTTGAGCAGGCCCAGCTTGTAGAGCTCGGGCAAGGTGCGGATGATGCCGCTGTCGACCAGCTGGTCGACCAGCTTGTCGCCGAGGCCTTCGATGTCCATGGCGCGGCGCTGGGCAAAGTGCAGCAGGGCCTGCTTGCGCTGGGCGGCGCAGAACAGGCCGCCGGTGCAACGGTGGTCCACCTCGCCGCGTTCGCGCACCACGGTGCTGCCGCACACCGGGCAGGCAGCGGGCATGCGGAAGTTGGGCACATAGGTGGCGCGGGGGCCGCCCTGCGAGGCCACGACGCCCACCACTTCGGGGATGACGTCACCAGCGCGGCGGACGATGCAGGTGTCGCCCACGCGCACGCCCTTGCGGCGCAGCTCAAACAGGTTGTGCAAGGTGGCGTTGGTGACGGTGACGCCGCCCACGAACACGGGCTTGAGCCGGGCCACGGGCGTGAGCTTGCCGGTGCGTCCCACCTGGATGTCGATGGCCTCGACCTGCGTGAGCTGCTCTTGTGCCGGGTATTTGTGGGCCACGGCCCAGCGGGGCTCTCGGGTGACGAAGCCCAGGCGCTCCTGCAAGGCGCGGCTGTTGACCTTGTAGACCACGCCATCGATGTCGAAAGGCAGCTGGTCGCGCTGGCGGCCCATGGCCTCGTGGAAGGCGACCAGGCCGTGTTCGCCGGTGGCGCCCTGGGCCACCGTGCGGTGGGCGCAGACGGGCAGGCCCAGCTCGGCCAGGGCGTCGAGCAGCCTGCTGTGTGTGTCGGGGATGGCCCAGCCCTGCACCTCGCCCAGGCCGTAGGCAAAGAAGCTCAAGGGGCGCTGGGCGGCGATGGCCGGGTCCAGCTGGCGCACGGCCCCGGCGGCGGCATTGCGCGGGTTGACGAAGGTCTTGTCGCCGCGCTCGCGTTGGCGCTCGTTCAGCGCCTCGAAGTCGTCGCGGCGCATGTAGACCTCGCCACGCACCTCCAGCACCGACGGGGGCTGCGCCGTGTGCAGACGCAAGGGGATCTGGCCGATGGTGCGGATGTTCTGCGTGACGTCTTCGCCCTGCTCGCCGTCGCCTCGGGTGGCGGCGCAGACCAGCACGCCCTGCTCGTAGCGCAGGTTGATGGCCAGGCCATCGAACTTGAGCTCGGCGGCGTATTCAACCGGGGCATCGGCTTCAGTGAGCGCCAGTTCGCGGCGCACGCGGGCGTCGAAGGCTTCGGCGCCCGCGGCCGTGGTGTCCGTCTCGGTGCGGATGGACAACATGGGCACGGCGTGGCGCACCGGGGTGAAGCCGTCCAGCACCCGGCCCAGCACACGCTGCGTGGGCGAGTCAGGCGTGCGCAGCTCGGGGTGGGCTGCTTCCAGCGCCTGCAGGGCCTGGAAGACGCGGTCGTATTCGGCGTCGGGCACGCTGGGCTGGTCCAGCACGTGGTACTGGTGGGCCCAGTGGTGCAGTTGCGCGCGCAGGGCAGCGGCCTGAGCGGTGAAGTCGTCCTGGCTCATGGGCTGCGGGCCTCGGGTCAGCTGAAGAGGCGGCGAGCGCTGGCCGAGCCGGCGGCCAGGTCGCGGGCGGCCAGGGCCTCGTACAGGCGGCCCAGTTCGCTTTCGATGGCGGCGAAGGCGGCCGAGGTGAAGGGCTGGCCCTGGTCGTCGGCCATGATCGCGTCCATGGCCATGGACAGGGCTTCGCCTGCGGCACACCAGGCTTTGAAGGGGGCCTGGTCGGCAGGCGACTGGGGCACGTCAAACGACAGCACCAGTTCGCGCAGCGTCGTCTGGTCAGGGTCGTCGGCAAACGCAGCCTGCGCATCGAACTGCAGGGTCAATACCGGCGGTGCGCCGTCTTCAGGAGACGGCATCACCAGTCGGCCAGGCAAGGCACCGGGGATGAAGCCATGGCGCGAAGCCTGCTGCTGCACATAGCCCACGGACCAGGCGCTGCCGCGGCCATACAGGCGCATGGCCAGCTGTGCGTCGTGGGCGCAGGCGAAGGCGTCAAGCTCCTTGGCGCGGGCCACGGCGTCCAGCATGTCGGGGAACTCGGGCGGGGCGCCCAGGGCATCGGCCATGGCCTGCACCTTCTGCACGAACTCGGAGTACTCGATCTCGTTGAGGCCGCCGGTGCGGTTGGCCAGCAGCACGCCGGCTTGCAGCTCGGTGTAGAGCACACCGGCTTGGGGTGGCTCCCATTCCTTGCAGTCGGCGCGCAGGGCTTCAACCAGCAGCGGCTTGCTGCCGGCACGGCGCGTGGTGGGCAGGTGCAGCAGCAGGTGGTCGCCAGAGGTGTGGGCGTCGAGGCTCATGGTAGCGATGGCGTCCACCAGGGCGTCCAGGCGGGGGCCGTGGCGCCTGACGGGCGGCTGGGGGGGCAAGGCCCAGTCGCCGGGCTCGGGCTGCGGCGATGCGGTATCGGGCCAGGGCTCGTCGCTGGATGAGCCGGCCTGCGCTCGCAAGGCCGTCCCTTCCGGGGAGGGGTAGGTCATGCGGGCCACGCCGGCGGGCAGGCCGTTGTCAATGCCGGCCGCGTTGGGCACGGTGTCCTGGTCAGCGCCCTGCCCGTCCACGGGCTCCAGCGCCGCACGTTTGGGTTGACGGGCGGCGGCCTTGCGCGCGGTCCAGGTGCCATGGGCGATCACGCCCGCCAGCACGGCGCCGCCCAGCAAGGCCAGGTAGAGGGTGAGGGAATTGCTGCTCATCGCTGTGTTTGATGTTGTCAGGCGGCGTGGGCCATGCCCAGCGCCACCTCCATGTCCACCGCCACGATGCGGGAGACACCTTGTTCTTGCATGGTCACGCCCACCAGCTGCTCGGCCATCTCCATCGCGATCTTGTTGTGCGAGATGAAGAGGAACTGCGTGCCGG
>CANBQJ010000211.1 GCA_947371645.1 Burkholderiales bacterium | reverse complement strand
CGTTTCTGGCGGCCAGCTTGCGGTCGATGAGGATGTCGTCGATGTACTGGCTGTGGTGGTCGTCGCTGTCGCAGCGAACGTAGGGCTGGCCCTCGGTGGCGCGCAGCAGTTCGGCGCCGGGCGGTTGCTGATCGCTCCAGGCCTGCATCAGGTTCAGTGGCGCGGTCTCGTCAGGGCCGGCGCTGGCACGGGCGTCACGGTCCAGGTGGCGGTTGAAGTCGCCCAGCAGGGCAAAGGCCTGGCCTTCGCGCACCCGCTCGTCGATCCAGGCCTCGACCACGGGGGCCTGCTGGCGCAGCCGCTGGCAAGGGCTGAAGTGGCGGTCCAGGGCGCCGTCGAAGCAGCCGCTTTTGAGGTGCACGGCCAGCAGGCGCACGGCCTGTGGCGTGCCCGGCCACAAGGTGATGTCGGCCCCGGCGCGGGTGGCCCCGTCGACATCCAGGGCGCTCAGGTCGCCGTTGCAACGGTAAGGCAGGCCTTCTCGGATGGCAAAGCCCACCTTCTGGGGGTGGGCGCGGGCGGTGAAGCAGTCCAGTTTCCAGCCCTGTTGGAAGAGCTGCCGCGCGGCCTCCGGGCCGTCCACTTCCTGCAAGGCGACCACGTCGGCGCGGGGCAGCCCGGCGGGGCGGTCGGCCAGTTGCCTGGCGTAGCCGGCCAGGGCCTGGAAGTCTGCGGTGCTGCGTGTGGGCGGCGGGGTGCGGCCAGGTGTGCAGGGCAGGGCGCGTTCGTTGCTGCGCGGTTGCTGGCGCACGCAACGGGCGGCCAGTTCGTCATGCGCCTGCGGCGTCATCAGCCAGTCGAGGTTCCAGGTGGCCAGGGTCAGTCCCGCTGATGCGCTTGGCACCTCCCGGCTGCCCCAGTCGAACCAGCCGGCATGGGCGCTGCAGGCCGCAGACAGCAGCAAGGCGCAGGTCAGGGCCAGGGTGTGGATGCGGATGAGTGCGGACATGGGCTGACAACGCAGCACATGCCCATTGGCGCCTACACCCTTGCGGGGGAGTGCCTCACACACCCAGCGCAGCGCGGTCCAGCGTGTAGTTCTGCGGGCCTGCGGCGGCGATCTTGATGGCGCCAATGCGGTTGGCCAGGGCCACGCTCTTGACCAGGTCCCAGCCCTGAGTGAGGCCATGGAGCAAGCCGCCACGGAAGGCGTCGCCACAACCGGTGGGGTCGACCACGGCGGCAGCCTTGACGCCGGGCACGTGGGTCTTTTCACCTTGCACGTAGACGTTGCAGCCATCGGCGCCCAGGGTCTCGATCAGGCCCTTCAGGTGGCCCTTGGAGATGTCCGCCAGGCTGCGGCCGGTGCGGTCGGCCAGCATCTTGGCTTCGTAGTCGTTGACGGCCACCCAGGTGGCTTGCGAGATGAAGCGCTCCAGGTCGTCGCCGTCGAACATCGGCAGGCCCTGACCCGGGTCGAAGATGAAGGGGATCTTGGCCAGCTGCAGCTGTTCGGCGTGCTGGATCATCGCGTCGCGGCCGTCGGGCGCCACGATGGCCAGCTTGATCGACGCGTCGGCCTCGATGCGCTGGATGTGGGCCTGGCCCATGGCGCCGGGGTGGAAGGCCGTGATCTGGTTGTTGTCGGCGTCGGTGATGATGATGGCCGTGGCGGTGTAGTCGTCTTCGACGGTGCGCACGAACTTCAGGCTCACACCCATCTGTTCCAGGTGATTGCGGTAGAGCTGGCCATCTTTGCCCAGGGTGGCCATGATCAGGGGCTCCCCACCCAGCTGCTGCAGGCTGTAGGCGATGTTGCCAGCGCAGCCCCCGAACTCCTTGCGCAGCGTGGGCGTCAGGAAGGACACGTTCAGGATGTGCACCTGCTCGGGCAGGATCTGCTCCGCAAAGCGGCCATGGAAGTTGGTGATGGTGTCGAACGCGAGCGAGCCACAGATGAGCACGGACATGGATAAAGCCTTTCAGGGGTAGAAGATGTCTGCGGTGTAGCCCACAGGTTGAAGCTGCGCGATTTTCATGTGCCACTGCAAGGTGGTGCTGCGCTGGGCAGGTGCCGCCTCAGGTGGCCGCTGGCCGGCCGTGACCTGGGTCTCGGCGCTGTCCTGCCAGGTCGCATCTTGCGGCGAGAACACGCGGCGGATGAGCAAGGCACCGTTGACATCGGTGAGCGAGAGGTCGACGTCGGGCCAGGCCAGGTTCACCGGGGCCTTGTTGTGCAGGATCACGGTGAGGCGGTAGGCATCAGGCCCCTCGGAGGTGGCGCGCACGAACTTCAGGTCGTCGACCTGCAGGTCTTCGATGCGCAAGGGAGGCTTCAGCTCGCAGCCCACCTGTTGGCACCATGCGGTCAGGTAGGGGCGCAAGGTGGGGTCGTGGGCGACGATGAGGTCGCGGAACTGGTGCACCACCTGCAGGCCCAAGGTGGCCAGCAGGGCCACCAGCGCGAACGACAGCAGGGCGCGCACGGCCGGGTGCCGCCAGCGTGCCTTGGCCTGGGCTTGCTTGAGGAAGCCGGGGGCGACTTCTGGTGCCGGCTTGGCCTTCTTGTTGCGCCGCTTGCCCTTGCCACTTGAGCTGGCGTCTGCCTGTTCGGATTCAAGCAGGGGCTCGCCAGCAGCGGCATGGTGGGGTGCGCCCAGGCCCTCCAGCTCGTCCAGAAACTGCGAGGGCACGGTCGTGGGCACACGCGGGTCGTCACGGGTTTCGGGCGGCTGGTGTGCGGGCGGCGGGGTGGTGGGCGCGGCTTGGGGCAAGGCCCGTGCGCCAGCCTGTGCGGCGGCGCGGCCAGCCTCGCGTGCAGCCGCTTGCGCCGCCACGTGTGCGGCCTGGGCGTCGGCCGCCTCGCTTGCCGCCCGTTCCTCTTCTTCCGCTTCGAGCAGCCAGTCGTTGGGGAACTCGGCGTCGGCAAAATCGGGCCGATCTGCGGGGCGGCGCGCCGCAGGGCGGTCTCGCCGTGTAGAGGGCAGCAGGTAGCGAGAGTCCAGCGCGTCAGATTCTTCGGTGCTGGGCACCCGGTCGATGCGGCTGGGGCTGGCCCAGTCCGCGGGCTCGCTGTCGTCCCCCTCGTCATCAAGGGACTGGTCCGGGTGCTCGCCCATGGGCGACAGGCGCAGCGACAGGGGCTCGCTCAGCGGCGATTCTGCCAAGGTGGCGCCGTGGTCAGGCAGGGGGGCGGCTTTGCGCGTCAAGGGCACGGCCGTGTCCAGCTCGATGTCGTCCAGGCCCGGGGTGGAGGGGGTGAGCGGCGTGATGAAGGCCTCGGCCGCGGTGGCGGGTGGCCCGCTGGCCTGCACCGAGGTGTCGAGGTCGAATTCGGTGGTGGCGGGCACCGGGGCCAACCACGACCGGGTTTGTGGCGGCGCCGGCTGAGGGCCCATGCGCGGGCCTGTCTCAGGGGCCGCAGGCGGCTGGCCGGCGCGGGAGGCGGGGGCGGCGTCCAGCTCGCCCATCTGGCTTTGCGGCTGGGTGGGCGGCCACTCGGATGGCAGCTGGCTGGCCGGGTTGTCTCGGGGGTCCAAGGCCTGGGTGCCGTCCGCACCATGGCTGGCGCGCGGTGGTGGTGGGTCCTTGTCCAGGTCGAACAGGGTGGGCAGGGCGTGGAAGACTTCCTGGCAGCGGCCGCAGCGCACCCAGCCTTCGGAGACCTTCAATTGGTCTTCGACGACTTTGAAGATCGTTCCGCAATGCGTACACCGGGTGGCCAGGCTCATGAGACGCGTTTATGCCACCGATCGGGCCCGTTTTGCGGCGCGCCACCGGATTTGCGGTGGCTTCGTCGTTGGCAGGGTGCAACTGGTGCACCCTGGGCCTCAGGTTTTCAGGCGCCGATCAGTAGTCGCCATGGGTGGCGAACGAGGACATGTCGCTGGCCTGCGTCTTCACGAAGGGGGTGTAGCGGGTGTCTTCATCGACGAAGCGCTTGACCCAGGCGGTCACGTACTTGGCGATCTTGCCTTGCGAGGCCTGGGTGGCGGTGGTCCACAGCGACAGGTGGCCGATGCCGGCCAGGTCGATGTGGGCGGCGGGCAGGGTGGGGTCCAGCTGCTTGAAGTAGGGGTCGGCCCAGCTGTTGGCCAGCGCGTCGATCGAGCCGGTGAGGATCAGCGTGGGGATGCGGATGCCGGCAAAGGGCGTGAAGTTGGTGCCAGGCTCACCGGGCATCAGGCCGACCAGGGCCTTGAGTTGGGGCTGGCTGGCTGCGGCATAGAAGGTGCCCGAGCCGCCGGCCGAGTGGCCGCCAAAAGCCACACGCGTTTCATCGATCTGGCCGGCGTAGGCCACGCCCTGCACCTTGTTCTGGGCCAGCACGGCCTTCAACACCGAGATCATCTCGGCGCCACGGGCCTTGGGCTGGTCGGTCAGGCTCTTGGTGGACACCACGGTGACCACGAAGCCGTGCGAGGCGATGCGCTGGGCAATGCCGGCGTACAAGCCAGCGGTGCTGACGAAGCCAGGGCACAGCACCAGCAGGCCGAAGCTGCCGACGCTGCGGTCGGTGGGGTAGTAAACGGTGGTGCCGCTGCCGAAGTCGGCGCCGGCGGCCAGCGTGGCGGTGGCCGTGGCGAAGGGGCCTTTGGCCTCCAGGGCGGCCACGGTGGGGGCGGGGCCCTTCTCGTAGCCGGCAGCTTGCACGGACAGGGACATGAGCGTCAGGCCGGACAAGGCCAGGCCTGCAAGGAGGCCACGCAGCAAGCGGGTGGGGGTGGCGATGGCGGTCATGGTTGGCTCCTGATGGTGAGAATGTTCACGTGATGAACAATTCTCATCCTTAACGAGCCGCGTGCCATCCCGGGCATTTCCGGGGTGGTTTCACGACGCCCGGGCGCCCTTCAGGCCCCGGGTCTGGCCGCGCTTCACGCGGCCGGCTTGCGCGCCGTCATCAGGATCCAGCCTTCTTCCGAGTTGGACACCTGCAACTGCAGGCCCACTTCGGCGTAGGCGGCCTTCAGTTCGTCTTCCTGGCGGGCCAGGATGCCGGCCAGCACCAGGTGCCCTCCGGGCGCGACGTGACCGGCCAGCAGCGGTGCCAGCATCTTCAGCGGTGTGGCCAGGATGTTGGCCAGCACCAGGGGGTAGGCGGCTTGGGCTTCGCCCACGAGGTCTGGCAGGCCTGCGCGGATGGGCAGGCGGCCTTGCGCGTCTTTCAGGTGGGCCAGGTTGGCTTCAGCATTGGCGTTGGTCGAGTCGACCGCGGCCGGGTCGATGTCGACCGCGTCGATGGCACCGGAGCCAAACAGTGCCGCGCCGATGGCCAGGATGCCCGAGCCGCAACCGTAGTCCAGCACGGGCTGGCCGGCAAAGGCGGCGGCGTTCTGGGCCGTCCACTTCAGGCACATGCGCGTGGTCGGGTGGGTGCCGGTGCCAAAGGCCAGGCCCGGGTCCAGGCGCATCACCGTTTTCGCGGCGGCGGGCACATCGTGCCAGGTCGGCACGATGTAGAAGCTGTCGGTGATGGGCACGGGCTGGAACTGCGACTGCGTCAGCCGCACCCAGTCCTGCTCGCCCACGGGCTGGATGCCCTGCACATGCACGTCCGCGGCCCAGTCCTGCGCCAGGATCAGGGTGGCGGCCTCCAGGGCTTCGGCTTCAGTCGGAAACAGGCTCTTGAGCGTGGACCGCTGCCAGCCTTCGCGGGCCACGGGCATGCCGGGCTCACCCCACAGGGCTTCTTCGTGTTCGGTGTCGGCATCGGCGTCTTCGACGGACACGGACAGTGCCTCGATCTCCATGAGCGCGTCGCTCAAGGTTTCGACTTCGGCCTCTTTGGCCAGCAGGGTGAGTTCAAACAGCATGTCGGTGGGCTACTGGCTCAACGCTTGCGCGCAGCCATCCAGTTCTCGAGGTAATGGATGTCGGTGCCGCCTTCAACGAACTTGGCGTCGACCATCAGCTCGCGGTGCAGCGGGATGTTGGTCTGGATGCCTTCGATGACCGTCTCCGACAAGGCGGTGCGCATGCGGGCCAGGGCCTGCTCGCGGGTGTCGCCGTGCACGATGATCTTGCCGATCATGGAGTCGTAGTTGGGGGGCACGAAGTAGTTGGTGTAGACGTGCGAATCCACCCGCACGCCAGGGCCACCGGGCGGGTGCCAGGTGGTGATGCGGCCCGGCGAGGGGATGAACTTCACCGGGTCTTCGGCGTTGATGCGCACCTCGATGGCATGGCCGCGCAGCTCGATCTGGCGTTGCGTGAAGGGCAGTTTTTCGCCGGCGGCCACACGGATCTGCATCTGCACGATGTCGATGCCGCTGGTCATCTCGGTGACGGGGTGCTCCACCTGCACGCGGGTGTTCATCTCGATGAAATAGAACTCACCGTTTTCATAGAGGAACTCGAAGGTGCCGGCGCCGCGGTAGCCGATCTTCTTGCAGGCCGCGGCACAGCGCTCGCCCACTTTCTCGATGACGCGGCGGGCGATGCCTGGTGCCGGCGCTTCTTCGATGATCTTCTGGTGGCGGCGCTGCATGGAGCAGTCGCGCTCGCCCAGCCACACGGCATTCTTGTGCGTGTCGGCCATGATCTGGATTTCGATGTGGCGCGGGTGCTGGAGGAACTTCTCCATGTACACCTC
>CANBQJ010000210.1 GCA_947371645.1 Burkholderiales bacterium | reverse complement strand
AACGCCTGAACCAGAACCTGCACCTTGCCCATGCCTGAACTGAACCTGGCCCCTCAGCCCCTGTGCGCCTCCAGTGCACTGCTCGAAACGGGCGATGCCGTCCTGTTCGAGGTGCTGGACATGGCCGATGGCGGCCGGCCAGCCCCGGCTTTTGCGGTGCGCCACGACAACACCGTGGTGGCCTACCTCAACCGCTGCGCCCACATCCCTTCGGAGATGGACTGGCAGCCAGGCAAGTTCTGGGACCTGGACCGCCGCTACATCATCTGTGCCGTGCATGGCGCGCTGTATGACCCTCCCAACGGCGAGTGCGTCAGCGGCCCCTGCACAGGCGCCCGCCTGCAAGCCATCCGCCTCAGCGAAGCGGGTGAGCAGGTGTGTTGGTATCCTGATGCCCGTTTCCAGCCGGTGTTCTGACCGGCCTCACCCCTTTTGCCCATGAGCTTCGAGGACACTGTGCCCAACGACCCGGTTTCGCAAACCCAGCACCAGATGCTGGCCGACTTTGCTTCTGCCTATTTGTCCGAGCAGCGCCGCGCCCAACGCTGGCGCTGGTTCTGGCGTGTGATCTGGATCGGCGTGGCGCTGGCCATGGTCTGGGCGACCATTCAAAACGTGCCTGCGTCCAAGGCGCCCAACAGCCCGCACACCGCGCTGGTGGAAGTGCGCGGCGAGATCGCCGCCGAGTCCGATGCCAACGCCGACAGCCTGATGACGGCCTTGCGCAGTGCCTTCGAAGACACGGGCGCGCAGGCCGTTGTGTTGCGCATCAACTCGCCGGGCGGCAGCCCCGTGCAGGCTGGCCTGGTCAACGACGAGGTGCGCCGCCTCAAGGCCTTGCACAAGAAGAAGGTCTACGCCGTGTGCGAAGAGATGTGCGCGTCGGCCGCCTACTACATCGCCGTTTCGGCCGACCAGATCTTCGTGGACAAGGCCTCGCTGGTGGGCTCCATCGGCGTGCTGATGGATGGCTTTGGCTTCACCGGCATCATGGACAAGGTGGGCGTGGAGCGCCGCCTGATGACCGCCGGCCGCAACAAGGGCATGCTGGATCCGTTTTCGCCCCGCAAGCCCACGCAGGACGCCTTCGCCCAGGCCATGCTGGACCAGATCCACAAGCAGTTCATCCAGGTGGTCAAGGACGGCCGTGGCAAGCGCTTGAAAGAAAACGAAGACACCTTCAGTGGCCTGTTCTGGAACGGCGAAGAGGCCGTGTCGCTGGGCCTGGCCGATCACCTGGGCAGCCTGGATCAGGTGGCGCGCGATGTGGTCAAGGCCGAAGACGTGATCGACTACACCCAGAAAGAAAACCTGGCCGAACGCCTGGCCAAGCGCTTTGGCGCCGCCATCGGCTCGGGCGCCGTGACGGCCATGCGGGGTGCAGTCAGCATCCACTGAGCCCATCAGCCCTGAGGGGGCTTGCTCGCTTGCTGTCCTCAGGCGTCCATGGACACCAGCAGGCGGTAAGCAGCATCTTTGGAGAGGTTGAGCAGCTGGGCCACCTCGGCCACATCGTCCGGCAGGGCGGCTTGTGCGTGGTCATCCTCCCAGCCGTGCTGCGTGTGGCGGGCAATCTGCACCCCCAGCATCACGCTGCGCACCTTCGGGTTGTTCGCATGGTGGTCGTTGGTGCACTCCTGCAGCAGCAGGGGCAGTTGCCAGTGCGCCATCAGCGATTGCGTCAGGTCGCCCAACTCCACCCCCAGCACCTCGCGCTGGATGTCCACCGAGCGGATGGTGTGGTCGGCCTTTTGGCGGTTCTGGATGTCCAGGGCCAGGGCCGGCGCGTGGCACCACAGCAGCATCTCGGAAAAATCATGCAGCAGGGCGGCTTCCTGGATGACGACCACGTCCTCGTCCTGGCGGCGCAAGGCGAAGCCGGTGGAGAAGTGGCAGGCCCGACGGGCACGTGTCACCACCTTGATCAGCCCACTGATGGCTTCAGGGTAGGGGTGCAGCCACTCGGTGATGCTGTGCACCTCCTCGAACGCGCGGAAAAACGGCCCGATGCCCATCATCACGGTGGCACCCACCATGGTCTCCGGGGGCTCGACGCCGTTGCGCAGGCACGACTCCGACGTGCGCACCAGCACCTTGAGCATCATCAGCGGGTCTGAACCCACCCGGTCGGCGATGGTGTGGGCATCGACGGTGGCGTGGGTCTCTTCGATCACGCGCAGCTGATGCAGTTCGGCAACGGTGCCTGGCAAGACGGGAATGGGGGCCTGGGCGAGGGCTTCGGTCCAGGCGGCAAGCGAGGGCAGTGCGGTGTCGATCATGGGGGACCCCAAGTTTGGGCTTCCCTCACTTATGCACCCAAGCTCCAACCTGCCGCAAGCGAAATACAGGCCTCAAACCCCGCCAATTGTGCTGGGCGTTGCCCCGCGTGAACCGGAGCATGCCCCGTCGGGGGCTGAGGTCACTTGGCGGCGCCCATGAGGGCGTCCTTCAGGTCGGAGTCCACAGGGGAGTTGCCCAGCCAGATGCGCAGCAGTGCGGTGAAAAATTCGTCACCCGCGATGACGGGGCCCTGGTGCACGCCATTGATGGTCACGCCCGTGCCCACGCCCGGCGTGAAGTCGATGTGGATGACCGAGCCCTTTTTCACCTTGCCCATGCCCAACATCACGCCGCGGATTTCGTCCAGCTTGGCCTGGAATCGCGTTTGGTCGGCACTGCTGTTGTTCTTGTTGAAGCCCTTGACCATGGCCTCGGCGAAATCTTCACCGGTCAGGTCGCGCAACAGGACGATCTGCATGGCCTTGGGGCCGCCCTGGCCCAACAGGCTGCTCGCATCCTTGCCCTTTTGAGGCACATACAGGCCGGCGGCGTACACATCGACGATCACCTTGACCCGGATGCCCACGCCATTGAGGCTCAGCGCCTGGTTGCCCAGCTGGTAGGTCTCGTCGAACCTGGCGCCCTTGATGTCCACGGCTGCCTGAGCACTGATGCCCACGCTGGCCACCAGGATGCCCAGGCAGGCGATGAACTGCGCAATTTTTCGGGTCATGGTCTTCTCCTGTCCGGATTTCTCTTGTGAATTGCAACCAAGGGTAAACGCTTGGTCATTTCAGATGGTGCGCAAGTGTGCCCGGAGTTGGGGCATCTGCCCAGGGGTTTCCACCGATACGAGTGTGAGCAGATGCATCTTCGTGGCGCGTTTGCCGCAGTGCAGCAACGCCACTTACAGCTTCTTGCAGGACAATGACCACACCCCAAGCCCTCTGACCGGCCTTGCGCCCGGTTTGCATTGCGCATGTCATTCCTGGTCATCGACATCGGTAA
The DNA here is from genome assembly GCA_947371645.1 of Burkholderiales bacterium. The sequence goes on along the minus strand of CANBQJ010000210.1, from coordinate 3,268 downwards.
CACCCGTCTCAAGTGGGGTCTCTATGCGCAAGCGGTGCCTGGCGCTGAATTGCTTGCCCACGGGGCCGTGGTGCTGGAAGACATCGACAGCTTGTGGCAACAGACCTGGTGTCACCTGAAGCCCGCACCCAAAGCCATGCTGGGCTGCGTGGTGGCCGGCGAGGCCATCAAACGGCGTGTGGAAGAACAACTGCACCAGGGCTGGGGGCTGGCGCCCCACTGGGTGTCGGCTTCGGCCCAGGCTGCAGGCGTGCGCAATGGCTACGAGCACCCTCAACGGCTGGGGGCTGACCGTTGGGCCGCCATCATCGGGGCGCGGCATGAGGCTTTGAAGTCTGGTGCGGCCAAGGTGCAGCCCATGCCACCCGTGCTGGCCGTCATGGTGGGCACGGCGGTCACGGTGGATGCGGTGGATGCCGAAGGGCAGTTCCTGGGCGGCCTGATCCTGCCTGGCTTTGGCCTGATGTACAAGGCGCTGGAGAGCGGCACCGCCGGTCTGAAGGTGCCCACAGGCGAGGTCAGCGACTTCCCCACCAACACCAGTGACGCCCTGATGAGCGGCGGCACCGACGCCATCGCTGGCGCCATCGAGCGCAGCTTGCGGCGCCTGCATGCCCACACCGGGCGCCAACCGCTGCTGATCATGTCAGGTGGGGCGGTGTCTCGTTTGTCTCATGTGCACGAGCTGCCGGCCCGCGTGGTTGAAAACCTCATCTTCGAAGGCCTGCTGACGTTGGCCCAGGAAGCCGGCCTGGTGGCCTGAGCCCACCTGAGGCCCTGGGTTTCAGAGGATGAAGCGAGACAGGTCTTCATTGCGGGCCAGCTCGCCCAGCCGCAGGTCCACTTCTGCGGCCGTGACCTCGCGGGCTTGGCCACTCAACTCCGGCGCGTTGAAAGACACCTCATCGAGCAGGCGTTCCAGCACCGTGGCCAGGCGACGGGCGCCGATGTTCTCGGTGCGCTCGTTCACCTCGAAGGCAATTTCGGCGATGCGGCGGATGGCGCCGGGCGTGAAGTTCAGCGTCACGCCTTCGGCCCCCAGCAGGGCCTGATACTGTTTGATCAGGCTGGCGCTGGGTTGGGTGAGGATGGCCTCGAAGTCTCCCACCGCCAGCGAGCTCAGCTCCACCCGGATGGGGAATCGCCCTTGCAGCTCGGGGATGAGGTCCGAAGGCTTGCTCAGGTGGAAGGCGCCTGAGGCGATGAACAGGATGTGGTCGGTTTTGACCATGCCGTGCTTGGTCTGCACGGTGGTGCCTTCAACCAGGGGCAGCAGGTCGCGCTGCACGCCTTGACGCGACACCTCGGCGCCATGGCCTTCGTTGCGGCTGGCCACCTTGTCGATCTCGTCGATGAAGACGATGCCGTGCTGCTCGGTGCGTTCCAGCGCCCGCGCCTTGATCTCCTCGTCGTTGACCAGCTTGCCGGCTTCTTCTTCGATCAACTGGGTGCGGGCCTCGGCGATGCGCACCTTGCGGCTGCGGGTGCGGCCCTGGCCCATCTGGCTGAAGAGGTCCTTCAACTGGTCGGCCATGCCTTCCATGCCGGCCGGGCTCATGATTTCCACCGCCGGGCGGGGCTCGGCCAGCTCGATGTCGATCTCGCGCTCGTCCAGCGTGCCTTCGCGCAGGCGCTTGCGCATGATCTGGCGTGCGGTGTTGTCCGGCGGCTGCGTGCTGCCGATCCCGAACTCGCTGCGGGGCGGTGGGACCAGCACGTCCAGGATGCGTTCTTCGGCGGCTTCTTCGGCCTTGGTGCGCATCAGCTGCACCTGCCGGGACCGTTCTTGCTTGATGGCGCTTTCCACGAGGTCGCGGATGATGGTGTCCACGTCTTTGCCCACATAGCCGACCTCGGTGAACTTGGTGGCCTCCACCTTGATGAAGGGCGCGTCGGCGATCCGGGCCAGGCGGCGGGCGATCTCGGTCTTGCCCACACCGGTGGGGCCGATCATCAGGATGTTCTTGGGCGTGATTTCGCCGCGCAGGCTGTCGTCCACCTGCTGGCGGCGCCAGCGGTTGCGCAGGGCGATGGCCACGGCGCGCTTGGCGGCACCCTGGCCCACGATGTGGCGGTCGAGCTCGTCGACGATCTGTTGTGGCGTGAGGCTCATGCGGTCAGCCCAGGGTGACGATGGTGTGGTGCTGGTTGGTGTAGATGCACAGGTCTCCTGCGATCTCCAGCGATTTCTTGACGACGTCTGCGGCGGGCAGCTCGGTGTGGGCCACCAGGGCCCGTGCGGCCGCCTGCGCGTAGGCGCCACCCGAGCCGATGGAGATGATGCCGTGCTCGGGCTCCAGCACATCACCGTTGCCGGTGATGATCAGGGACGTTTCATGGTCGGCGACAGCCAGCATGGCCTCCAGGCGGCGCAGCACGCGGTCGGTGCGCCAGTCGCGGGTCAGCTCCACGGCCGCGCGGGCCAGGTGGCCCTGGTGCTTTTCCAGCTTGGCCTCGAAGCGCTCAAACAGCGTGAAGGCGTCGGCGGTGGCGCCGGCAAAGCCAGCCAGCACCTTGTCGTGGTAAAGGGTGCGCACCTTCTTGGCGCTGGCCTTGACGACGATGTGACCCAGGGTGACCTGGCCATCTCCACCCATGGCGACTTGCCAGCCGGTGGGGGTTTGGCGGCGCACACTGACGATGGTGGTGCCGTGAAAGGATGCGGGTTCGCTCATCCGCCGAAGCTGGGGGCAGGCGAGTGGCTTTCAAGCCCCCCGCTCAGCCGATTCAGTGGTGCGAGAGTTGCACCCGGGCGTGCTCGTTGATGCCCATGGCGCCGAAGAACAACGCGATGAGGCGGTGCGGGTTCTTGAAGACGACCTGACGGTCTTCCGTGCGGCGGGCCAGCACCCAGTTGAGCAGGTCGCCTGCGGCGATGAAGTCCACCCGCAGCAGGTGCGTGCAGTCGATCTCCAGGGTGACGCTGGCGCTGAGCTGGTCATCCAGCTGGCCCAAGGTCTGGCCGATGTCGCCCACCAGCTGACCGGAGAGGTCCATCGAGGCCACCTGGATGAACTCGACTTCGTCGTCGGCCAGGCGGGATTCGACAAAGCTGGTGGTGACCTCGCCCACGTGGGTCAGGGGGCGGGTCTGGGTGTGCACCACATCGCTTTCGATGCGGACGCGGCATTTGACCGGCTCCCAGGAGGGGGGAGACTGCTCATACGTCACGCAGTAGTCGATGGCGACCTCATCGAAGTCGACCGGGCGGTTGATCAGGCGCAGCAGGTCCAGGCGCAGCATCCACAGGCTGGGGTCTGCATCCTTC
>CANBQJ010000209.1 GCA_947371645.1 Burkholderiales bacterium | reverse complement strand
CTGCATGGACTGACCCATGGACGCCAAGGACCAACAAACCCTCCTGCTGGCCTGCCTCAAAGAAAACTGCGACCAGGCCCGCCACCATGAGGTCCAACGAGAGCGGGTCACCGCCATCGTGGCCTCCACCACGGGCCTGATCATGGGCTTGTTCGGCTTTTCTTCATCGTGGAGCCACCCTTCCAGCGTGCACCTGGCCATCCCTTTCTTCCTGATCATCCTGGGGGCCTGGGGCTACCTGGCGGCCTGGAAGCACCACGAGCGCTCCCGCATGCATGTGCAGCGCATCCGCGCCTTGCGCAAGCGGCTGTCTGCGCTCAGTGGCGTCGACCTGGAGGAGGTCAACGCAGAGGCCTACCAGGCCCACATCGCGCGCTTCGGTGACTCGGCGCTGTATGAATCTCGCACCCACCTGATCTGGAAAGCCTTCCCCATCATCGTCTCGCTGATCGGCGTGGCGGTGGCGGCCAACATCCTGCTGCAGTTCAAGTAGGCTGTGCATCCCTTCCCTGCAGACGCCACGGACATGAAGCCCAACGTGCATCGCACCCTCGCCATGGCCACCTTGTGGCTTGCCGCAAGCCTGTTGGCTGGCTGTGCCTCCACCGAAGTCCAGACCACCGGCTCAACGCTGGCCCAGCCGCTTTGCCGCCCAGGCAGCCCCACCTTGTCGCTCAGCGTGCTCTGGGCGCCCGACTGGCGAGCCGACCAGAAAGAGCCCCCCTTGCGGGAGGCCGCCGCCTTGCGCGGCATCGAGGCCTACTTCAAGGCGCAGCCCTGCGTGGGCACGCTGGCCATCCACCGCATTGCCCTGCCACCGCAGCGTGAGCAGCTCACCGATGCCCAGGTTCTGGCGCTGGCGCCCACCGAGGCGGGTGGCCATGGGCCAGACCAGGTCATCTTCCTGGTCGTGCGTGAACTCGGCCCCAAGCTGTACATCGGCATCCCCATGCTGATCGCGGGTGGCACGGAAGTCGTGCTGGAGGCGCGCGTCACCGATGCGCGCACCGCCACCTCGCTGGCCCACACCCGCACCCATTGGCAAAAGGGCGGCCCCTTCTACATCAAGGGCGTCAAGACGCTGGACCAGGACATGCAAACCGTCCTGGGCCTGCTGTTCTCTGCGCCTCCAGCGCCTCCTGTGCCTTGAAGGGGCCTGGGCACCATGGCGTCCATCTGGCTTTCTCGCCCGCCCCTGCAAGCGCTGTCCGAGCCATTGCGGGCCGGCATGGCCGCCCCCGCATCGCCCGCTTTGCAGGACGAACGGCCCTGGCGCGTGGTGGCCTTCCTGCGGCATGTGGGCTGCCCCTTCGCTGAGCACACCGTCAAGCGGCTGCGCACCTGGGCCGATGCCCACCCGCATGTGGCCGTGTTGGCCGTCACCCATGGCGATGAGGCCATCGCCTGCGCATGGCTGGACGCCATTGGCGGCCTGGGGCGCCTGACGTTGGTGAGTGACCCGCACAGGCAGCTGCATGGCCAGTGGGGCGTGGGCCATGCGGGCTTGTGGCACTTTGCCAACCCGCGATCGCTGCTGGGCGTGGCCGCGCTGTGGCGCCAGGGCATCCGCAACCGCAGCGCCACGGGCACGCGCTGGCAGCGTGCTGCGGTGTTCCTGGTGCATGAAGGCCAGGTGCTGTGGGTGCACGCGCCACGCTCTGCGCAGGCCTTCGCGTTGCCGCCCGAACATCTGCTGGCATGATTCCGAATTCAAAACACAATGGGAGTGAAGGTCATGAAGGAATGGGTGTACCCGCACGAGCGCACGCTGGGCAAGGTCACGCTGGCGCTGGGCGTCATCGTCTGGTTGGCGCTGCTCATCGGCACGTTCGGTGGCCTGCTGATCGGCCTGCTGATCGGCTTTGTGGCCTATGCCTTCGCGCAGTCGGCCTTGATCGCCTACATCCGGGGCAATGGCGTGGAGCTGTCGGCCCAACAGTTTCCTGACCTGTACGCGCAGTTCGAGCGCTGCTGCGACCGCTTGCAGCTGGACAAGCGCCCCAAGGTCTATGTGCTGCAACATGGCCACGGCGGCCTCAACGCGTTCGCCACCAAGTTCCTGGGCAACGAGTTCGTCGTCCTGTTTTCTGATGTGGTTGACGCCATGGCCAGGCACCCGGATGGCGTGCAGTTCTACATCGGCCATGAACTGGGGCACCTGCGCATGAAGCACTTGCGCGGCCAGTTCCTGCGCTGGCCGGCGCTGTGGCTGCCCTTGCTGGGTGGCGCCTACTCGCGTGCACGCGAGTCCACTTGCGACCTGCATGGCCTGGCGTGCAGCCGGTCACCTGAAGCCGCGGCCCAGGCCCTGGCTGCGCTGGCGGCGGGCGCGCAGCGCTGGGAAACCATCAACCTGCAGGCCTACCAAAGCACCCAGCTGCCCTACACCAGTGGCTTCTGGGCTTCATTTCACGAGCTGACCGCCGCCTACCCCTGGCTCATCAAGCGCGTGGCCCGGGTCATGGACAAGCAACGCGACATCCCCCGGCGCCACCCGCTGGCCTATGTGCTGGCCGCCTTCGTGCCTTATGCAGGCCGCCTGGGCGGTGGCTTCGGGGTGCTGATGCTGGTCTACATCGTGGGTGTGCTGGCTGCGGTGGCCATTCCCGCTTACCAGGAGTACACCGTCAAGGCCAAGATCACCGCCGTGGTGCACGAAGTGGCCCCCATCGAAGCCGAGTTGGGCCGCTTCTATGAGCAGAACCAGAAGGTGCCCGAGTCCCTGGCGGCGGCCGGCCTGCCCGATCGCTTGCGCGACAACGCTGCCCTGTCCCTGAACAAGGACAGCATGGTGGTGACGGTGACTTTGCCCCAAGGCCAGTTGCTGCTGGTGCCCACGATGGGCGAAGACAAGAAGGTGAGCTGGACCTGCACCAATGGCGAGGGCCTCCATGCCAGGCAATTGCCGCCGCCCTGCAGGCCCCATCCCGAGCAGTGACGCATGAACCTTGGGCCTGAGGGGCGAACCATGGGCAACCCCCTGGCGCAAGAGATCATCTCGCTGTACGAGCGCCACGCCGACGTGTGGCTGAGCCGCCGCAACCCGCAGGCCACGCAGGAAGCGGCCTGGCTGGCGCGCTTCACCCAGGGCATTGCCCCCGGTGCGGACATCCTGGACATCGGTTGCGGCACGGGGCAGCCCATCGCCCGGTGGCTGGCGCAGCAGGGGCACGCCGTCACCGGGGTGGACAGCTCGGCCGCCATGCTGGCGCATGCACGGCGTTTGCAGCCCACGCAGACCTGGGTGCAGGCCGACATGCGCAGCTTGCGCCTGGGCCGGCGTTTTGCCGGCGTGCTGGCCTGGAACAGCTTCTTTCACCTGGCGCCTGAGGACCAGCGGCAGATGTTTGCCGTCTTCGAGGCCCATGCGGACCCAGGTGCCATGCTGATGTTCACCAGCGGGCCTGCCGACGGCGAGGCCATTGGCGACTTCGAAGGCGAGCCCTTGTTCCACGCCAGCCTGTCGCCCGACGCTTACCGCGCGCTGCTGGCCGAACACGGCTTTGAGGTGCTGGCTTTCGTGCCTGAAGACCCGGATTGCGGCCAGCACACGGTGTGGCTGGCGCGGCAGCGGGCGGCCAGCGCGGTGACTTTGTAGAATCCGCCCACCCTCAGACCGAAAGCCACCGTGGCCAAAAAGCTCAAACTGTCCGACGAAGAACTCAAGCCCCTGGTGGCCGCAGGCCGCACCTGCATCGCCACAGACCGCATCACGGTAGAAGGCTTGCCCGTGCGCTTCATGTATCGCGAAGACCCGATCGGCGCCACAGACTCGGGTTGGCGCTTCCTGTCGGGCCTGGAAACCGATGCCTACATGGAGAAGGCCGGCAATCAGGGCCAGTATGAGCTGAACTTCCTGGCCAATTGCGACCCCGCCATCCTGCCCCTCCTGGCGTCGCCGATCGGGTCGGCCTTCGAAAAGGCCGATGCGGCCGACGCGCCCTTTGTCGAATCGAACGACTGGGAACCCGACGAAGACTGAGCCTGCGGCCCGTCCCCATCCCTGACGTTGACTGGTTTTTGCGCCTCGGGTAGCCTGCCTGGGCTTTGATCAAAGCACCAATCAACCAAAGAAGGGAAGCCACATGTCCACGAGCCGAAGCGCCAGCGCAAGCACGAGAGCCACCATTGCCGCTGTGATCGCCGTCGCAGCCCACGCGGCAGGCGCATCGACCCTGGCCAACACCGCCACGGTCTTCCTCAATTCAGACCCGGGCAGCTATGTGGGCAGTGGCCTCGGAGCCCCCTTTGTCACCTGGGTTCACGGTGTGGACGGCGTGTTCAGCGCGGGGCCGAACTATTCGGACTACAAGCGCGGCGTCGACATTTCGTACCACGGCACGGACTACTGGAGCTTCGAGTTCTCGGCGCCTGCGTACGACCCCGTCACCAACACCAACGACGGGCAAGCGCTGCACGTGGGCCTGTACACCGGGGCGCAGCGCTTCCCGTTCAATTCGCCGACCAAACCGGGCATCGACATCAGCGGTGCGGGCCAGGGCAACAACACCGAAACCGGCTGGTTCAATGTGCTGGACATCGGCTATGACGAAGCGGGCAACCTGAGCACCTTCGCGGTGGACTTCAAGCAGTTCGACGAAGCCGGCACCGCCGGGCTCTATGGCTCCTTGCGCTACAACTCGTCGATCGCCATCAACGCGGTGCCCGAAGCCAGCACCTCGGCCCTGATGCTGCTGGGCCTGGCCTTCGGTGCCGCCGCGCTGCGCCGCCGTCAGTGACTGATCATCCAGGGCCGCTTGCTGGGGAAGCTCTTGGCCCCGTCGGCTGACCGCACCGTGGTCGCCTTCTTCGACGTCGAGCAGCACCCGCAGCCCGCCGGATGCTTGAGCCGGCCGTAGCTGCCACCTTCCAGGGACTTCGATGAGCGCGGCTCGTGCCGCGCCCGCTCGTTGGTGTCCATGGCGTGGCGCGTCTCGCTGCTCACGCAGGCCAGGCGCGGGGCGCTCACGAACACACGGGGCGATGCCGTGCCGCATGCGGGGCACGCGGCAGGGTCGTTGCGCATCGCCAGGCTACGGAAGGCGTCGAAGCCCCCGCAGCCAGGGCAGGCGTAGTCGTAGGTGGGCATGGGCGGGCTCCTGGCTTCACTTCACGTCGGGCGAGATCGGCATCTGGATGCTGCCGTCCAGGAAGACCGTGGGGCCTGCCGCCGTGGGGTTGATGTCGAAGTCGAAGATCTCGGTCGGCAGCCACAAGGTGGCGCAGGCATTGGGCACGTCCACCACGCCGCTGATGTGGCCCTGCACCGGGGCCGTGCCCAGGATGGAATAGGCCTGCGCGCCGCTGTAGCCAAACTTCTTCAGGTACTCGATGGCGTTCAGGCAGGCCTGGCGGTAGGCCACGTTCACGTCCAGGTAGAGCTGCTTGCCTTGCTCGTCCACCGAGATGCCTTCGAAGATCAGGTAGTCGTTGTAGACGGGCTTGATCGGGCTGGGCTTGAAGATGGGGTTCTTGATGCCGTACTTGGCCATGCCACCCTTGATCAGGGTGACCTTCATGTGCACCCAGCCGGCCATCTCGATGGCGCCGCAGAAGGTGATCTCGCCGTCGCCCTGGCTGAAGTGCAGGTCACCCACGCTCAGGCCGGCACCGTCCACATAGACGGGGAAGAAGACCTTGGAGCCGCGCGACAAGTCCTTGATGTCGCAGTTGCCGCCGTGTTCACGCGGAGGCACCGTGCGGGCGGCCGTGGCGGCGGCCTTGGCCTTGGCCTCACCCGTGAGCTTGCCCATGTGGGCGGTGGCGGCAAAGGGCGGGTTGGCCAGGCCGGTGTTGGTCGGGTCGGAGTCGATCAGTTCCTGTTCACGGGTGTTCCACATCTCCAGCATCTTGTGGTCGGGCAGGCAACCGATCAGGCCAGGGTGGATCAGGCCGGCGTAGCTCACACCAGGCACGTGACGGCTCTTGGTGAACATGCCGTGGAAGTCCCAGATCGACTTCTGCGCCAGCGGGAAGTGCTCGGTCAGGAAGCCGCCGCCATTCTTCTTGCTGAAGAAGCCGTTGAAGCCCCACTCGCTGTCCTTCTTGGCACCGATGTCCAGCAGGTCCACCACCAGCAGGTCGCCGGGCTCGGCACCCTTCACGCCCACGGGGCCGCTGAGGTAGTGCACCGTGCTCAGGTCGATGTCGCGCACGTCGTCGGCGCTGTCGTTGTTCTGGATGAAGCCACCCGTCCAGTCGAAGGTCTCCAGGATGAACTCGTCACCGGGGTTGACCCAGCAGGCCATCGGGATGTCCGGGTGCCAGCGGTTGTGGATGTTTTCGTTGAGGGTCGGGGATTGGGTGAGATCGACCTTGATCAGGGTGTCAGCCATGTATTGCTCCTTCTGTGTCAACGCGGGGGTGGTTCAAACCGAGAGATAGGCTTTGATGCGGTCGGCATCGGTGTTGGCGCGGCTGGTTTCGTGCACCAGGCGGCCGCCTTCGATCACGAAGAGGCGGTCGGCCACGTCCATCGCAAAGCTCAGCACCTGCTCGCTCACCACGATGGTGATTTCGCGCAGCTTGCGGATCTCGTTGAGCGCCTTGGCGATGTCCTTGATGAT
>CANBQJ010000208.1 GCA_947371645.1 Burkholderiales bacterium | reverse complement strand
GGCCAGGGCCAATTCGACGGCCCCGAACACCACCTCTCGATCCACGCTCTTTTCGCGGGAGATCGCGTCCACCAACATCAGCAATTCACGGTTCATTTCTTCTGACCTCCGAGATCTTCCGCCTCATCCACGGCAACACCACTGGCATCGGGGCTTGCACCCCGACGCGGACGCCCTTTGAAACTCACTTCGGGCACCAGTCGTACCTCGCGAATCTCATCGAGCGTGAAACCCAAAACTTCATCTACGGCCTCTGCCGGCGCTTCGCCAGCGGCCCTGGCCTTGGCCAGTTTCTTCGCCGCCGTGTTGGACAGGGGCTTGTCGGCATCCGGCGCGCGCAGCACCAGACCCCAGGCCTGGCCTGCGGGCACCGCCGCGGCTTCATCCGCCGTCGGGTGGCACAACACGCCTTTGTAATGCTTGCGTCCCTGGAAGGGCACCTTCAAGGCCAGGGCAACCTGTTCGCCCAAGAACCGTTCGAAATGTGCCGGCGTTTTCAGTGGACGGTCCACCCCGGGGGAGGACACTTCGAGCCGGCTGTAGTCGGCGTCGACGGTTTCGAGGGCGTACTGCAATTGTCGGGTGACTTTTTCGCAATCGTCTACAGTGACCAGGTCACCGGGGAGGTCGTAGACCTGATCGGGCAAGCGGTCGATGTACACACGCAACAGCCCCTGCGGACTGCGTTCGCAGTCCACCAATTCGAAGCCGAGACCGGCAACGGTGGTTTCTACAAGCTGGAGCCAGGATGACATGCGTGAGCGGGTTCCGATCGGAAAGGTGCTGAACTTCAGTTCAGCAGACGAACAAGACAAACAAACGAAAAAGACACGAGCAAAAAAAATGGGCTGGAAGACCCGCCCATTCGTGCCTCAGTCAGACACGCGAGGTGGTGCAAGGGAGCATCGCAACAGCAACTGGCCCGGCTTGCCCCCATAGGCGACAAGCCACTCTGATTGCTTTGCCCGGCTTAGATGCCAGACAAGTCACGCGCCGACCCAAGCGGCCAAAACGAGATTTTACCCTGAGGAACGAGCGGTATCAAGTCGCGGCTCAGAAAATTTGCTTGCGCCAGGCGGCATGCCAGAATCACCGGCTGTTTTCACTGCACCGCACGGAGCCTTCATGGGATTTCTCGCTGGCAAGCGCCTGCTGATCACCGGTTTGTTGTCCAACCGTTCCATTGCCTATGGCATCGCCAAGGCCTGCAAGCGCGAGGGGGCGGAGTTGGCCTTCAGTTATGTGGGCGAGCGCTTCAAGGACCGCATCACCGATTTCGCCAAGGAGTTCGACACCGATCTGATTTTTGACTGCGACGTGAGCAGCGACGAGCAGATCGCCACGATGTTCGCCGACCTGGCCAAGGTCTGGCCCACCTTCGACGGCTTCGTGCACTCGATCGGCTTTGCGCCACGTGAGGCCATCGCCGGCGACTTCCTTGAAGGCCTGACGCGCGAAGGCTTCCGCATCGCCCACGACATCTCGGCCTACAGCTTCCCGGCCATGGCCAAAGCGGCATTGCCCTACCTGAGCCCACAGGCCGCGCTGCTGACGCTGTCTTACCTGGGCGCCGAACGCATTGTGCCTGCGTACAACACCATGGGCCTGGCCAAAGCCTCGCTGGAGGCCAGCGTGCGCTACACGGCCGCCAGCCTCGGCCCCAAGGGGATCCGGGTCAACGGCATTTCGGCGGGCCCCATCAAGACCCTGGCCGCTTCGGGCATCAAGGGCTTTTCCAAGATCCTGAGCGTGGTGGAGACCAACGCGCCGCTGCGACGCAACGTCACCATCGACGACGTGGGCAATGTGGCTGCCTTCATGCTATCCGACCTGGCAGCCGGCGTGACGGCCGAGATCACCTATGTGGACGGCGGCTTCAGCCACGTCATGGGCGGTCTGGAAGAGTGATGCCGCCGGCATGCTGCTGGCCGTGCTGTTGGCGATAGGCCGCCGGCGACATGCCCGTCATCTTTTTGAACAGGCGCCCGAAGGCCACGCGGTCCTGGTAGCCCACCAGGGCGGCCACCTCGGGCACAGGCAGGCGCTCTGATGCCAGCAAGGCCCGCGCCTGGTCAATGCGCAGGCCTTGCAGGTGTTGCATGGGCGTGAGCCCTGTGGCCGCCAGAAAGCGCCGCTGCAGGGTGCGCACGCTCATGTGGACCTGTGCGGCCAGGCCTTCCAGCGTGAGCGGCTGGCTCAGATGAGCCGCCATCCACTGCTGCAACGCCCTCACCTCGCCATCGTTGTGCCGTCGCCACCCTTGCGCGGGCATGAAGGCCGTTTGCGGGCCACGGTGCGGGTCCACAACCAGCATGCGCGCCAGGTCGCGGGCGGTGGCCACATCGCTCAGGCGTTGCACGCCCAGCAGGCAGGCGTCCAGGCCGGCCAGCGAGCCCCCGGAACACAACACCGCGCCCTGAACAATGAGGTTGGGCGTCGGGTCCACGACCAATTGAGGGAAGTCCCGCTGCAGTTCATTGGCCAGGGCCCAGTGGGTGGTCACGCGCATGCCATCCAGCCGTCCTGCAGCCGCCATGAAGTAAGCACCCGTGCACATGGTGACCACGCCCACAGACTCGGGCAGGGCCGCCAGCGCCTGCGCCACCTCCGGGTGCCGGGCAACGGCCTGTGGGCCGCCCGTCCACAGCGACGGGATCACGAGCAGCGCCAGGCCGGCACAGGCATCCAGGCCCGCGTCCACGTTCAAGCTGCCGTCGTCGTGCTGCACAGGGCCCCCATCGGGGCTGATGCGCAACAGGTCAAAGCGGTGGGCCGAGGGCAACTGGTTGGCCATGCGGAAGACATCCAGCGCCAGGCCGTAGCTGCCCAGGCTGACCTGGGCGCAGGCCAGCACCCCTACACGGTGCCGTTGGCGCGGCTGCCTGCCGGCCATGGGGGCCGCACTTGGCAAAGGCGGGTGATCTTCGGTTTTGGCCATCTGAGCATCATAGATGTCCAAATAGACAATGTTCAAGCCCCTCTGCCCTCTCCACAATCCAAGTCCATGACCGACACCGCCCTGCCCTCGTCCACCGCCCTGATCCTCCACCAGTACAAAGAATCGCCTTACGCCGAGAAGATCCGGGTGATGCTGGGCTACAAAAACCTGCGCTGGCACGCCGTCACGGTGCCCCGCATCGCACCCAAGCCCGACATGACGGCGCTGACGGGCGGCTACCGCAAGGTGCCGGTGCTGCAGGTGGGCGCCGACGTCTACTGCGACACCCGCCTCATCGCCGAAGTGCTGGAGGCCACGGCGCCACAAGCCACCTTGCAGACGGCGCCTGGCAGCCTGGGCCCGCTGCTGGAGAACTGGGTGGACAACACCTTGTTCACCAAGGCCGTGGATTACACCTTCGGGCAGATTGCCGATGTGGTGCCGCCCGCGCTGCTGGCCGACCGTGGCGCGCTGCGTGGCGCCCCGCTGGAGCCCGAGGCGCTGAAGGCCTCCGTGCCCCTGGCTGCGCAGACCCTCGGCCTGCACATGCCGTGGCTGGCACAAGGCCTGGCCGACGGCCGCGCCTTCTTCAATGGCCAGACCCCGGACGTGGGCGACTTCACCCTGTACTCCACGCTCTGGTTCGCCCGCGTGGGCCGTTTTGACTTCCAGGCCTGGCCAGCCCTGAGCGCCTGGCTGGCCCGCATGGACGCCTGGGGGCACGGCGAACACTCGCCGCTGAGCGCGGAGCAGGCGCTGGAGGTGGCCAGCCTTTCCGCGCCCCTGCCTGTGATGGCCTCGGTGCTGCCCGATGGCAGTGGCCTCACGCCCGGCCTTCGCGTGGCCGTCACGCCAGAGTCGGCCGGCCACGGCACCACGGTCGAGGGCGAACTGCTGACCATCACCCCGCAGCGCCTGAGTTTGCGCCACCAGCATGAACGGTGCGGCACCGTCCACATCCACTTTCCGCGCCTGGGCTACCGCGTGAAGGCGCTGACCTGAGCGCCTGGCGCCAGGCATGAGCTGCCCCCTGCCCAGGACCACACCCTCCAACCGCTTGCCACCGACCTCGCCATGCCCCAATCCAAGCCCAACACCTCGCCATACACCCTGTACACGTTCGCGATGTCGCATTACAGCGAGAAGATCCGCTGGACGCTGGACCAGGCCGGCATCGCATACCGCGAGGTGTGCATGACGCCGGTGTTCCACATGCTGCCGGCCCTTGCCAAAGGCCGCCGCGGGCAAACGACACTGCCCGTGCTGGAGACGCCACAAGGTGCCATCCAGGACAGCCCCCGCATCATCGACTGGCTGGCTGAACACCACGCGCCGCTGGCCACATTGCCAGCCGCCCAAGCGCAGGCCATCCGTGAGGTGGAGGCGCGCTTCAATGCCATCGGCAAGGACGTGGCCCGCTTTTTGTACGCCAAGAGCTTCGGCGTCTCCGACGAGCTGATCATCCGCCTGTGGGTGGAGTACGCCACCCCCGCGCAAGCGCGCTTCATCCGCCTGGGCTACCCGCTGGTGCGTTTCGGCTTTCGCCGCAAGCTCAAGATCTACGGCAGCCACATCCCCCGGGCCGAGCAACGCATCGGTGAAACCCTGGACTGGCTGGACGCGCAACTGGCCGATGGCCGCCGTTACCTGGTCGGCAACCGCCTGACCGTGGCCGACATCACTGCGGCGGCCCTGCTGGCGCCGCTGGCCTGCCCTGCGCAACACCCCGTGTACGGAGAGCCTCTGTATCAGGAGGGGATGAAGGGCGCGCTGACGGTCTGGGGCCACCGCCGCGCCTTGCAATGGGTGCGTGATGTCTATGACAGCGACCGAGGCACCTTGAATGGTGGTGCGTTCACGCAACCCGCCGTGTGGGCGCGCCAGGCCTGATCTGGCTCACTTGCGGTTGTGGCAACGTGGTGGGCACAATGGGGCATCGGTCCAGGTGACCGCCAACCCAGAGGCCCCGACATGAAACGCGAAGAACTCCACACCCTGTTGCAGCAGTTGCGTCAAGGGCTGGCGGAAGCGCCGCCCATGGACGACGGCCTGCGCCAGTCGCTGATGACGCTGGACGAAGACATCCGCCGCACGCTGCAGCCGGCGGCCATGTCCGGCACGGCCAGCGAGGCGTCGAACGACCACAGCCTGGAGTCGCGTGCACAGGCCCTGGAGGCCCATTTCGCCGCCGAGCACCCGGTGGTGGCCGGCACCCTGCGCGACCTCATCGACCGCCTGGGCAAGATGGGCATCTGACCTCAGCCGATCAGGCTGCGCGGTTCGCGGCCATCAGCCGCTGCGTGTAAGCCTGTTGCGGTGCCGACAGCACCTGCTCGACGCTGCCGTGCTCCACCACCTCGCCATCTTTCATGACCAGCACCTGGTGGGCCATGGCGGCCACCACGTCCACATCGTGGGTGATCAGCAGATAGCTCAGGCGGCGCTGCTTCTGCAGCCCCTGCAGCAGCGTGAGGATCTGCTTCTGGATGGTCACGTCCAGCGCACTGGTGGGCTCGTCCAGCACCAGCACTTCGGGCTCGACCACCAGCGCCCGCGCCAGGGCCAGCCGCTGGCGTTGCCCACCTGAGAATTCGTGCGGATAGCGCGCCAGCAAACCCGGGAACTGCTGCGCGGTCAGGCCGACATCGGACAAGGTCTGCAGCACCTGGGCGCGGCGCGCGGCCTCGCCCAACTGGGCATGGTGCACCAGCAGGCCTTCTGCCACGAGCTCTTCCACCGTCATGCGCGGTGAGAGCGACGAGAACGGGTCCTGGAAGACCACCTGGACGCGCCGGCGCAAAGGACGATCGGCCTTGGCTGAAAAACGCCAGTGCTGGTCTCCTATCTGCAAACTGCCCTCAAATGGCTGCAGGCCCAGTGCCGCCAGCGCCAGCGTGGATTTGCCCGACCCGGATTCGCCGATCACGGCCAGCGTCTGCCCCGGTGGCAGGCTGAAATCTGCGCCCTTGACGGCCAGGAAACGCCCAGGGGTGAACCAGCCCTTGATGCCGGCTTGTGGCACCGGGTAGCTCACCTTCAGGCCACGGGCCTGAACGAGTGGCGCGCCCCCCGTCACGGCAGGCACCACGTCGCGCACGGGCTGGCTGTCCAGCAGTTTGCGGGTGTAGGCATGCTGCGGGTTGGCGAACACCTCGGCCACCGTGCCGCATTCCACCAGCACACCCTGCTCCATCACGGCCACACGGTCGGCAAAGCGGCGCACCAGATGCAGATCGTGGGTGATCATCAACACGGCCATGCCCTGCTGGCGCTGCAGGTCGCCCAACAACTCCAGGATCTGCGTGCGCAAAGTGACGTCCAGGGCCGTGGTGGGCTCGTCGGCCAGCAGCAGGCGTGGCTGGCAAGCCAGGGCCATGGCGATCATGGCGCGCTGGCGCTGCCCGCCTGAGAGCTGGTGCGGGTAGCTGCGGACGCGGCGTTCGGGCTCGGGGATGCCGGTCTGGCGCAGCAGCTCGATGGCGTTGGCCCAGGCCTGGGCACGCGTGGTCAGCTGGTGCAGCTCGATCACCTCAGCGATCTGGTCGCCAATGGTGAACAAGGGGTTGAGCGCCGTCATCGGCTCCTGGAAGATGACGGAGACGTCTTGCCCACGCACGCCGCGCAGTTCGTTTTCACTGAGCTGCAGCAGGTCGCGCGCAGGTTGACCTTGGGCGCCCGCCAGCCAGGCCTG
>CANBQJ010000207.1 GCA_947371645.1 Burkholderiales bacterium | reverse complement strand
ACGGTGCCGTCGTCGGGGAAGAAGCCGTAGGGCACGCAAACACCGCGCTCCTTGG
The DNA here is from genome assembly GCA_947371645.1 of Burkholderiales bacterium. The sequence continues at coordinate 6,596 of CANBQJ010000207.1, read as the reverse complement.
GTACTTCATACAGTTTGCGCGTTTGAAAACGCTTGATGACGTCGCTGAACCAGGCCTCGCGCTCGGCGTCGCTGCGGGTGTCGTTCGAGTTGTTCCCCATCACGAAGCGGTAATAGACCCCGTCGCGCAACAGGAAACCCTGGAGGAATCGCCCTTGGGCATAGCCCTTTCTGTCGGGCATGCCGAAGTCCAGAGGGTGAGAGGCCATCCCCACTTCGGAGAGCCTCTTCTTCTTTTCGGCAAGCTCATTTTCTCGATCTTGAATACCTCGCTTGTAATCTTCTGCGGAGATCAAAGGATCTGGAGAGGTCTGCGCGACCTCTTTCAGCCCGCCGATGAATCTCTCTAGTGATGTGATCTCTTCTGCCAGATCCCGCTTGATGTAAATCTTTTCATCCAAGGTGTCTTGATACTGCTTGTCCAACTGTTCCTGGGTGGCCCCGGGATAGATGAGGACATACAGAAAACGATTGGCACCGTAGTACAGCCGTTCATCACCATTCCGAATCTCCCAAGAAAGTACGGGTGATATTCCCTTGGTGTCGCTAGATGTGTTTGAACTCAAGGCCCATTTGATAGGCGCCTCGACATTGAACGTCAGCCTCCCCAGGCACTCTTGTCTGCTGCGGGGGCCAGGTTGGTAACTGACGTTGAATGCCTTGGCGACATCTTGCTCGCTGGGATGCGGCACCTGCGGTGCCTTGTCGCTAGCGCTGGAAACCTTGCAGGCGACCAGAGAAAGCGCCAACAACAGGCTTCCCCACGAGAGGGCTCGGCAGGGTGTCATGCAGTTTGCCCTTCTGTAGATGTAGGCGCGTTGGTGTGACTGGCCAAGGTACTGTCGTGCTCGCTGGCAGCGCCCAGCAAGGTGGGCTTGGGCAACGCATCTTCCATCGCGATCACTGTCAAGTTGAAGCCCGACAGGTTGTTTTCCCAGGCCGTCCAGTTGAGGGGCAAGGCGGTGATGAAGCCTTGAATTTTCTGCGGCACAGCAACAGGAGCCAAGGCGATCTTGGCTTCAGCGCTGGGCTCATAGCCATGGGCAACATCGTGGACGGTGGACGCACGCCAGAACAACTCATCAAAGGGCATCCGGTATGCCAAGGCGCCCCCAAACTCATGGTCAGCGTAATTGCCGTAGCGCCACAGGGGCCAAATCGAACTGACCAATTCGCCCTTGTCTTCCTCATATTTCTGAATACTGGGGTCCGGTACGCTGCGAGGCGTGAACCAGAAAGCTTGCTCATACGCACGGGCATTGTCTTCCGACGTCGATTGAATCGCCCGCCAAGTCGATCGTGCAGCAGGGCTCTTCAACAAGGCTTCACTGGCCAGCACGGTTGCCGCCCGGTTTGAACTGGTCAAGCCAAACAACTTGCGCCACAGGCGGATGCGCAAATCATGCACCTTGCTCGCCACCGGGTGCTCATGGATGCCATCGAGCTTGGCCATCACCGGGGTGTCGTCCGTGATCACCACGGCCAACTCCGAGTCCCGGTCACCCAATTGGCTGCGGTCATTGATGTTGGCGCTGCCCAGCACCGCCACCCGGTCATCGGCGATCAAGAGCTTGCTGTGAACATAGATCTGTTCGGTCACGGGCTTGCCGCCAATGACATCCCAGTTGCGCAAGTTCAGCAGGGTCAAATGGTTCTTCCAGCCGTTGCCGCAAGCCTTTTGCAACTCAGAGATGTCCATGGCTGCCACACGGCTCTCAGCCTCTTCAATGGGCAGCTTTTTCTCGTCGTGCAGGCGCTTAGCAAGGATGGCACGTCTGACGCCGTTGAGCAGGCTGTCGTGGCCAAACACCAGCGACTGCATCGTCAAGTGCACCTGGGTCATGATGTTGACCACGTTCAGCAGGCCTTCGGGGTGAACCGGCAGCACCATGTAAACGTGGAAGGGGTGCCCGTCGTACACCGCTTGCGTGATGCGGTCGACCAAGGCCTGACCGATGGGGTTGAGCAGCCTTTCCTGAGGCTTGCCCATCAAGCGCAGCGCTTCGATGGTGGTGGCGTTGGTCAAGGCCTGCTTCAGGTCCGCAACAAAGGCTTTGCCGTGAGCCAGTTCCTCAACTTCGCTGACCTTGTCCCAGCGCATGGTCGTCGGGATCTTTTCAATGGGCACCCCGCGAATGCCCAATATGTCGATGAACCGTTGGTAGGTGGGGGAGGCTGTGATCTTCAGCAAAGCCGCCATGGGTCCGGAAAACTCGCCCCTTGGGCGTTGATCGGCGCCATAAGCACTCTGGAAGAACTGATTCTCGATGTAGATGAACTGGCTGGCGCCTTGGATCACCTTGACCATGGCCTTGAGGCAGTTGTTCTGCTGCATGGCCGGCGCCTTGCCGCCCAGCTCAGCTTCTTCTTGCGCCACCAACTGCTTGGGTGCGCTGCGCAAAACCTGCACCCAATTGCTTCCGGTGCCTGGGTTCAACTGAGGCTTGTGTGCGGCGGCGATGCGCGGCGCTTTGGGGGTCTTGATGATCTGCAGGCCCACATTGGCGAGCAACGGGTCAATGAGCTTGGCGTAGGGGTCTCGGTAACGTGCAAAGGACGACTCGTAGCTGCGTGCCGTGCCGTTCCATCGGCGCACAAAATTCATGCTCAGTTCGAACACAGCAGGGCCTTGAATGCGGCAATGCACATCGTGCCAGGGCATGCGGGGCTGGCAATCCACGTCGATCACTTTGCCGCTTTTGGGCACGATCTTGGTGTGCTTGGTCAGCCGTTCGTACCGAGCCGCCTGCTTGTCTGATGCGGCATACAAGGCGGCAAAGACCGCATACGACATGGCCCTGGCAACGGATGCAACCTCGCTCAGCATTTGTGGCGGCAAACGATTGAGGTCAGCGTTGTTCAGCCACGCCAGCAAGGCCGACATGGCGGTGGCGGCGTTGGCCGAACCCGTGCTTCGCAGCGCCTCTATTTGGGCTTGAACATCTTTCGGCAATTTGGCCCATGCCCAGCGGGTCATGTCTTGGGCCGCCCCGCCAGCTGCCGCCTTGATGGGCGCAGTGAACCGCCCCATCAAGTTCAAGTTTTCCCAGGCCTGCTTCAGTTCGGCTTGCTTGTCTGCAAAGGTTTGTTTTTGCTTTGCCGTCCAATCCCAGGTCGATGCCAAAGCTTCTGCTGGTGAAGTCGCATAGGTGGCCGCCCATTCGGCAAAACCTTCCAGCGCACAGGCGGCGAGCAATTCGGCCCGCGTCAAGCAATGGGCCTGCTCAACGTTGCTGAGGTCATGGACGGGCGGCACGCACGAGTTGTAGAGCTCGTTGAGCGTTCTGCCATCGGCTTTCAGGCTGAAGTTCCCGTCGTCCCTTCGTCCGTAGGCCAGATCAATGCCGCCCACGAAGGCATGCTTGTTGTCCACCACCACCAGCTTCTGGTGATGGGAAAAGAACAAACCCAAGGAGCCCTGGTCACCCTGCTGCATGGACGGCAAACAGCAGGCTCTCCCCTTGGGCTTGCCTGCATTGAGCTGAAACACGGCCAACATGGTCTCAAAATCACCTGTGTCTACCCCCGCCTTCGGAGACAACCAGGGCATGACGTAAACCGAGACGCCTTTGTCAACCGCTTCCTTCAAGCAATCAAACAAGGTGGTTTTGCCATCGAGCTCGACGTCATAGTTGACTTGCCAGCCTGCGATGAACACACATGTCTTGGCTTGTCGGATGTAACTCGCCACGGACTTGAAATAGTCGGCACCGGTGACGTAAAAATCGACGTCATTGCCACGATGAGGCTCACTGAAAAGTTCGCCCCATGACCAAGCGCCCGATGCCCCCACACGGGTCATGCCGGGGATCGACAACGGTTCTTTGGGCTTAGGAAACCAGGCTGGCGCACTTCGCGCCTGCATTGACGGCTGCCCGTTGGCATCCAAGGGCTGGTGGACTGTCTTTCCCGACATGATCGTTCAACCTGAATTTAATTTTTGAGTTTGCCCAAGAGCGCAGATTGGCTCTTCGAGTCGAGCGTCATCTTGGCAAATCGCAGATCCGCCTTCGCATCAGAGTTGTTCAGGTGGGGGTGAAGATCGTCACTGAAATCGGCGGCGCTCAATGCATGCAAGAGTTTCGTTTGCTCATCCCAGGACGGATCTTCCACTTGCGCACTCACCTGAACAACTTGCCCTGGGTAAACCAGCCAAAGGCTGTTCGGGTTGCCTTGGTATTGCCTGGCCAGCAGCTTTTGCTGGTCGCCGCTCAATTTCACGACACCATCGGCATCCGTGGTGCCCTGGAGCACCACCGCGTCGCCCCGAACCACGGACATGCCCCGTGGTGCTGTTGCAGACTTCACGATCTTCCAAGGCGTGTGGGCGAGGGCATGCCCCTTGTCACCCGGTACGTCCGTCAAACGCATGTCGAACCGCAATTCGCGCACGGGCAACGCGCTTCGGGGCATGGCCGGCATCGCCCAAGACTGCGTCCCTCCCCCCACCATCGACTTCACCCCCGACAGCACGCTGATCTTCCCCGGGCACTGCGCCGTGAAGCTGCCACCTTCAATGGTGATGCTCGCCCCGCCCGACACCGCCAGCACCACCTTCTTGGCCGCCGCGATGTTGACCACCCCGCTGGCCGTCTTCAGCTCCAGTGCCTGCTTGGCCGCCACCTGCGCGGCCCCGGCCTGCGCCTGCATGTCGATGGCGCCTTGCGCGGCGATCACGGTGAAGCCTTTGCCTGCCGCCTCACCACCCGGCTGGATGGCTCCGGCCAACACGCCGATGGCCTGCCCCGTGTGGATGCGGGCCGCGCCGCCCACCGCCCAGTGGCTGTCTTGCCCCGCCGCCAAGGTGGCGGTGTCTTGCGCACTGATGTGCAGGTCTTGCCCGGCGGTGAGGCCCACACCGGCCTTGCCCACCAAGGCCACGTTCGGGTCGGCCATGTGGGGCACCTGGTCGGCACCCACCTTGGTGGCCTTTTCAGCGGCGTCGGCCACAGCGTTGGGCAAGCTGCTGCGGCTCACCATGCCGCTCAGGCTCTTGGTGAGCGCGGGCGCCGGTGCGGCCGCATCGTCCAGCGCACAGGCGCTGGCCTTGCAGCTGCCGGCTGCTGCCGCCAGGCCAACCGTCTGGTGCGTGCCCGCCGCCTGGTGAAACGTTTGCGCCAGCTGCTGCATCTGCCTGGCCAGGGCCATGCCGGCGGCGTTGTCGCCCGCGCCATCGGCCGTCTGGCCCAGGCCATTGCTCAGGCCAAAGGTGCTCAGCATCACGCCGCGCACGGCGCGCACGCCGCCCCAGGCGTCGGTGCGCAGCTCGAAGCCCAGGCCCCGGAAGCTGCCACGGTGGTTGTCGGCCAGGTGCAGCAGGTGGCCCATGCTCAACCAGGTCTGCGCCTGCGTGGTGTGCAGGTGCAGGCGCAACTGGCCGGGGGTGTCGTCCATCACCAGCTGGTTGTGGCCGTGCCCCCCGAACTCTTTGCTCTTGACGCCGCTGAGCGCCGCCGCGTTGGCCTGCCCCTCGGCGCCTTCGCTGGCGGTGCCCGGTGCCGCCCCGTGCCAGGCCAGGCTGTGGCCGCCCGGGCCGGCGTTGGCCAGGTTCATCTGGCTGGCGGGGCGGTGGTCGGTGGACTGCGCCAGGGCGCTGGTGTCGGCTGCTTCCGCCGCGCCACCGGGTGTGCGCGCCGCACCGGATTCGCCCCGGCCGTTGTACAGGCTGGCCAGCACATACGGCCGGTCGATGTCGTTGTTCAGGAAGCCCACCAGCACCTCCTGCCCGATGCGGGGGATGAACTGGTGGCCCATGCCTGCCCCTGCGGCGCGTTGCATGACGCGCAGCCAGCAGCTGTGGTCGCTGACGGCGCCCTCGGGCTGCCAGGCGCTGGCCTGCCAGTGGAACTGCACCTTCACGCGGCCCAGCTGGTCGGTGTAGAGCTCGTCTGCACCGCTGGGGCTGGTGGTGCCGCCGGGGCCCACCACGATGGCCGTTTGCGGGCCCAGAGCGGTGGCGCGCGGGCGGGGGCGCAGGCCGGTGCCGTCCATCAGCACCGGGCGCCAGGGGATGTCGCGGCGCAGGGCCTGGAACTGGCAGGCAAAGCCGGTCTGGGCGGCGCGCTGGCGCAAGAGGGTGGTGTCCAGATCGGGTGTGCTGCCATCCACCATGGCGGCCAGCTCATCGGCCAGCTCGCTGGCGCCCAGGTGCTGGGCCACGGCCTCGCTGAGGGCTTTGGGCAGGTTGTTGATGCCCAGCGCTTGCACGCTGGTGACGAAGAACCGTTTGTCTTCCTCGGCCAGGCCCAGGGCACTCAGCGGGTCGAGCGTGGACTGGGTGATGGCGAACCATGTGCCTGCGCGCAAGGTGCGCACGCTGCCCTGCCCCAGCCAGGTCTTGTAGCGGGCTTCGTGGGCCTCTTGCAATCGGGTGGCGGCGAACCGGGCTTCGGCCTGGTTGCCAAAGAGGAAGTCGCCCGTCGGGTCGTAGCTGCTGAGCCAGCTTTGCAGGCTCATGGCGCCTTCGCCGCCCCAGGTGTGCGCGGTGGGCACCTCGGTGGTGATGGCGGCGTGGGCCTTGTAGTCCCAGCCCTGCAGCACCGTGGCCGTGGGCGCCATGCTGCGCACCGATGCCAGCGCCTGGATGCTGTCTTGCGC
>CANBQJ010000206.1 GCA_947371645.1 Burkholderiales bacterium | reverse complement strand
ACGATGCCCAGCGGCTCGTTTTCGAGGCCGTTGAGGCGCACTTCGGGCGCCATGATTTCGCGGTTCAGCCGGTGCTTGCGCTCATCGTTGCGCGTACGGCGGTCAAAAAAGTTAGCGATGTCGAGTTCCTTCAGGCAGCAGGCACTCCGGGCCATTTGCCAGCAATCCAATGAAAGCGCCCTCACCCGCTTCGCTGCCAAGCAAGACAGGAAACGGGCCGATCCGACGGGCTTTGGCGGCCTCCCTGGAAGCAACCGCCCCTGGACAGGGACGGCACCGGGGCCCGCGCGGCGGCACCATGTTGGCCGATTGAGCGCTTGGCTCACCCGACCGAACCTCCACCCACGGATGGAAGCTCCGAGATTTTACACCGTATTCGCACCCTGGGCAGCTTTGGCGCAAAACATTGGTGACGCCTGCGTGAGCGTCCGATGGCACACTGCTTGCTGCGCAGCCTCGGCGTACACACCGGCCGACACACATCATGACCCTGACGACCACGGTGGCGCCACCACCGCAGTCTCCGCCGAGGACCTTGGGCCAAGCCTGCGTCGATGTGGCACGCTGGCTCTGGATGGCACTCGTGCTGATGGGGCTGCTGCAGCCCCACACGAGCGCGGCCAATGAGGGTCACTCAAGGGCCAGCGAGCCGCGCACGCTGAAGGTGGTCAGCGACAACAACTATCCTCCCTACCTGTTTCGCAACGCCGATGGCGGCGTTGAAGGCTACCTGGTCGACTACTGGAAACTGTGGTCCAGCAAAACCGGCGTGCCCGTCCAGCTCGAGGCTCAAGCGTGGTCAGATGCGCAGCGTGCGGTGCTGGATGGCCGCGCGGACGTGATCGACATGATCTACCGCACGCCTCCACGGGAGCCGCTGTACGACTTTTCCACGCCGTATGCCGACCTGCCGGTGGACATCTTCACCCACAAAGGCATCAACGGCATCTCCGGCCCCGCCACGCTCAAGGGCTTCCAGATCGGCGTGCAGGCTGGCGATGCGTGCATCGACATGCTCAGAGGCCAGGGCATCGACACGCTGGTGACCTTCCCCAACTACGAAGCGCTGATCAAGGCGGCGCTGCGCTCGGAGGTCAAGGTGTTCTGCCTGGATGAAGCCCCTGCAGAGTTCTACCTCTACAAGCTGGGTGCCTTCCAGTCCTTCAACAAGGCCTTCGAGTTGTATGTGGGCCAGTTTCACCGGGCCGTGCCCAAGGGGCACCTCGCCACACTGGCCCTGGTCGAAAGGGGCATGCAGGCCATCAGCCCGGACGAAGACGCGGCCTTGCGCAAGAAGTGGCTGGGCACGCCGGTGGGCACGGTGCGCATCCCCCAGCAGGTGTGGTGGACCCTGCTCGTGGCGATGGGCCTGGGTGCGCTGCTGCTGCTGTGGAACGTGCAACTGAGGATGCGTGTGAACGCCAGGACAGCTGCCCTGAGAGAAACGCTGGACGCCTTGCGGCTCGCGCACCAGGCCACAGACCAGGCCCGCGCCAACCTGGCGGCCACGATCTCGGCGATCCCCGACCTGCTGTTCGAGTTTGACGAGGACGGACGCTACATGGACGTGCACGCCGGCGCCTCCAACACGCTCTTGCTCGACGAGCGCGGCCGGCTGATCGGGCGCCACGTGCGAGAAGTGCTGCCCAGCGAGGCGGCGCAAACGGTGCTCGACGTCATCCACCGCACCCTGCGTCAGGGCCGCGACGACGGCCACAGCATCAAGCTGCGCATTGCCGACCAACTCCATTGGTTTGAGCTGTCGGCCGCGCGCAAGGTCAGCGAAGGCCAGCCGGACGCGCGGGTGCTGATGCTCTCGCGTGACATCACCCAACGCAAACAGGCCGAAGCCGAGGTGCTGCGCAGCCGGGAGGCAGCCGCCGCCAGCGAGCGTGACCGCCTCTTCAAGCAGCTGTTCGACGTGGCCCCCGTGGCCATGTTCTACCTGCGCAATCGGCGCATCGAACTGGTCAACCGCAAGCTGCTCGACCTGTTTGGCTTCAGCGCCGAGGAGCTGCCCGACCTGGACGCCTGGTGGGCCAGGGTGTACCCGGCACCCGAGGCGCGCCAGGCCGCGCAACAGCACTGGCAGGTCGCCATGCAGCAGGCCATGGCCGCTGGCGGACACATGCCCGCCCACGGCTACCACCTGAACACGCGTGACGGCCGCTGGCTGGACGTGCAACTGGGCGGCCAGATGGTGGGTGACGGCATGGTGGTGACCTTGTCCGATGTGACGCCGCTGAAGCAAGCCAAAGAGCTGGCCGAAGCCGCCAATGCGTCCAAGAGCAACTTCCTGGCGATGATGAGCCACGAGATCCGAACGCCGCTCAATGCCATCACCGGCATGACCGCGTTGGCCCTGCGCAGCCCCCTCTCACCCCACCAGGCGGGCTACCTGGAGAAGGTGCAGCAAGCCAGCAAGTTGCTGCTGGGGACCATCAATGACATCCTGGATTTCTCCAAGATCGAAGCAGGCAAGCTGGACCTGTGCATGCAGCCGCTGGAGGTTCGCAAGCTGATCGACGGGATGGCGGATCAACTCAAGCCCACAGCGGTCTCCAAGGGACTTCACCTGTCGGTCACGGTCCAGGATGACATCCCCACCTGGGCCATGGCAGACGAACTTCGGCTGGGGCAGGTGCTGCTCAACCTGGGCAGCAACGCGGTCAAGTTCACGGCACGCGGCCACATTGCCATCCGCGCCAGCATGGTGTCGTCTGCCCTCATGCAGGCGCCTGACATGTTGCGGGTGGAGGTCGAAGACAGTGGCATCGGCATCGCCCCGGAGGCCTTGCCCTTGTTGTTTCAGAGCTTCCAGCAGGCCGACAACACCATCACCCGGCGCTTTGGTGGCAGCGGTCTGGGCCTGGCCATCGCACGGCGACTGGTCGTGCTGATGGGCGGGGACATGGGCGTGCACAGCGAACCCGGCCACGGCTCTGTTTTCTGGTTCACCGTGCCCTTGGCCAGCACGGTGGCACCACAGGAAGCCACCGCACCATCGGGGCAGCCCGATGAAGTCAGTCTGAAAGGCGTCAAGGTCTTGCTGGTTGAAGACAACGAGTTGAATCAGGAACTGGCAAGCGAGATCCTGCGCCAGCTGGGCATGCAGGTGGACGTGGCGGGCGATGGTGAAGCCGCCATCGCGCAGGTCCAGTCCGGACACCCCGACATGGTCCTGATGGACATGCAGATGCCCCGCATGGACGGGCTCACCGCCACGCGCATCATCCGTGGCATGCCCGGCCTGGCGACGCTGCCCATCCTGGCCATGACGGCCAACGCGATGTCGGGGGACCGAGACCGCTGCCTGGCCGCGGGCATGAACGACCACATCGCCAAGCCCTTCGACGTGTCGGACCTGATCCGCACGCTGCAGCGGTGGGCGCCGCAGCGTGAAGCCAGCGTGGCCCACACCGAGCCCGCCCCGCATTGAATCAACGCTTGTCGGCGACGGCCTCGTTGAGGTGGGCCACCAGGGCATCGAGGCTCATCACGCCCAGGTCCTGGTTGCCACGGGCGCGCACGGCCACCTGGGCGCTGTCCTTTTCCTTGTCGCCCAGCACCACGAAGTAAGGCACCTTCTGCAAGGCGTGCTCGCGGATCTTGTAGGTGATTTTTTCGTTGCGCAGGTCGAGCTTGGTGCGGAAACCCGCCTTTTGCAGCGCTGCCGTCACCTCGCGGGCGTAGTCGGCCTGGGCATCGGTGATGTTGAGCACCACCACCTGCTCGGGTGCCAGCCACAGGGGCAAGGCGCCGGCGTGCTGCTCGATCAGGATGCCGATGAAGCGCTCAAGTGAGCCCAGGATGGCCCGGTGCAACATCACCGGGTGCTTGCGCTCGCTGGTCTCGGTGACGTACTCGGCGCCCAGGCGCTCGGGCATGTTGGGGTCCACCTGGATGGTGCCACATTGCCAGGGGCGACCCAGCGCGTCCTTCAGCGTGTACTCAATCTTGGGGCCATAGAAGGCACCCTCACCCGGCAGGTATTCGAACTCGCAGCCCGAGGCCTTGAGGCCATTGGCCAGCGCAGCCTCGGCGCGGTCCCAGCCCTCTTCTGAGCCGATGCGTTTCTCGGGCCGGGTCGACAACTTGTAGATGATGTCGTTGAAGCCGAAGTCCTTGTAGACCTTCTGCAGCAAGGTGGTGAAGGCCGTCACCTCAGCCTGGATCTGGTCTTCGGTGCAGAAGATGTGGCCGTCGTCCTGCGTGAAGCCACGCACGCGCATGATGCCGTGCAGGCCGCCGGTGGGCTCGTTGCGGTGGCACTGGCCGAACTCACCGAAGCGCAGCGGCAGGTCGCGGTAGCTCTTCAGGCCGTGGTTGAAGATCAGGATGTGACCGGGGCAGTTCATCGGCTTGAGCGCGTAGTCGCGCTTTTCCGATTCGGTGGTGAACATGTTCTCGCGGTACTTGTCCCAGTGGCCGGTCTTCTCCCACAAGGTCTTGTCGATGATCTGCGGGCCCTTGACCTCCTGGTAGCCGTTGTCGCGGTAGACCTGGCGCATGTACTGCTCGACCACCTGCCACACCGTCCAGCCCTTGGGGTGCCAGAACACCACGCCGGGGGCGTGCTCGTCGATGTGGAACAGATCGAGCTCGCGGCCCAGCTTGCGGTGGTCGCGCTTCTCGGCTTCTTCCAGGCGGGTCAGGTAGGCGGCCAGGTCGTCCTTGGTGGTCCAGGCGGTGCCGTAGATGCGCTGCAGCTGCTCGTTGCGGTGGTCACCGCGCCAGTAGGCGCCGGCCACCTTCATCAGCTTGAAGTGCTTGAGCTTGCCCGTGCTGGGCACGTGGGGGCCACGGCACAAATCGGTGAAGGCGCCTTCGCTGTAGAGCGACACGTCCTGATCGGCCGGGATGCTTTCGATGATCTCGGCCTTGTAGTGCTCGCCCAGGCCCTTGAAGTAGCTCACGGCCTCGTCGCGAGGCAGCACCTTGCGGGTGACGCGCTCGTCCTTCTTGGCCAGCTCGCTCATCTTCTTTTCGATGGCGATCAGGTCTTCAGGCGTGAAGGGGCGCTTGTAGGCGAAGTCGTAATAGAAGCCGTCTTCGATGGTCGGGCCGATGGTGACCTGCGCCTCGGGGAACAGCTCCTTGACGGCATAGGCCAGCAAGTGGGCGGTGGAGTGGCGGATGACGTCCAGACCGTCGGCGTCCTTGTCGGTGACGATGGCCAGGGCGGTGTCGGCCTCGATGAGAAATGAGGTGTCGACCAGTCGGGCGTCGGCGCCCCGGCCCACGCGGCCGGCCAGCGCAGCCTTGGCCAGGCCCGCACCGATGGAGGCGGCCACCTCGAACACGGTCACGGGGCCTGGGAATTCACGTTGGGAGCCGTCAGGCAATTGGATGGCGATCATGGTGTGCTCAGCGTGTGTTCGTTGCAATGTCCGTTGGGGAGGCTGCCCGAGGCTTGCGCAAGCAGGGGCAACAAAAAAGCGCGGTGGTCGCCGCGCTTTCTGGAGTCAGGTGAAGACCCTGATGCAGGGATGCGAAAGCAGCGGCCAGCCGGCTAGACCTCGGTCGAGGTGAAGGGGGTGGTCGAAGTTCGCGGTGTCATAACCTGATCTGCCTTTCTACGGTTCTTACAGGTGGATGGATCCCGGTGTGGCGATGCACAGCGCGATGGGCGCCCTGGCTTCAGGGGCATATCGGCATGCAGTTTGCTGATTGTAGTGGACAGCCATGACACTGTCTGCAAACCAGCCAAGGCCTCGTTTTGCCCATGACCACTGCCCTGCCCCTCACCCAGATCCATGCCTGGCTGCAACTGGCCAACCAGGTGGCCCGCCAGGCCTTGAGCGACGGCCACCACCCCTTCGGAGCCGTGCTCATCGGGCCGGACGGTCTGGTGCTGGGCCAGCAGGGCAATGTGGACACGGTCAACCACGCGGAATCGGTGCTGGCGCGCCAGGCCGCCAGCCAGTTCAGCCCCGAGCTGCTGTGGCAATGCACCCTGGTGACGACGGTTGAGCCCTGCGCCATGTGCGCCGGCACCGTCTACTGGGCGAACATCGGACGGGTGGTTTACGGCATGACCGAGGCGCGCCTGCTCAGCCTCACCGGCAACGCCGCAGAGAACCCGACCATGGACCTGCCCTGCCGCGATGTGTTTGCGCGAGGCCAGAAGGCCATTGAAGTGATCGGCCCCGTGCCCGCGCTGGAGCCAGAGATTGCGCGCCTCCACCAGGACTTCTGGCAACGCTGAAAACAAAAGCGGCACCCGAAGGTGCCGCTTTGCGCTGCGGTCGAATCGGTGCGCAGACCTTGCGGCCCACACACCAGATTGGACAGATCAGTGGAACTGTTCTTCTTCGGTCGAACCGGTCAGGGCCTTCACGGAAGACGAACCACCCTGGATCACGGTGGTCACGTCGTCGAAGTAACCCGCGCCGACTTCCTGTTGGTGCGACACGAAGGTGTAACCCTTGTCGCGGGCTGCGAACTCAGGCTCTTGAACCATGTTCGTGTAGTGCTTCATGCCTTCGCCGTTGGCGTAAGCGTGAGCGAACTGGAACGTGTTGTACCAGTTGATGTGGATACCAGCCAGGGTGATGAACTGGTACTTGTAGCCCAGCGCCGACAGGTCTTCCTGGAAGGAAGCGATCTGCGAGTCGTTGAGGTTCTTCTTCCAGTTGAACGAAGGCGAGCAGTTGTACGACAGCAGCTTGCCAGGGCAGGCGGCGTGCACAGCTTGAGC
>CANBQJ010000205.1 GCA_947371645.1 Burkholderiales bacterium | reverse complement strand
GCGCCTTCATCTCCACGTCCGACACGGCCAACCGCCTGGGCGAGAACCTGAACGCCACGCTGGCCGCCGGCAGCGCCTGCTTCGACTTCATGGTGCAGACCCGCACGGTGCCTGCCCAGATGCCCATTGAAGACCCGACCATCGAGTGGCAAGAGGCGCAGTCGCCCTTCGTGACCGTGGCCCGCGTCGAGATCCCGGCCCAGACGCGTGACTCGGCCGAGGCCTGCGAGGTGCGCTCCTACACGCCCTGGCACAGCATCGCCGAGCACCGCCCGCTGGGTGGCATCTCGCGTGCACGCAAATCGATCTACCTGACCATCTCGACCCTGCGCCACCAGCTGAACGGGCAGCCGCGCATCGAACCCTGAGCGCACTGGGGGGGGGGTGATTACACTGGGGCATGAGCAATGAACGCCCCTAGGGCGGTGAAAGCCGGGCGGTGCGCACCGGGCGGCGGCGCCAGGCCTTCCTCGATGCCGCGCTGGAGGTCTTCGGCACGGTGGGCTACCGCAAGGCCACCGTCAAAAGCCTGTGCAAACAGGCCCAACTGGCCGACCGCTACTTCTACGAATCCTTCGAGACCACCGAAGACCTGCTGGTCGCCGCCTACGAAGACCAGGTGCGCGTGCTGCGTGGCGAGGTGCTGGCCGCCTTCGTCAGCGTGCCGCCCAGCGCGTCCACCCTGGAGGTGGTCGAGGCCTGCCTGCGCGCCGTCTACGGCTGCGTGAAGGACGTGCGTGTCGCGCGCCTGGTCTGGCTGGAGGTGGCCGGCGTCAGCCCCCGCCTGGACAAGCTCTACGGCAGCACCCTGGCCGATTTCGCCTCGCTGCTGGTGTCCCTGGCGCGCACCAAAGAGCCCCCCTGGGCCTTGCCCCCAGAGACCGAGCGCGTGCTGGGCCTGACCCTGGTGGGCGGCATCAGCGAATGCATCCAGCAGTGGCTGATGGACAACTTCCGGGGCGATGTGGACACCCTGGTGGCGGCCAACCTGATCGTGTTCGACGGCGTGATCGCCGTGCTGGCTCGCCACCCGGGCCTGACGCCCGCCCCCGAACGCAACTGAACGACGCTGAACGCCCCGGCTCAGTGCGCCAGCGCCGCCCGCATCCGCTCGCTGGCCTGCACCGGGTCGCCGCTGCCATTGAAGGCCGCCAGCCATTCGGCATAACCGGGCTGATCGGCCTCCTGCCAGGGGTGAAAGCCCAGGCGGTAGTAGGTGAAGTAGGCACTGACCATGGGCGCGATCAGGCCGCCCGGTTTGACCGTCCACCAGGTGCCCTTGACCGTCAGCTTGAAGCGCTCCCAGCGCGAAAAGCCATCGGCCTCCAGCAGCTGCTGCGTGAAGCGGCGGATCACCAGCGGGAACATGATGCTGGCGTCCAGCATGGCCAGGATGCGGGTGAAGTAGCCCACCTTGGCGTACTCGGTCATCACGTCAAAGGCGACGCCCTTGTGCTCCACCTCTTCGATGGCGTGCCACGAGTACATGGCGCGCACACGCGGGTCGGCCGGTTTGAGCACGTCGCGCTGGTCGAACAAGGCATGCGCCCCGATCGAGGTGAAGTGCTCCAGCGCGCAGGTGATGGCCAGGGTGTAGGCCCGGCTGCGCGAGCCGCGGTACTTCTTGAAGAGCAGGTCGTCCAGCCACTGCATCATGGCGTCCACGTCCACGCCCTGGGCGCGCAGGCGCTCGTTGTACTGGTTGTGCACCCGGCTGTGCTGGGCTTCCTGCCGGTTGAAGCCCTTGACCTCTTCGGCCAGCTGCGGGTCGGTGACCTGGTCTCGGTAGTCGCGCACGCAGGTCATGAAGAAGCGCTCACCCGGCGGGAAGATCAGCGACATCGCGTCGAACAGGCGCGTCTTGTAGGCGTCGCCACCAAACCAGTACTTGGGGATGTCGCCATCGAGGCCGAAGTTCAGCTGCTCGCGGGGGACGATGGGGTGCTGTGGGGGGTGCAGTGTGCTCATGGCAAGGCCTCTGAAGCCGGTGGGGGCGAGCGGTCAAGAACCCCACGGGGGCGTCCGAAGCCAGTGGCGGCACGCTGCCCGGGTGTCTTGTGCAATTTTGAAGATTATCATCCTCACATGCGAGCAGCGTCAATCGGCCATGCTGATCTGGATCAAGGATTGCCACCGCACCGGGGTGGGACGTTCGCCCACCGACGGGCAAGGTCAACCCGTGATCGCCGGGGCCTTGGGCATCGCCATGAAAGTCTCGCTCAATGGCAGAAAAATCGGTCAGGTTCGGGCGATTTGTCTCACAGCGAGAGAAAGTGATCTCGAAGTGGGAGAAAAGGCCATCGCGTTAAACGATCCGGCTGCGCTGATCTGGTCTAAGGCCATGGAGGCGTGTCTCAAGCAGTCAAACCTGTGGCTCAGGGCAACGGGGTGACCAAGCCGATGCGGTCGAACATGTCGTACACCACCCAGGCGGTGGTGTCGGCCGCTTGTTGAATGTCCAGGCCCGGATCATCAAACAACATTTCGATGGCCGCATACATAAGCTCCACCGACAGGCGCACCGTAATGCGCAATTGTTCAGCGTTGGTGTTGGGGTACAAAAAGGTCAAGCCTTGTTGAATTTCTGCAGTCACCGCTTGGTGCGACTGGATGCGCACGCCCTGCAAGGTCGGTACAGCGCGTAAAGCCCTGGTGATCCAGACACCAGCAGTCATGTCCAGGGTAAGTTGGTGAGTTGCAATGAACAGCTGAACCAGTGCGGGGTGCAAGGCGTCCACCGGGTTGAGTAAAACCTCAGGCGTCAAGTGGCGCTCGATTAGCACGTTCTGCGCGTTCATAAGTCGCACGCCGAGTTCATGCAGCAACGCGTACTTGTTGGGGAAGTAGCGATATAGCGCTGGCGGCGACACTTCAGCCCGCTTGCACACCAAGTTGGTGGACAGGCGCTCCACCCCCACCTCGGCCAGCAGCTCCGCCGTGGCCTGCAGGATCGCTTCGTAAGTCTGTTGGGCGCGCTTTTGTGCCGGTGCCTTGTTGGGTTCCAGCCTTAGCGCTCCTGCCATGGGGCTGAGGGCAGTCGAGTCGATGGGGGTGGCAGACATGGGGCTGAGGGTGCGCAGCAACGCTGCAATGAAAAGCTAGTGTAGTGCAGTGTTTTTTTGTGAATTTGATTGTGCGAGGCTGATCGATGCAGCCGAGGCTTTGCGGCCGGCCGGGATTGCCCTTATCCATTGAAGGCGGTCGTAGCAACGGGCCGCTGGTCGTGTGTCCATCACGGAGTCTGGACGCCGTACTTTCGTCCCCGCGGGGGTAACCCGACGACCTTCAGCACCAGGTCGCGTGGTCGGAGGCGCGAAGTTTGCTGAACGCGTTCGGCATCACCGCACAGACCCCAAGCTGTCAATCTGGATCAAGAGCCCCAGCAACATCTTGCAAAAGGTCATGCGGGCGAACTCAAAGATCCATTTCAAACAGAGCGGAATACCGTCTAACAAGGGGTTGCCCCCCCATGTTCGAGGCCGTGCAAACCCCAGATTCACTCGGCCCGCCAACCCACTATGATAGTCATCGCTAGCTAAATGATGTCGGTCTTGCTGTGAACCTGCCTGAACGCTTACCCATCGCACGCTTGGTGCGCGCCCTGCTGGGCTTTTGCCTGACGTGGATGTCGCTGGCGCCTGCTGGCGCGTCCTACCTCGTGGGCGTGGGCATGAGCGACGTCACCGGGGAGGCGGCCGGTGTCGGCATGTTTGGCTACGCCCAGTTCACACAGCAGACCACAGGCATCCACCAACGCCTGCGTGCCCGCGCCTTCCTGGTGGAAGACCAGGACAGCCATGACGCCATTGTGATCGTGGTGTCTGACCTGGGCGCCATCATGCAAAGCGTGCACCAGGCCGTGATGCAGCGGCTGGCCCAGCAGTACGGTGGCCGCTACGGCGAGCACAACGTGTTGCTCACGGCCACGCACACCCATTCGGGCCCGGGCGGCTACTCACATGACCTGCTCTACAACCTCACGGTGCTGGGCTTCCACCCGGCCACCTTCAATGCCATCGTGGACGGCATCGTCGAGGCGGTGCAAAGGGCGCACAACAGCAGGGCCCCGGGCAGCGTCCGCTGGGCTCAAGGTGAGTTGCTCAACGCCAGCCGCAACCGGTCTGCCCCCGCCTTCAGGGCCAACGCCGCCGCCGACCGCGCTGCGTTCCCACAAGAAATCGACCCTGAGATGACCGTGATGACGCTGCGCCAGGGCGAGCGTGACGTGGGCGCCCTCAGTTGGTTCCCCAGCCATGCCACCAGCATGACCAGCCAGAACACCTTGATCAGCGGCGACCACAAAGGTTATGCGGCGTGGCACTGGGAGCACGATGTGCATGGCGTGCGGCACCTGCGGCCGGTGCAGCCGGCGTTCGTTGCCGCCTTTGCCCAGACGGCGGCGGGCGACATGAGCCCCAACCTGAACCTGCTGCCCGGCAGCGGCCCCACCGACGACCAGTTTGAAAACACCCGCCTGATCGGCTTGCGGCAGTTCGATAAGGCGCAGGCACTGTCCCTGTCTGCAGGCCAGGTGCTGGGCCCTGGGGTGGACCACCGCATGCGGTACATCGACATGAGCAGCATCGCCGTGCAGCCGCGCTACACGGGCAGCCCTCAGGTTCAGCACACCTGCCCGGCCGCTCTGGGCACCACCTTCGCGGCGGGCAGCGTCGAAGACGGCCCCGGGCCTGCCTTCATCCACGAAGGCCAGGCCAACCCCTTCGTGGCGGCGGTGGGTCGGGTGGTGTTCCCGTCCAGCGATGCGATCAGGCGGTGCCAGGCCCCAAAAGAGGTCTTCATGACCCTGGGCACGCACAACCCGCCGTGGACACCCGAAGTGCTGCCGGTGCAACTGCTGCGCATCGGCAGCCTGTACATCGCGGGCCTGCCCGGTGAACCGACCATCATGTCGGGCCACCGCATCCGCCGTCAGCTGGC
Organism: Burkholderiales bacterium; assembly: GCA_947371645.1. The sequence continues at coordinate 1,834 of CANBQJ010000205.1, read as the reverse complement.
GCAGACCTTGGGCGTGGGCCTGCATCAGGTCATTGTGGCCGGCTATGCCAATGCCTATGCGGGCTACATCACGACGCCCGAGGAATACGACGTGCAGGACTACGAGGGCGGCAGCACCCACTTCGGGCGCTGGACGCAGCCCGCGTGGATGCAGGAGCTGGACCGCCTGGCGCAAGACCTGGCGGCCGGCCGGTCCAGCGTGAGCACGCTCAGGCCCCGATCGCTGGCGGGCCAACAGCACCAGCTCTACCCCGGGGTGGTCGTTGACAGCCCCGCCTGGGGCCATGGGTTTGGTGACGTGATCGATCAGGCCTTGCCCAGCTATCGGCCTGGGCAGACGGTCCACGTCAGCTTCAGCACCGGGCACCCCCAAAACAACTTGCACCGCCAAGGCACCTTCCTGGAGGTCCAGCGCCACGAAGGTCAGCACTGGGTGCTGGTGGCCGATGACGGCGACTGGTCCACCACCTACCGTTGGCGACGACAAGGACTCACGGCGTCGCTGGCCACCATCGAGTGGCGCATCCCGCCGGGCACCCCACCCGGTGAATACCGCATCGTCCACCACGGCGACGCCAAACACTGGTCCGGACGCATCACACCTTTCGACGGCCAGAGCGCCAGTTTTTTGATCCCTTGAACCACACCGGAGAACCACCATGCCCCACACCTCCCGCCGCAAATGGCTGGGCCAGATCGGCACCACCGTCGCCGCCACCACGCTCGGCGCCGGCGCCAGCAAGTCGGCCCAGGCCGCCACGGGCCAGGCGTTCACTGGCAGTTTCGACACCGACGTGATCGTCATCGGGGGCGGCTATGCCGGCCTGGCCTGTGCACGGGCCTTGATCAAGGCGGGGCGCCAGGTGATGCTGCTGGAGGCACGAGACCGCGTGGGCGGCCGCTGCATGAACACGCCGCTGCCTTACCCCTATCAGCGCTTTGTGGTCGAGGCCGGCGCCGAGTTCATCGGCCCGACGCAAGACCGCATGTACGAACTGGTCAAGGAGCTGGGCCTGAGCACCTTCCCGGCCAACGACGTGGGGCAGCAGATCAGCTACCTGGGCGGCACACGGCGCGCCTACAGCGGCGTGCTGCCCTGGACCAACCTGATCGCCACTGGCGAGGTGGGCTTGGCCATGCTCAAGCTGGACAGCCTGGCCAAGCAGGTGCCCATCGACACCCCCTGGACTGCACCCAAGGCCAATGATTGGGACGCCCAGACCGCGCAGGACTGGATCGACGCCAACACCATCACCCAGACGGGGCACCAGCAACTGCGCCTGGCCGTGCTGGCCTTGTTGTCCACCGAGCCACGGGACATCTCCATGCTGTTCTTGCTGGCTTACCTCCGCCGAGGCGGTGGCCTGAGCCTGATGCTGAGCACCACCGGTGGCGCCCAGCAAGACCGCATCGTGGGTGGCTCGCAGGCCATCGCGCAGGCCATGGCCCGCACCATCCAGGGCAGCATCGTGTATGGCGCGGCGGTGCGCAACGTGGTGCAGCAGCCCAATGGCGTCGAGGTCTCGGGCGACCAGTTCACCGTGCGCGGTCAGCGGGTGGTGGTGGCCATGGCACCTGCGATGACCGCAGGCATCCGCTTTGCGCCGCTGGACGGCCTCATGCAGCAACGCGTGCAACTGGGCCAGCGTGTGCCCATGGGCGCGGCCTGGAAGGTGCATTGCGTGTACGACAAACCCTTCTGGCGTGATGACGGCCTCAGCGGTCAGTGCATCAGCGACGCCTTCCTGCCCAAGATTGTCTTTGACAACACGCCGCCAGAAGCTGGCGCGCCGGGCGTGCTCATGGGCTTCATCGACGGGCAGGACGCGCGCGA
>CANBQJ010000204.1 GCA_947371645.1 Burkholderiales bacterium | reverse complement strand
GGCGAAATCCGCGATGCAGAAACTGCGCAGATCGCCTCACAGGCCGCGCTCACGGGCCACCTGGTGCTGTCCACCATCCACGCCAACAACGTGTTCGACGTGGTGGGGCGCTTCATGCACATGGGCGTTGATTTGTACAACATGGTGTCGGCGCTCAATGGCGTCGTGGCCCAGCGCCTGATGCGCCGGCTGTGCACGCACTGCGCCCAGCCCTGGCAGCCCACCGCCGCCGAGCTGCACGCCGCGCAGTGGCCATTGCAGCTGGAGGCCACTCGCCACCTGGGTGCTGCACGCTTTCACCGTGCCGTGGGCTGCGTTCACTGCCGCGACACCGGCTACCGAGGCCGCAAGGCCGTCACCGAGATCCTCCTGATGGACGACACCCTGCGCGACCTCATCGTCAGCCGCGCACCGCTCACCCGCATCAAGGCGCATGCGCGCGCCAGCGGCACACGCCTGTTGCGTGAAGCCGCGCAGGCCAGCGTGATGCGGGGCGAGTCCACGCTGGACGAGCTCAACCGCGTGACGCTGGTGGAGTGATGGCGATGAACGTTGACGATGTCCGTGGCGGCCTGGCCACTGCAGCGCGCGCCTGGCGCGGCCGCATGAAGACGCTGCGCAGCCCGCATGCGCTGTACCTCAGCTGTCCCGAGGCTGGCCACACGCCTGCCGATGAACCCGAAGCCTGGCAAGCGCCGCTGGCCGCCTTCGAGGCCTGGTGCGCGCAACACCCGGGTGCCCGATGCGAGCTGGCCCTGAGCAGCGCGGCCACCCTGTGGCACCTGGCGCCGCATGGGCAATCCGAGCGCGCGGCGCTGGCCACTTGCTGGGCCGATGCCTTCGCGCAGTGGGCCCACTACATGGATGTGGACATGAACCAGCCTGAGGTGCTGGCGCACTGGCAGTTGCAGGAAGCGCCAGCAGACGGCTTCACCTTGATGGCGGCGACACCGCTGGCGCTCAGCGGCGGGCTGCAGGACGTGGCCGCGCGCCATGGCGTGCAATTGCTGTGGCTGGGCCCCTGGTGGGTGCGAGGGTTGGCCCGCTGGCTGCGCATGCTGACCCAGGCTCATGAAGCGCCTCTGAAGCTTCACCTGGCCGAGCCCGGCTGGGCCTGGCATGCGCAAGCTGAAGCGCCGCAGAGGCCCGCATCCTGGCTGCAACGCGGCTGGGGTCAGCCTGCATGGCGCTTGACTCAGCTGGCATGGGCGCCGCTGAACGCGCCCAAGGGTGAGCGCCATGAGGCCTCGACGGCACACCGCGTTGAACTGGCCTTGTCAGAACAAGGGCCCGAAGTGGCGTTTGCGCCGGGCGATGGCCACCCGGCGACCTTCCGCTGCGTGCCCGTGGCCCTGCCCCTCTTGCGCGGCCAGGCTGCGGTCTGGAGCCCGGCATGAGCAGCCTGATCGGCCTGGCCCAGGCGCGTGCCGCCGCGCCCGCCTGGACACAGTCCCTCAACCTGGCGGGGCCTCGCCTGCCCACCGCCAGCTGGGCCTGGGTGCTGCTGTTGGCTGGCCTCACGGCCCTGGCCTGGGTGCTGCCCCAAGCGCAGCAGGCCGACGAAGCACTGACGCAGGCGCAGGCCGATGTGCAGCGCCTGCAACGTGCCCGCCACCAGCTGGACGTGCAGGCCCAGGCGCTGACCCGTGCCGCCCGCCCCCTCCATGCCGATGAGGGCAAGGACGCCGCCGCCTCCGCCCTGCTCAACGACGGCAACGCCGCACGTGCCGCACAGCTGATGCAATGGCTGGGCTTCCCGTGGATGGCCACCTTGCAGCAGGCCGATGAGGCCGCGCAGGCCGAGCACGCACTGATGCTGGGCTTCAACCTCGACCTGTCCAACCTCGGGGCAGGTCCGCAAGCACTGGCCTGGGCCCGCATGAGCGCCGCCGTGATGGACGACGCCGCCGCCTTGCGCTGGGCACAGGCCTTGGGGCCGCAGGCCCAGCTCATGAGCCGCGACAAGCTGGGGACACCGGTGGACACCGCGCGCGGCCCCTACACCTGGCGCGCCGAGATCAGCTGGCCCGGGGTGCAGCCATGAACATCACCTTCATGTTGACGCAAGGCCTGCGCCGATTGGGGCTGGCGGGGGCGCTGGGCCTGGCCTTGCTGGCAGGCTGTGCCTGGACGCAGTGGTCCTGGTTGCCAGCCCGCCAGGAAGCGGCTTCCCGCCTGGCTTCTGATGCCCGCTACCTGCGGCACGCCTTGCAAGACGCGGCGCTGTCGCCGGCTGCTGCTGCGGCCACCGCCGATGCCATCAACAGCCCCGATCAGGCCTGGCAAGCCCTGTGGCGCAAGCTGCCCCAGGCCGAGCGCCGTGTGGCTTTGCAAGGTGCTGTGCTCAAGGCGGCGCGTGAACAGGGCGTGCAGGTGCAGTCGGTGCAGTACCAGGGGCAGCGCCAGAACTGGGCCGACCAGGGTGGCGACACCCTGTGGCGCCAGCGCATGACCATGCCCGTGCAAGGCCGCTATGTCGACGTGCGCAACTGGCTGGCCCAGCTGCTGCGCGAACCCGCCTTGAGCGTGGACGCCTTGAGCGTGCAGCGCGATGGCGTGCAAAACGAAGCCGTGGTGGCCCAGGTGAGCGTGTCCCTGTGGTGGCGCCAAAGCGCCAAAGGAGCGCAGCCATGAACCGCAGCTTGTTGGTGGCCCTGGCCGTGGTGGGTGCCGCCACCGCCTACCTGCAAACCCAGGGTGGCGACGACGACCTCGTCGCCAAGCCTGGCAATGGTGGCGCGCGTGCCCGGCATGAAACCCGTGGCCCTGAGGGCGATGCAGCCCCTCAAGCGGGTCATGGCAGGCCTGACACCCGTGCCGAGCTCAAGATCGCCGCCATCGCCCCCTGGGCGGCCGACGCCCTGGTGCAAGGCGCGCAGGCCTGGCAGGCCCGTGGCCGCGCAGGTGAGCAGCAGGCATCAGGGCTGGCCAGCGGAGCCACGTCTGCCTGGTCTGCCGCCACCCCGCCCCCTGCGCCCGTGCTGCGCCCGCCGCCGCCGACCGAGGTCGTGGTGGTGGCGCCACCCGCGCCCACCGCACCGCGCTTCCCCCACCCCTGGGTGGGCCGCTTCAACGATGGCGCCGTGCTCAGCGGCCCCGACACCACCTGGGTGGTGAAGGCCGGTGATGTGATCGAAGGCCAGTGGCGGGTGGACCGTGTGGACGAGCGCCGCATGAGCCTGACCTACCTGCCCTTGAACCTGACCCAACAAGTTGTGATGCGATGAGCCTGTCTTTCTTTTCCGTGCGTCCCGCTTTGCTGCAGCGCGGTCTGTCGAGGGCCTGGCTGAGGGCTCCGCTGTGGGCCAGTTGCGCGGCCATGCTGTTGCTCTCTGCCTGCGCCAACCAGGCCATCGACGAGGCCCGCAAACTCTCCGACCAGGGCCACAACGAGGCCGCACTGAACACCCTGGTCAAGGCCGCGCAGCAAAGCCCGCAAGACCGCGACCTGCGCAAGGCACTGGTCATGCAACGCGACCTGGCCGTGGCCGACCTCATCACCCAGGCCGAGTCACTCAAGGCGGCGGGCCGCAAGGCCGAACTGGCCGAGATCCTGGCCCGCCTGGAGCAGGTCGCGCCCACCCACCCCCGTGTGGCCTGGTTGCGCACCGAGGTGGCCCGCACGCAGCGGCATGAGCGCCTGATGAAAGAGGCCCAGCAGGCCATGGACGCCAAGTCGTATGAGAAGGCCGAGGCCGCCTTGCGCGCCGTGCTCACCGAAGACGCCGGCAACGCACTGGCCCGTTCGCAGCTGGCCAGCATCGACGAGCTGCGCGAGGCCCAGACGCGTCGCCAGAGCACGCTGCAGCTGGCCATGGCCGACAAGCCCGTGACCCTGGAGTTCCGCGAAGCCAGCCTGCGCACGGTGTTCGAGGCCCTGGCCCGTGCGGCCGATGTCAACTTCGTGTTCGACAAGGACGTGCGCTCTGACGCCAAGGTCACGCTCTACCTCAAGGGCACGACGGTGGAAGAGGCCATGCGCGTCATCCTCAACACCCAGCAGCTGGGCTACAAGCTGCTCAACGACAACACCGTGCTGGTCTTCCCGGCCACGCAGCAAAAACAGCGTGATGTGCTGGACACCGTCACCCGTACCTTCTACCTCACCAACGCCGACCCCAAGCAGGCCCAGACCCTGATCCGCACGGTGGCCAAGTCGCGCGATGTGTTCGTGGACGAACGCCTCAACCTGGTGGTGGTGCGCGACACGCCCGAGGTCATCCGCCTGGTCGACCGCCTGATGCAGAGCATCGACATCGCCGACCCGGAAGTGATGATGGAGATCGAGGTGATGGAGATCTCCAAGAGCGACTCCGAGACACTGGGCATCAAGTGGCCAACCTCGCTCAGCTATGGGCTGAGCGATGGCAGCGCAATCGTGGGCAAAGGGGCTGCGGGCCTGACCGGCTTCACCACCAACCCTTTGGCCGTGGCCTCGCTCACCGCCAGCGGGTCAGACACCAAGATCCTGGCCAACCCCAAGATCCGTGCACGCAACCGCGAGAAGGCCAAGGTGGTGCTGGCCGAGAAGTTGCCGGTGTTCTCCACGACGTCCACGCCCATCAATGGCGGTGTGTCCAACGCGACGTCCATCGCCTATGTGGACGTGGGCCTGAAGCTGGAAGTCGAGCCCCAGGTACAGCTGGACGACGACGTCACCATCAAGGTGGGCCTGGAGGTCAGCAGCATCACCAACACCATCACCAGCCCGGACAAGACCTCGGTGGCCTACCAGGTGGGCACGCGCCTGGCCAACACCACGCTTCGCCTGCGCGATGGCGAAACCCAGGTGCTGGCCGGCCTGATCAACGACACCGAAAGCCACTCTACCGCCGGCCTGCCTTACCTGCATGACGCGCCCCTGGTGAGCCGCCTGTTTGGCGTGACCACCGACGAGCGCAAGAAGACCGAGATCGTGATGCTCCTGACGCCGCACATCGTGCGCAACCTGGTGCAGCCGGCCAGTTCGGGCACGGGCATGCAATCGGGCACCGAGACTCAGCCTGGTGCGTCGCCCATGAGCCTGCGCGATGGCGCCAGCACCTCGGGCCTCGGTGGCAGCGCCGGTGGGGCGGCGCTGAGCCCGCGTGAACGTGCCATGCAATCGCGCGCAGGTGGTGGCCGTCAGCCGCAGATCAGCGGCCCTGAAGAAGTGCAGCCCGGCTCGATGTTCGTGATCTCGGTGCGCAACCCCGACAGCAAGCCGCTCGTGGCCAGCCTGTCCATTGACTCGGGCTTCCTGGCCTTCGATGGCCCGAACGCCGGCAACAACCGCATCAGCCTCAGCATCCCACCCTTTGGCCAGCAGCAGGTGACCTTGCAGGCGATGGGCCTGGCCACCGAGGCCGACACCCAGATCGAGCTGGACACGGGCGCCGCCCCGCTGGTCGTGCACATCAAGCCGGCCCAGCCCGCAAGCCCCGATGGCACCGCGCCGCAGCAGCCCGTGCAGAACGACCCACCCAGCGAGTTCCATGCGCCCCGCATCGATCAGCCTTGAACGTGGCCAGCCCCGTGGCCAAGCCCGTGGCCATCGGGGCTTCACCCTCATCGAGATGGTGGTGGTGGTGCTCATCGTCGGCATCCTGGCCAGTGCCGCCATGCCGCTGGCCAGCCTGCACAAGCAACGTGCCAGAGAGTCTGAATTGAGGCAGAACCTGCGCACCATCCGCAATGCACTGGACGCCTACAAGCGTGCCTATGACCAGGGCCGCATCGAGAAGCGCGTGGACGCCAGCGGTTACCCGCCCAGCCTGGAGGTGCTGGTCACCGGAGTGCGTGATGCGCAATCGCCCAAGGGTGGGCTGATCTACTTCCTGCGCCGCCTGCCCCGCGACCCGATGGCCGACCCCGATGTGCCCGATGCCCGCACCTGGGGCTTGCGCAGCTACAGCAGCCCGCCTGAAGCACCTGCTGCGGGCGCCGATGTGTTCGATGTCTATTCGCAGGCGCAAGGCATGGGCCTGGACGGCACGGCCTTTCGCACATGGTGATGCACATGGTGATGCACATGTCGAGTCGCACACGCCGCCCCCAGCCCGCAACGCAGCGCGGCTTCACGCTGATCGAGCTGATCGTGGTGCTGGCCATCATCGCGCTGCTGGTGAGCATCGTGGCGCCGCACTACGGCCACACGGTGGACCGCGCCCGCGACGCCAGCCTCAAGACCACGCTCAACGTCGTGCGCGACGCCATTGACAAGTACGTGGCCGACCGCGACCGCTACCCCGATTCGCTGGACGAGCTGGTGGCCCGTGGCTACCTGCGTCAAATACCTGAAGACCCCGTGACCGGCCAGAAGGAGAGCTGGCAGATGCTGCCACCTGCAGCCAGTGCGCCCGTCAAGGGCCGCGTGGCCGACGTGCGCTCCGGCGCATCCGGTCGTGGCCAGGACGGCACGCCCTACAACAGCTGGTGAAGCCCATGCGCACCGGCACGGCACCAGGGCAGGGCGGCTTCACCTACTTCATGTTGCTGTGGTGGGTGGCGCTGAGCGGCGTCGCGCTCGTGGCGCTCAGCCAGAACTGGACCTTCGAGCGTCGCCGCGAAAAAGAGATCGAGATGGTGGCCCGCGCCGAAGAGATCCGTGCCGCCATCGCGTCCTATCGCCTCAACGTGCCGGGTGGGCAAGTCGGCGCCTGGCCGGCCAGCTTGCAAGACCTGGTGGAGGACAAGCGCGGCCCGCGCACCGTGCGCCACCTGCGGCGCGTGTGGGTGGACCCGCTCACCGGCCGCGCCGACTGGGGCCTGGTGCGAGACCTGCCGGCCCAAGCCGACAGCCCGAGCAAGCGGGCCCAG
>CANBQJ010000203.1 GCA_947371645.1 Burkholderiales bacterium | reverse complement strand
AGCCGACTGGGTGGTGGACATGGGCCCAGAAGGTGGCAGCGGCGGCGGCAAGGTGGCCGGTGTCGGCACGCCCGAGGCCATCGTGGCCAAGGGCACGCACACAGGCAAGGCGCTGCAGCCGGTGCTGGCCCGCAAGGCCGCCTGATCGGCGCGGTGCTGCTGCCGGGGCATCGCGTGCAAAACGCGGCCCTGCGGGTGCTTCGCCGTGCTTTTCCACGCCTTGCCGCAGGCGCAGGCATGCCAGAGTCAAGTTGGGCCCGTGACTGTGCGGGCCCAACTCGCCTGACGCCGCATGCCCTCCGCTTTCAGCTTCACCCACCTCGTGCAGCGTGCTGCACCGTGGGTCTTCGCCTGCCTGCTGCTGCACCACGCCGTCCACTACGCCTGGATCGCCGAAGACGCGTTCATCAATTTCCGCGTGATCGCCAACGTGCTGGACCACCAGGGCCTCACCTGGAACCCCGGCGAGCGCGTGCAGGTCTACACCTCGCCCCTGTGGATGGCGCTGTCCGTCGGCATGACGGCGCTGCTGGGCGACCCCATCCAGGGCACCGTGTGGCTGTCGTTTGGCCTGTTCACGCTGGCGCTGCTGATGCTGTGGCAGGCCAGCGGGCGGCGCACCCTGCTGTGGCTGGTCCTGGCCGCCCTGTGGTGCAGCAGCCGCAGCGTGCGCGACTACATGTGCTCTGGCCTGGAAACCCCGTTGGTGATGGCCGCCGTGGCTGCCGCCGTCTCCTTGCCACCACTGTGGCCTGGCATCGGCGTGCGTGCCTTGGGCACCCTGCTGGCCCTGTGTCTGCTGGTTCGCCATGACCTGGCCTTGCTGCTGGGCCCCCTGCTCTTGCACGCCGCCTGGCACCGACAGGCCGATCTCGACCCGACTCTGCTGCGGGTGCGGGTGCGTGCGGCGCGGCGCCTGGCCAGTGACCTGCTGATCGGCGCCTGGCCCTTGCTGGCCTGGAGCGCCTGGTCCTGGCTGTACTACGGCTCGCCCCTGCCCAACACCGTCCTGGCGAAGATCGTGGCAGGCTGGGATGGCCCACGACAAGCCTGGTTCTATTACGGCTTCATGCAGCACTTCGACCCTCTGCTGCTGAGCCTGATGATCGCCAGCCTTTTCACCGTGTGGGCCTGCCGTGGCCGCCAGCTGTGGCCCACGTTGGCCGGCATGGCCCTGTTCACGCTTTACCTGGCGCACATTGGTGGCGACTACATGGCTGGCCGCTTCATGGTCGGGCCGCTCACCTTGTGCATGTTCGTGCTGGCAGATGCCCTGCGAACCCGGATCGGGCCCCTGACCGCATTGACCGATCTGGCCGGACCCATGACCAGCACCTTGCGGCGCGCCCAGACAGCGGGGCTGCTGAGCACCTTGCTGGCCTTTGGCACTGCCACCTGGTTCCCCGAAGACCTCTGGCGGTGGCTGGAACCGGCAGCCCTCTTGCATGACGTGGCCGACGCGCGCCAGAGCCTGCAAGGCGTCACCGACCTCCACACGCTGAGCACGCAGGGCGTGCCCAAGGCTCACGCATTCCGTGCCAACGGCGAAGCCATCACGGCAGCGATGCGCCAGACAGGGCGAGATGCGCCCGGTGTCTTCGTGACCTGCGCCATCGGCATGACCGGGTACTTCGCACCCCGCCAGGCCCGGATCGTCGACCCCCTGGCGCTGGCAGACCGCTTCCTGGCCGGCCTGCCGGTCGTGTCGGCGCACCCACCCCACATTGGCCACTTCGAGCGACCTGTGCCGCGTGACTACCTGGCCTCGGTGCTGAGCCAGCGCAACCGGTTCACCGACCCGGCTGCAGCCGCCTACTACGACGACGTGCAACGCGTGCTCTACGCCCCTTTGCTGGATGAGGCCAGGCTGGGCGCCATCTGGCGCTTGTCCACCGGCACCTACCGTGCCCGGCTGGCACGCTGGCAAGACAACGATGGCGGCGGCGCCATGACACTCAACCCCCAATCTCGGGACGAACGAACGCGTGGGTGCCTGGGTGTCCTCACCACGGTCTCGCAAGCCCGCCTGGACCAGGGTCAGGGGCAGGAGCGGGTCACGCTCACCCCGCTGATGACGCCAGCGCGCTGAGCCTCGGGCACCAAGGCCCCTTCACCGAGGACGCGTCGGAGCGAGGCCCAGGGCCTGCGCCCAGCAGGCCAGCGTGACGACGGCCAGTGCGGTGGTCAGCAAGATGATGCGGGGCACGGCCGGCGTGCGGGCACCTTCACGTTCGGCCAGCATGGACACGTTGCTGGCTGAGGGCAAGGCCGCCGCCATGATCAAGGTGGACCAGGCCAGGCCCTGCCCGCCCATAACCCAGGCACAGGCCCAGACCAGCGCGGGGTGCAGCACCAGCTTCAACACGGCAGGGCCGAGCAAGGCGGGGACATTCAAAGGCCGGTGTTCGGCAGCGGCCGCATCGGGCTTCCCTGGTCGCACCAGGATGCCACCCAGGGTGAACAAGGCAGCCGGCGTCGCGGCCAGGCCCAGCAAGCGCAAGGTCTCGTCGGCCGGTTGGGGCAAGGCCCAGCCGGTCTGGCCCCACCACAGCCCCAAGCCCATGGCCCACAGCAAGGGGTTGCGCAAGGCGCCGCGCACCGAGGCCATCGCGGCACGCGCAGCGCCCACCTCATCGGCCCGGCCCGCCCGGCCCGCGCTGTGTGCCCAGGCCAGGCACACCGAACTGAACACGAGCACGTCCACCACCAGCGTGGCGGCCAAGGGGCCGGCGGCCTTTGGCCCCAGCAAACCGGTGAGCAAGGGCAGGCCCAGAAAGCCCGTGTTGGGAAAGACCGTGGCCAGCCCCGCCAGGCCACCATCCAGACGGCCCAGGCGGCGTTGCGCGCCCCAGGCCAGGGCCAAGGCCAGGACCACCGATCCGCCCGCGCCATAGGCCAGCAGCAAGCCACCCAGGCCGCCCTGGTGCAAGGCGCCACTGGCACCCAGCCTGAAGAGCATGGCAGGCAAGGCCAGGTAGAGCACAAACGCCGTCAGGGCGCCCAGGCCGTCGGCCGGCACCCAGCGTGCACGCACAGCCAGGCTGCCCAGGGCCACCAGAAGGAAAAACGGGCTGAAAGACCACACCAAAGCCAGCATGGTGAGATTGTCGCTGCGTCAGCGTGCCCAGATCCACTTCACAGGGCCACCGGCGCGCATGGCCCGCCAACCGAACAGCACTGCCAGGATGGCCGCGTACACAGCCACCTCGCCGAAATTGTGCTTGGCCGATTTCATCCAGTAGAAGTGCAGCAGGCCAGCTGCCGCCACCAGGTAGGTCAGCTTGTGCAGCAGCTTCCAGCGCTGCCCCCCGATGGCCCGGATGGCCGCATTGAAAGAGGTGAGCGCCAGCGGCGTCATCATCAGCAGGGCGGCCATGCCCACGAAGATGAAGTTGCGCTTGAACACGTCGCGCACGATGTCGTCGATCACCAGGCCCTTGTCCAGCCAGGCGTAGCACAGCAGGTGGCACACGGCATAGATGAAGGTCGTCACGCCCAGGGCGCGGCGATGGCGCACCAGGGACGGCCAGCCGATGAGCTCACGCAAGGGGCTCACCGCCAGGGTCATCCACAAGAAGCGCAAGGTCCAGTCGCCGGTTTCGCGGATGAGCTTTTCAGCTGGGTTGGCGCCCAGGCGGTCGCTGAAGGCGGCCACCACCAACCCCACCAGAGGCAGCGCGTACAGGGTCCACAAGAGGGGCTTGGCAACTGGCTTGAGCAGCCAGCCATTCACAACAGGCAATCGCATCGTCAACAGTGAAGTGGGTCAGAAGAATTTGCGCAGGTCCATGCCTGCATACAGCTGGCCCACCTGGGCCTCGTAGCCATTGAACATCAAGGTGGTCTTGCGGGGCGCAAACAGGCCGCCGTCGCCGATGCGGCGCTCCGTGGCCTGGCTCCAGCGGGGGTGGTCCACCTTGGGGTTCACGTTCGAGAAGAAGCCGTACTCGCGCGCATTGGCCTTGACCCAGGACGGCTCGGGTTGCTTCTCCACCAGGCGGATCTTGACGATGGACTTGGCGCTCTTGAAGCCGTACTTCCAGGGCACCACCAGGCGCAGCGGCGCGCCGTTCTGCTTGGGCAGCACCTCGCCATAAAGGCCAAAGGCCAGCAGCGTGAGCGGGTGCATGGCCTCGTCGATGCGCAGGCCTTCGCGGTAAGGCCAGTCCAGCACGCTGGCGCGCACGCCGGGCATCTGCTGCGGGTCGGCCAGGCTGATGAACTCCACGAACTTGGCGCGGCTGTTGGGCTCGGCGCGCTGGATCAGCGCCGACAGCGAGTAGCCCACCCACGGGATCACCATGGACCAGCCCTCCACGCAGCGCATGCGGTAGATGCGCTCTTCCATGGGGGCCAGCTTGAGCAGGTCATCCAGGCCCAGCTTCAGCGGCTTGCCCACCTCGCCTTCGATGCTCAGCGACCAGGGGCGGGTCTTGAGCGTGTGGGCGTTCTCCGCGGGTTCGGCCTTGTCGGTGCCGAACTCGTAGAAGTTGTTGTAGCTGGTGACGTCGCTGTAGCCGGTGACCTTGTCCATCACCTGGGCCCCGGCCAGCGTGCTGCGGCTGGCCGGCAATGCGTCCAGCTTGCCCGCACGGGCGGTCAGCCCATCTGCGGCTCGCGCGTCGGCACCGGCCCAGGTCGACGCGGCCAAGCCCAGGCCACCCAGGCCGGCCTGCTGCAGCCATTGGCGCCGGCCAGCGTAGACCTGCTGGGGCGTGATCTCGCTGGGCACGGGGTGCACCATGCCACTGTCAGCGTGCAGGGTCGAGCGGGTACGGCGGACATGGGGCATGTCGGGCTCCGAAGTTCAAGGCAGATCGTTTATACCCTCGCCCCGCACCCGTTGACGTTGGAAGGGCGCATTCCCCATGGCCACAGCGCAAGAATCACAGAAAGTTCAAGGTTGTATCGAAAACTTCGGCACCTGGCCATCGGGGCCATGGATCTGCGTCAGGCGCCCAGCCAGGCGAGCCTGCACGCGCTCAGGCAGCGGCGCGAAGCCCGTGCCTCGTGTGAGTTCATCGCCATGCATGAAGGCCCAGTACACGAAGCGGGAGACGGCCTCGGCCTGCGCTGCATTTTGCGGTTTGGCGTCCAGCAACACGAAGCTGGTGGCCGTGATCGGCCAGGCGTCCTTGCGGGGCATGGCCAGCAGCGGCGCCTGGTCTTCGCCCTTGCGGTAGACGTCCGAGGCGAGGATCGCCGCGCGGAAGGCGTCCTCTGAAGGGCTGACCACGGCACCGTCGGCCTGCCGCAGGCTCACCGCGCTCAGTCGGTCTTTGGCCACGCGGTCAAAGGAGACATAGCTCAGGCCGCCAGGTGTGGCCTTGAGCAGGGCCACCACGCCATCGCTGCCTTTGGCCCGCCAGGGCTGCCCGGGCCACTTGGGCTGTTGGGCCGCCGGCACCGCCTGCGCAAAAGCGCCCGAAGCCCCGCCCAGGTAGCGTGTGAACACCTCACTGGAGCCTGACGCCTCGTCGCGCACCACGCGCTGCACGGGCAAGTCCGGCAGCTTGAGCCCGCCATTGAGGGCTTGCACGCGGGGGTCGTTCCACTGGCGGATCTCGCCCTGCATCAGTGCCGCCAGCACCGCGCCGTCCAGCACCAGGTTGCGCGCCCCCAGGCCAGGCAGGTTGACCACCGGCACCAGCCCGCCCACCACCATGGGGATCTGCACCAGCCGGGCCTCGGCCAGTTGCGCGGGGCTCAAGGGGCTGTCCGTGCCGCCAAAGGCCACGCTGCGGGCCTGGATCTGGCGCACGCCGTCGCCGGAGCCCGTGGCGTTGTAGCGAAGCTGGATACCGGGGTTGAGGCTGTTGAAGCGCTGCAGCCAGCGCTGGTAGACCAGTGCGGGGAAGGTGGCGCCAGCCCCTTGCACGTCGATGGACGCCGCGTGTGCCGCACCGCCTGTCAGCAGGTACACCGCCACGCAGACGGCTCGCAACCACCTTGCACCCACACTTCGACCCCGGTTTTCCCCGCCGAGGGCCACATCCATCCTGTCCATCTCCGCCCGTCCTGACTGCTCTCAACAGGGCGCGAAAGATACACCATGAAGCCACCGGCATGATCCGATTGGATCAAGGGAAGCCCCTGCATTTCAGGGGCCCGGGGTCAGCCTTCAGGCCGCTTTCTTGGCGGCCACCTTGCCCGCAGCCTTCTTGGCCGGCACCTTGGCGGCTGTTTTGGCAGCCCTGGGCTCGAACTCGAAGCCCACCTTGCCGGCCTTGGCGTCCCAGCTCAGGAAGGCCTTGAACTTGCGCCGCGTCTTGTTGGACACGAAGTTCTCCAGCAGGTCGGTCTTGCCGGTCTGCAAGAGCTTGGTCACCTGCTCGGGCGCGACGGCCTGCTGCAAGATGATCTTGCCGCTCTTGAAGTCGCAGGTGGAGGCGCCCACGGCGTGTTCGCACACGTAGTTGCTGCCGTGCTCGTACACCTGGCCGCCGCACTTGGGGCAAGCGCCCAGGCTGGTGTGCCCGCTGAAGTCCACCGCTTCGCCTGCGGCGTCGTCGCGCTTGGCGTCTTCACCGAAGTCGAACTCCATCTTCCAGTTGTTCAGCTCGGTGTCGCGCACCAGCTTGAGCTCGGCGGTGAAGGGCCAGCCTGCCTTGGAGCGGAAGCCTTCAATGGGGCCCACCTTGTGCTCGCGCAGCAGCTGCTCCACTTCGGGCAGCTCGAAGCTGCGGCCGGCGGGGCTCTTGCTCATGCTGAAGCCGCAACCCGTGGCGCCTTCGGCATCGCCGCCGTGCAGGCCGGTGCAGGTGTAGCGGCGGTAGTTCTCTTTCACCACGCCGCCGCAGTTGGGGCAAGGCGTGC
>CANBQJ010000202.1 GCA_947371645.1 Burkholderiales bacterium | reverse complement strand
GCAGGGGGGCCTTGCCCACGCTCACCCCGCGCGAAACCGAGGTGCTGTCCTGGCTGGCCAAGGGCAAGACCAACCGCGACATCGCCGACATCCTGGGGATGAGCCACCGCACGGTCAACAAGCACCTGGAACACATCTTCGAGAAGCTGGGGGTGGAGACGCGTGCGGCCGCCGCCGCCCTGGCTTCGCGCGGCCTGGGCGTGTGAGCGGCGTGTGACGGGCGTGTGTCTTGGGGCGATGTCCCGAGCAAATCGGGGCTGCATGGTCCTGTGGCGACTCCTGGCCGCCACACCCTGTCCGTACCCCCACGTTTCGAACTTGATGCACCGCAAGCACATGCGGAAACGTTGAGACACAAAAGGACACATGGGCTAGTTTCCCATTTGTGCCGCGGCAATGCGGTGCATGTCCGCTCCAGTCAGCCAGCAGGCTGCGGTGCGATGTCCAGGATGACCAGTCGAGCGTTGACGCATGAACAAACCAATCCCACGCCAGATGTTGGCCGGCCTCTGTGCCGCCCTGCTGTTGGGCGCCCTGTGCATCCCCGCACAGGCCGCCGACAAGGAAGCTGCCGAGGCCCTGGCCCGGCAGAACAACTGCTTCAAGTGCCATGGCATTGAAAAGCAGAAAGATGGCCCGCCCTGGAAGGAAGTGGCCGCCAAGAACAAGGGCAAGCCTGAGGCCGAAGCCCGGCTGATCAAGCACCTGACGAGCGGCGAGAAGGCCAAGTTCCCGGATGGCCACGAAGAGCCACACAAGGTCATCAAGGCCAAGGACGACGCCGAGGTGAAGAACCTTGTCGACTGGATCCTGTCCTTGTAACTCCGACTCCCCCCATTCGCGCGCCAGATCCAGGCGACGGCCAGCCCGTCGCCTCAGGCGCAGCTTTGCCCGACATGGCACGCGATGGGTGATCGACTGATTGAGAGGGGTTCCCCATGAGATGGATTGCGCGCATGTGCATGGCCTTTGGACTGGCCACCGCATTGCTTCACACCGGGCCGGCCATGGCCGGCGAACAGGTCGCCTTGCCCGAACTGGCCGCGGCGGCATCGGATGGCGCTGCGGCACGCGTGAAGCAGGATGCCACCTGCACGCGCTGCCACGATGAGTCGGAGAACGCGCCCATCCTGTCGATCTACCAGACCAAGCATGGGGCGCGCGGCAACCCGAATGCGCCCACCTGCCAGTCCTGCCACGGCAGCAGCGACAAGCACGTGGCCGGCGGGCAGGGCGCCAGCAGCGGCACGCGCCCAGCCCCCGACGTGGTGTTCAAGAAGGGCGTCTACGCCAGCAGCGACGAACGTGATCGCGCCGGTGCCTGCCTGGCTTGCCACAAGGGCCAGAAGCGCAGCAACTGGGACGGCGGCAAGCACGAGTCGGCTGGCCTGGCCTGCAACGACTGCCACAAGGTGCACAACGGCGGCGCCGACAAGGTGCTGGACAAGAAGACCCAGCCTGACGTCTGCTTTGCCTGCCACAAGACTCAGCGCGCCGACGCCCACAAGATCTCCTCGCACCCCATCCTGGCGGGCAAGGTGGTCTGCAGCGATTGCCACAACCCGCACGGCTCCACCGGCCCCAAGCTGCTCAAGAAGGCCTCGGTGACCGAGACCTGCTACCAGTGCCATGCCGAGAAGCGCGGCCCCTTCCTCTTCGAGCACCAGCCCGTGACGGAAGACTGCACCAACTGCCACAACCCGCACGGCTCCAACATCACGCCCTTGCTGAAGTCACGTGCGCCCTTCCTGTGCCAGGAATGCCATGACGGCACGCACGCCAGCGGCACGCCTGCCGGTGTCAACGCCGGTGGCTACCAGGCCGGCCTGTCCAGCACCAATGCATCCGGTGCCGCCCAGTTCCCCAGCAAGAACCTGGTGGGCCGTGCCTGCATGAACTGCCACAGCATGGTCCACGGCAGCAACAGCCCGGCCGGCGGCTTCCTGCAACGTTGAACGCAAGGGGATCATCATGAGATCGCACACCACACGCTTCAGGTTGACGGCCATGGCCGTGGCCCTGAGCGCCGTTTTCGGGTCGATGGCTGCCCATGGCGAAGAGGGCGGCGATGCCGCCGACGCGCTCAAGCTGCCGACCAACACCATCGAGCTCAGCACGGTGACCGTCAACGAGGCGTCGGCCAAGTTCGGCGAGTACAACGGCCTGCAGGACAAGGGCACGCGGCTCAACGGCTCGGCCAACCTGAAGGGTGGCGATGGCTACACCGACAACGAAAAGGGCGGGGTCTACCGCTGGTCCCTCAAGGCGGCCGACCTGGGGCTGAGCAACCGCTCGCTGCAGCTGAGCACCAGCAGGGTGGGCGTCTGGACGCTGAGCGCGGCCTACGACGAGCTGGTGCACAACCTGAGTGACTCCTACCAGACGCCCTATGTGGGCACCAACGGTGGCAGCCTGTTCACCCTGCCGACGGGCTTCGGCCTGGTCTCGACCAGCGGCGCCGGCACCAACAACCTCAACGCGACGCAACGCGGCGCCTTCCACAACCTGGACATCTCGACGCGTCGCCAGAACGCGAGCCTGATGGGGGCGACGGTCATCACGCCGCAGCTGAGCCTCAACGTCGATTTCAGCCGCATGAACCAGTCTGGCGCCAAGCTGCAGGGCATCGGCTCGGCGGCCGTTGGCGTCGGGTCTCCGGTGGCTGCACTGGGTGGCGAAGCGGTCACCGTGCTGCCCATGCCCACGCGCTACCAGACCGACGGCCTGAACGTGGCGCTGAACTGGACGGGCGACGATGCCTATTGGACCGCCGCCTATGCAGGGTCCTTCTTCCACGACGACAACGAGAAGATGGGCTACGTGCCATCGATGGTCACCGGCATGAGCCAGGCGGTGCAGTACGTGGCCACCGCACCCAGCAACAGCCTCAACCAGCTGACCTTCAGCGGTGGCTACAAGCTGCGCCAGGAGACCAAGCTGGCCGGCAGCCTGTCCTGGAGCCGCAACACGCAAGACGCGCCCTATGTCGACCCGGGCTCGTGGCCCTCCGGCCTGATGATCACCACGGCGCCGGCCGCTTCGCTGACGGGCAAGGTGTTCAACACCCATACCGACTTGCGCCTGACCGATCAAAGCCTCAAGGGCCTGACGCTGGGTGCCGCGTTCCGCTACGACCAGCGCGACAACCAGACCGCGTCCAACATCTACAACTTCTACGCCATCGACGGCAGCCACGCGGCCAGTTACCCGAACACGCCCATGAGCCTGCGCAAGCAGTTCATTGAAGTGTCTGCCGACTACCGCATCCAGGCCGGGCAGAGCGTGCGGGCGGCGGTCTCGCGCGAAGAGCTCAAGCGTTGGTGCAACAACTACGCGGTCAACGCAGGCTACCCGCAAGGCAGCAATTGCGTGGTGGCCACCGGCAGCCACGACACCAAGCTGGACACCGGCTATCGGATGAAGCTGGGCGAGAGCTCCGACCTCAAGCTGGGCTACATCTACGCGGTGCGCAACACGGACTACGACCCGTATGCGCGCGCAGCCTTCGTCAGCCAGAACGGCTCGTTGACCGGGCCGGTGCCCGCAGCCGGCAACACGACGCCAGCTGGCCAGAACGCTGGCGACTACCCCGGCTTCCACCCCTTCTTCGAGGCCTCGCGCCGCGAGCAGACCGTCAAGGGCATGTTCAACATCGGGGTGACGGATGCGCTCAGCCTGGGCCTGGGGGGCAGCTTCACCCATGACGCCTATGGCGGCGACTACGGCGTGCAAAGCGGCAAGCGCTGGAGCCTGGACGCCGACGGCACCCTGGCCTACAGCGACACCGGCTCGGTCTTCAGCTATGTCTCTGCACAGCAGCGCCAACGCGAACTGACCGACCTGCAGCGCTACAACACCACGCCCAGCGCCAACACGCTGTCGGCCACGGCCCTCGTCGTACCGGCCACGGCCTCATGGACGAACAAGCTCACCGACCGCGACGTGACCATCGGCGCGGGCCTCAAGGAGAAGGGCCTGATGAGTGGCCGGCTGGAGGTGTCTGGCGACCTGTCGTATGCCCTGGGGCGGACGCGCTACAACACGCGGCTGAACTACACGGCGGCCACCAGTGGCGGCGTGACCTGCGACAGCACCAACACCTCGGGTGCCGTGGTGATTGGCTCATGCGGCACCTTGCCCGACATCCGCACCCTGACGGCCCAGCTCAAGCTCCATGGCAGCTATGCCATCGACAAGGCCTCGACGGTGAACGTGGCCTACATGATGCAGCGCATGGGTGCCGCCGACTACTACTACAACGGCTACCAGCAGGGCAGCACGCCCAGCTCGCTGATGGCCACCAACCAGACGCCTGGCCACTACCACGTCAACGTGATCGGCCTGGGCTACATCCGGTCGTTCTGACCGGTGTGGACGGCTCGGGCATCGGCACCCAAGGGAGAAGAAGATGGACAACGATGGACGCGGCGTGGGCCGCCTGTGGCGGGCCTTGCGCAGGCCTTCGGCGAAGTATTCGCTGCTGACCTTGCTGGTGCTGGGCTTTGTGGGCGGCATCATCTTCTGGGGCGGCTTCAACACCGCGCTGGAAGAAACCAACCGCCTGGAGTTCTGCATCTCTTGCCACGAGATGCGCGACACCGTCTACCAGGAGTACAAGCAGACCATCCACTACGCGAACCGCACCGGGGTGCGCGCCATCTGCTCCGACTGCCACGTGCCGCGCGACTGGGTACACAAGATGGTGCGCAAGATGCAAGCCAGCAAAGAGGTGTTCGGCAAGATCACGGGCTATGTGGACACACCGGAGAAGTTCGAAGCCCACCGCATGGAGCTGGCCACCCACGAGTGGGAGCGCATGAAGGCGGCCGGCTCACGTGAATGCAAGAACTGCCACAACTTCGATGCCATGAGCCCCGAGTACCAGAAGCAGACCGTGTACAAGAAGCACATGGCGGCCAAGGCGGCCGGCCAGACCTGCATCGACTGCCACAAGGGCATCGCGCACCACCTGCCCAAGGAGTACCGCGACCCGGACGAAGAGTGAGCCCCGCCAGGCTTCTTCTGTTAGCCTCATCCGCGGAGGACCGCGATGAAGCCCTACCCACTGAGCAAGGCCTTCACCTTGCTGGAGCCTGGCCCCGTCGTCTGGGTCACCACCCATGACGGCGAGCGCCCCAACGTCATGACCATCTCCTGGACCATGGTCATGGGCTTCACGCCCAGGTTCGCCATCACCACCGGCGCCTGGAACCATTCCTTCGCAGCGCTCAAGAAGACGAAGGCGTGCGTCATCGCCATCCCGACGGTGGACCTCATCGACCAGGTCCTGGGGGTGGGCACCTGCTCGGGCAAGGACGTCGACAAGTTCGCGCGCTTTGGCCTGACCCCTGTGGCCGCCAAGCATGTGCCTGCACCGCTCATCCAAGAGTGCCTGGCCAACATCGAGTGCCAGGTGGTGGACATCGTGCGCAAGCACGACATCGTGGTGCTGGAGGGCATCGCCGCCTACCGGGATGCCGACCGCGCCGAGCAGAGAACCATCCATGCCGTTGGGGACGGCACTTTCGTGGTGGATGGCGAGACGCTCAACAAGAGAGACATGATGTTGTCTAAACTGCCACCCGGCGTTTAGCCCATCCGCTGCTTGCCCTTTGGCGAGCTGGTCCACAGGAGCCCTCATGCCTGCTTCCGCATCCGCCCGCCTGCCTGTTGTCCTGAGCCCCGGCGAAGGCCGCGCCTACCCCATGGGCCGCATCGCCGCCGTGTTCAAGGCCGATGGCGAAGAGACCGGGTCGCGCTATGCCATTTCCGAATGGTGGCTGGACGCCCACACCCAAGGCCCGGGTGCGCACGCCCACCCTGAGGACGACGTCTTCTACGTCATCGAAGGCACCATGAGCCTGCTGGTGGGCGACACGTGGGTGGAGGCGAGCCGGGGTGCCTTCGTGCTCATCCCTGGCGGGCTCACCCATGACTTCGAGAACCGCAGCAACGCGCGCGCAGGCGTGCTGAATTTTTCGGTGCCGGGTGGCTTTGAGCCGCACATGCCGGGCATCGCGCAATGGTTCCAGGACCACCCGCCGCAGGACGCCGGCGGCAAGGCCGATATGCTGTCGACCTGATCTTGCAACCGCCTTGCCAGGTAAGAGGAGCCGTGACATGACCACCTTCAGCACCAGCCGCCAACTGCAGGCCTCACCCGCAGCCATCTTCGACGCCATCAGGCAAGGCGAACGGCTGGCCAGGTGGTGGGGCCCTGCGGGCTTTGCCAACCGCTTCGACGTGTTCGACTTCACGGTGGGTGGCAACTGGGTCTTCACCATGATCGGCCCTGACGGCAGCACCTACCCCAACGAGTCGGTGTTCGACGTCATCGAGCCTGACCGCAAGGTGGTGATCCGGCATGTGAACGCGCCGCACTTTCAGCTGGCCATCACCCTGGAGCCGGCTGCGGGCGGCACGCTCTTGCGCTGGGACCAGACCTTCGACGACCCGGCCGTGGCCCAGGCCGTTCGGCACATCGTCGAGCCGGCCAATGAGCAGAACCTGGACCGCCTGGCCACCGAACTGGGTGCCGGCCAAGGCCCCGTGAAGATCACCGTGGAGACCACCATCGCCGCCCCGCTGGCACTGATCTGGCAGGCCTGGACCACACCGGCCGACATCACCCAGTGGAACGCCGCGTCGCCCGACTGGCACACCACCCGCGCCGAGGTGGACCTGCGCGTGGGCGGCGGCTTTTCATCGCGCATGGAGGCCAAGGACGGCAGCATGGGCTTTGACTTTGCGGGCACCTACACCCAGGTGGTGCCGCAGCAGCTGCTGGCCTGTAGCTTTGGTGAGCGCAGCATGCAGGT
>CANBQJ010000201.1 GCA_947371645.1 Burkholderiales bacterium | reverse complement strand
ACCTGGCAGTGTCGCCAAGTGCTTGACCTGTTTGGTGCGCCCGGCTGGGATCGAACCAGCAACCCCTGCCTTCGGAGGGCAGTACTCTATCCATTGAGCTACGGGCGCAACGCAGGCGCATTCTAGCAGCGCTGCACTGGGGCGATTGGGCACGCCCCCGGCCTCATCCTATAATCGGTCGTTTTGGTTTCACCAGGCAGTGGCCCGGTGTGCCGCCCTACCCATCTCTCACTTGAGCCCACCCCCACACCATGAGCCAAGCCCCCCAGTCTCACGAGTCCGGTCACGAAGGCCCGATCAGCACCCCCACTCAACTGGTGGCTGCCGTGGCGGCGGCCTTCGTGGTGCCCGTGGTCGTCATCGCCCTGCTGGTGAACTATGTGTCGTCCAGCAACGGCAAGGCCGCTGGCAGCGAAGCGCTGACCGCCCAGGCCACCACCCAGCGCATCATGCCGGTGGGCACCGTGGAGATCAAAGTGGCTTCGGCCAACGCCGGCCCGCGCTCGGGTGAAGAGGTCTTCAAGGCCGTCTGCACCAACTGCCACACCGCCGGCATGATGGGCGCGCCCAAGTTCGGTGACGGCGGCGCCTGGGGCCCTCGCATTGCCCAAGGGGTCGACAAGCTGCTGGAGCACGCGCTCAAGGGCTTCAACGCCATGCCAGCGCAAGGTGGCGGCGACGTCTCTGACCTGGAAGTGCACCGTGGCGTGGTCTACATGGCCAACGCCGGTGGCGCCAAGTTCGCCGAACCTGCAGCACCTGCTGCCGCTGCCTCGGACGCTGCTTCGGCCCCCTGAGACAGCCAGCTGTCGGGCGGTCTTGCCGACTGCCGTGAACAAACCGGCCCAGGTGGCCGGTTTTTCTTTGGCCGCCTCTCAGTGCCCTGTCGGCTGGGGGTTCAGCACATGGCCAAATCGCGTGGCCAGTTCTTCAAACGCCACATCCTGAGGCTGCCAGAGGCCGGCCTCCACCGCGTCGGCGGCCGCGTCCATGTCCATGGAGCGCACCACGCCCAGGCCCGCCTCGGCGCCCAGGAACAAGCGCCCGAACTCGTCCAGCCAGGCCGACTGAACAGTGCCCACCGCCTGACCGGTGTGCGAGTCCAACTCGAAGCGCGGGCCACCGGCTTCGTCCACCCGGCGCACGCCAAACACCCAGGGTGCGGCCTCCAGCTGCACATAGACGCGTTGCGGGCCGTTCTGGAAGAACCAGGCACCGCGCTCGTCGTGGTCGTAGTTGCGGTGGATGAACTCCTTGAGCTTGTCGTGGTCGATGCGGCTGCCCTTGACCTGCGGAAAAGGGCCTGAGGCCTGGATGCGGTCATCGCGCATGTACCAGTCGCCCCGCGCGTCCAGCGCCAGCCAGCCGTAGCAATGCGGCACGTTGGGCCATTTCTTCAAGGCGGCTTTGACGATGTCGTCCATGGGGTGGTCTCACAGGTGTTGGTGCAGCCACTGGCCCACAGCCTGCGGCACGGCGGCCACGTGACCAGGGAAAGGCCCTGCGGGGAAGCCCACATGACCACCCTCGGGGGGTTGCCACAGGGTAACAGCCGGCCCCACCTCGCTGCGCGTGGGCAGGCTGGACGCCGGCATGAAGGGGTCGTTGAGGGCGTTGACCAGCAAGACGGGCAGGTCGCGCATCGCCGCCAGGCCGGGCTTGGCCGAGCAGCGCGCCCAGTAGTCTTCCGTGCTGGCAAAGCCGTGCAGCGGCGCCGTGAAGATGGCGTCGTAGGCGTAGAGGTCGCGGGCGGCGCGCATGGCTGCCTCATCGAACAGGCCGGGGTGCTGGGCCAGCTTGGCCAGGGCCTTGGGGCGCATGCTGTTGAGGAACATGCGTGTGTACACCCACCGGTTGAAGCCCTGGCCAATGGTGTGGCCCGCTGCCGCCAGGTCCAGAGGTGAGGATATGGCCACGGCGGCGCGCACCACCTGCCGGGCTTCGGAGCCAGCCTCCTGCGCCCAGCGCATCAGCACATTGCCGCCCAGCGAGATGCCCACAGCCAGCACGGGCCCGGGGTGCAGGGCAGACAGGCGGCGCAAGATCCAGTTGACCTCGGCGTGGTCACCCGAGTGGTAGGTGCGCGGGGCCAGGTTGATCTCGCCCGAGCAGCCCCGGAAATGCGGCACCACGCACGACCAGCCCTGGCTGTGTGCCCACAGGGCAAAGGCCCGCGCGTAATGGCTTTGCGACGAGCCCTCCAGGCCATGGAAGAGCACCAGCAAGGGCTCGTGGCCGGCTTCGGTGCCGGCGTTGTCGGGCTCGGGCGTGGCGTCGAGGAAGTCCAGGTCGATGAAATCGTCGTCTGGCGCCGTCCAGCGCTCGCGGCGGTAGGCCACGCGCTCGCCCAGCCGGGCTGCGCTGCCCGCATGCAGGCCCGCCGGGATGCCGTTGCGGCCTTTGCCCGCCAGAGGCCAGGCCCGGCTGTACAGCGCCGGGAAGATGGTCTGCACGTTGCCGCCCCAGGCGCCATGCCCAGCCAGCCAGCGCGGTGCCCGGTAGTCTTTCATGCCCAGATCTTACGCACGCCCCAAAGGCTGCATCAGTGCAGGGTTGTGCGCGGCTCGGAGATGTCGGGCAGGTCTTGCGACATGCCGGCGCTGGCGTGGTGCATCACCATGCGCCAGCCCTGGGGCATGCGCACGTAGACATTGGTCACCATCACGAAGGCCGTCTGCACGCCCTTGTCGCTCATCACCTTCACGCGCTCGGTCACGTGGTGCACGGCGCAGGTCGGCGTGTCCAGGCGCCGCACGTGGGCGATCTCGACGTGCACCGGGCCATTGGCAAACACGGCATCGAACGCCGCCCTCACGGCCACCGGGCCGATCACCCTCGGGCCACCCGGGTGCACGCAACCCACTTCCTCGTCATCCGACCAGACCGCCATCATCCGGTCGATGTCGGCGTGCTGCATGGCCTCGTAGAAGGAGGCTTCGGTCTCATCGGCCGAGCCCATCAGGGCGGCCTGTTGCATCTTGATTCCGCGTGGGTCGTTCATGGCTGTGTGTGGCGGTCAATGGCGTGTGCAGCTGCGGTGGCGGGTCAGCGGAAGACCACGGTCTTGTGGCCGTTGCGCAGCACACGGTGCTCCACGTGCCACTTCACGGCACGCGCCAGCACCACGCACTCCACGTCACGGCCCATGGCAGTGAGGTCGTCCGGGCTGAGGGTGTGGTCCACACGGGCCACGTCCTGTTCGATGATGGGGCCTTCGTCCAGATCGGCCGTCACATAGTGGGCTGTTGCGCCAATGAGTTTCACACCGCGGTGGTGCGCCTGGTAGTAAGGCTTGGCGCCCTTGAAGCTGGGCAGGAAGCTGTGGTGGATGTTGATGGCCCGGCCCTGCAGGAAGTGGCAGAACTCGGGGCTGAGGATCTGCATGTAGCGGGCCAGCACCACCAGGTCGATGTTTTCCTGGTCAACCAGCGCTTCCACCTGGCGCTCCTGTTCGCGCTTGATGTCGGCGCCAGCCCCCACGGGCAACGGCAGGTGGTGGAAGGGGATGCCGTAGCTGGCGGCCAGTTCGGCGTAATCGGGGTGGTTGGAGACGATGGCCGGGATGTCCACCGGCAGCCAGCCCGAGCGCCAGCGGAACAGCAGGTCGTTGAGGCAGTGGCCGTGCTTGCTCACCATCACCAGCAGGCGGGGCTTGCGCGACATGGCCTGGATGGACAGCGCCATGTCGAACTGCCCGCGCACGTGGCCAAACAGGGCGGTGAGCGTGCCGGCGTCGGCCAGGTGGGGCGGGGCCTCGAAGTGCACGCGCATGAAGAACAGGCCGGTGCTGTCTTCGCTTTGCACGTCACCGAACTGCTGAGAGTCGATGATGTTGCAGCCTGCCTGGTAGAGCAGGCCCGAGACGGCGTGCACGATGCCCTTCGTGTCCTGACACGACAGGGTGAGGGCGAATTCTTTGGAAGATGGCATGGTGACGAGATTCTAGTTTTGTGTCGGGCTGGCCTTCGTGAAACTTTCTAGAATGTGCCCTCACCCCCAACCGGTGCCCCCGGCGACCCATGATCACGCCTCCAAAAGACGCCTCCAGCGCTGCGGCCGCGCTGAAACAGGCACAACTGGCCGAACTGCTGTCGCGCGTGTCACTGGGTGATCGCGTGGCTTTTCGCACGCTATATGAGCAAAGCAGTGCGCATCTGCTGGGCGTGATCCTGCGTATACAACGTAACCGGGCCGTGGCCGAAGAGGTGCTGCAAGAGGTGTTCGTCGCCGTCTGGCAGTCCGCCCAAAGCTTCAACCCGGCGCTCAGCCAGGCGTCCACATGGCTGAGCAGCGTGGCGCGCAACCGTGCCATCGACAGCCTTCGGCGCGCTCAAGCTGCGCCCCAGACCGTCAATCGTTACCAGGTGGACGGCGACCAGGAAGAAAAGGACATGCTGCAAGACTTACCCAGCGAGGACCTGGGGCCCTTGGACCTGCTGGAGCAGGCCAGCGACGCCCGCGCCTTGCAGCACTGCATGCAGGAGCTGAACAAGGCCCAGCGCCGCAGCCTGGCCCTGGCCTTCTATCAGGGCCTGACGCATGCCGAAGTGGCAGACCAGCTGGGTGAGCCCCTGGGCACCGTGAAAAGCTGGGTGCGCCGCGGGCTGCTGACGCTCAAGTCCTGCCTCGAACGTGCCTCGGTGGCCTGGAGCTGAGCCATGGACTACGCCCGCCCCGAACTGGCCGACCGCCTGGCCGCCGAATACGCGCTGGGCACCCTGCGCGGCCCGGCCCGCCGCCGTTTCCAGGCCCTGCTGCCCAGCCACCCGACCTTGCGCCGCGCCACGGCAGACTGGGAACGCCGACTGGCCCAGCTGGCCGAGGTGACGCCCGCCGTGCCACCTTCGCCGCAGACCTGGCATGTGATCGAGCAACGCCTGTTCGCCGACGTGGCCCGGGCCGCCACGGCCGACACGCCGCTGGCAGCCGTGCAGCGCTGGTGGCAACGCCTGGGCCTGTGGCAAGGCGCCGCCGGCCTGGCCAGCGCCGCCGTGGTGGTGCTGGCCGTGTTGCTGGCCCAGCCCGTGCCGGTGCCCCCGACCCAGCCGCCCATCGTCGTGGTGATGGCGCCCCAAGGTGCAGCCGCCGTGGGCGGCATCCAGCCTGTGGGCTTTGTGGCCAGCCTGGGTGGCGATGGCCGCAGCCTGGTGCTCAAGCCCCTGGACGCGCACCAGCAGGTGGCCGTCAACAAGGCGCTGGAGCTCTGGGCTGTGCCGGCCCAAGGCGCGCCACGCTCTCTGGGTCTGGTGTCTGACCGCCAGGCCACCACCGTGTTGCGCACGCAGCTGCTGCGCAACACGGCGGCGTTTGCCGTGTCGGTGGAGCCACCGGGTGGCTCGCCCACGGGCGCGCCGACGGGGCCGATCATTTCAGTGGGTCAGCTGCAGCTCTGAGTCCGGCGAGCCTTTTTTGCATGAGGGCGCATCTGGTGCGCTCGGGTCTGCGTACAGGCTCACAAGCCCGCCAAACGGTGGCGGGTGTTTGCCTCACCAGGAGTCCCGAGGATGATCAAGCCGCACCCCCAACGCCCACTGTCCCTGGCCATTGGCCTGTCCATCCTGGCCGGCTGCGCCATGCAAGGCCAGATGGTGCAAAACGGCGACCTGCCCGAAGCCATCCGCGTGCCGGCCGGCCACACCCAGGCGCTCTACACCGTGGGCACGGGCGAGCTGAGCTACGAGTGCCGCGAGAAGAAGGACATGGCCGGCACCTTCGAATGGGGCTTCGCCGGCCCTGTGGCGACGCTGAGCGACGCACGCGGCAGTGCGCTGGGCAAGTACTACGCAGGCCCCACCTGGGAATCGAACGACGGCTCCAAGGTCACGGGCAAGCAGGTGGCGGTGAGCCCCCACAAGCCCGACAGCATCCCGCTGCAACTGGTGAAGGCCAACCCGGCCACGGGCAATGGCGCCATGAGCGGCATCAGCTACATCCAGCGCCTGAACACCCGTGGTGGCATCGCGCCCAGCTTGCCTTGCGGCGCCGAGCAAAAGGGGCAGCGCCAGCAGGTGGCCTACCAGGCCGACTACGTGTTCTACAAGCCGGCCATGTGACCGCCCAGGCCTTCACGTGAGGCCACGAAAAAGCCCGACACAGGGTCGGGCTTGGGCATCAGCTTGCGGGCGGTTCAGTGGCCGTGGCCCACCTTTTCGCCCGCCTTGAGCTTGTACAGCGTGCCGCAGTAGGGGCACTGGCCCTCACCCGTGCTGGCCACATCGATGAAGACGCGCGGGTGCGCGCTCCACAGCGTCATCTTGGGGTTGGGGCAGAACACCACGCCCGGGCCTTGCAGGTCCGAGGCGCTCAGTTCAACGGTGGACTTCGGGGCGCTGGTCGTGCTCATGGGTCACACCTTGGTCAGCCATTCGGCGTACTTGGGGTTGCGGCCGTTGACGATGTCAAAGAAGGCCGACTGGATCTTCTCGGTGATGGGGCCGCGCGAGCCCTGGCCGATCTCGATGCGATCGAGTTCGCGGATGGGCGTCACTTCGGCAGCGGTGCCGGTGAAGAAGGCTTCATCCGAAATGTAGATCTCGTCGCGGGTGATGCGCTTTTCCTTGACCTCGAGGCCCAGGTCTTTGCAGATCGCGAAAATCGTGTTGCGGGTGATGCCGTTGAGTGCACCGGCCGACAGGTCGGGTGTGTAGATCACGCCGTTCTTGATGACGAAGATGTTCTCGCCAGCGCCTTCGGACACGAAGCCGGCGCTGTCGAGCAGCAGGGCCTCGTCGTAGCCATCGTCCGTGGCTTCCATGTTGGCCAGGATGGAGTTGGTGTAGTTGCTCACCGCCTTGGCCTGCGTCATCGTGGGGTTGGGGCAGAACACCACGCCCGGGCCTTGCAGGTCCGA
>CANBQJ010000200.1 GCA_947371645.1 Burkholderiales bacterium | reverse complement strand
GACGGCGGCTACACCTACTTCGTGCCCGACGTGGCCTACCACATCGCCAAGTGGGAACGCGGCTTTGGCCAGTGCGTCAACATCCAGGGCTCCGACCACCACGGCACCATCGCCCGCGTGCGCGCCGGCCTGCAAGCCGCTGGCGTGGGCATCCCCCAGGGCTGGCCCGACTACGTGTTGCACAAGATGGTCACCGTGATGAAGGACGGCGAAGAGGTGAAGATCTCCAAGCGCGCCGGCTCTTACGTCACCCTGCGCGACCTCATCGAGTGGACCAGCAAAGACGCGGTGCGTTTCTTCCTGATCAGCCGCAAGGCCGACACCGAATTCGTCTTCGACGTCGACCTGGCCTTGAAGCAGAACGACGAGAACCCCGTGTTCTACGTTCAGTACGCCCACGCCCGCATCCAGTCGGTGCGGGCCCAGTACGCCGAGAAGGGTGGCGACCTGAGCCAGCTGGCCCAGGCGCAACTGAAGCTGCTGGCCGCCCCCACCGAGCTCTCGCTGATGAGCAAGCTCGCCGAGTTCCCCGACATGCTCACTGGCGCCGCCCAGGGCCTGGCCCCGCACGACGTGGCCTTCTACCTGCGAGACCTCGCCAGCGCCTTCCACAGCTACTACGCAGCGGAACGTTTCCTCGTGGATGATGTCGAACTCGGCCGCGCTCGCCTGGCCCTGCTGACGGCCACGGCCCAGGTGCTGCGCAACGGCCTGGGCCTGCTGGGCGTCAGCGCACCTGAAAAAATGTAAAGCTAGGACTCTTTCGCATGACAACGCAACGCGGGGGCTTCTTCCTCGGTCTGATCATCGGCCTGCTGCTGGGCCTGGGCGTGGCCCTGGGCGTGGCGCTCTACATCACCAAGGTGCCGCTGCCCTTCATCGACAAGGTGCCCCAGCGCACCGCCGAGCAAGACGCAGCAGAAGCCGAGCACAACAAGAACTGGGACCCGAACAGCCCGCTCTACGGCAAGAACCCGGCCAAGCCGCATCCCGTGGAAGTCGAAGCCGCGCCTTCGGCACCCGCCAGCGCGGCGTCCGGCGAAGCCGAGTCACCCGTGGGTCCGGCCGTGGTCGAGCCCCTGCCTGGCGCGTCGGACGCCAAATCGGCAAAGGCTGACAAAGGCGCCAAGGCAGACAAGCCCGCAGACAAAGCCTCGGAGAAGTCGGACAAAACTGCGACCCGCAACCCGGCGGCCATCCTTGCGGGTGAACCCGTGTCGTCCGCTGCCTCCGCTCCCGCGTTGAGCTTCCAGGTGCAGGCCGGCTCCTATGCCAGCCAGCCCGAGGCTGAACAGCAGCGCGCCAGGCTGGCCATGATGGGCATGGAGCCCCGCATCCAGGAGCGCGAGGTCAACGGCCGCACCATGTACCGGGTTCGCATTGGCCCGTTCGCGCAGCGTGAACAGGCCGATGAGGTCCGCACCAAACTGCAGGGTGCGGGCATCGACTCCGCCCTGGTTCGCATTCAGCAAAAGTAAACCCACCGAAAGGACCGTGTCATGAATCGCCGCGAGTTTGCCCTCCACTCCCTGGGTGCCGCCACACTGGCCGCTGGCCTGCCTGGCGTCGCGCTGGCGCAAAGCGGTGAGCCGGTCGAAGGCACGCACTACATCAAGCTCAACCAGGCCGCGCCCACCACCGCCCCCACGGGCAAGGTCGAGGTGGTCGAGTTCTTCTGGTACGGCTGCCCCCACTGCAACCACTTCGAGCCCTATCTGGCCGCCTGGGCCGCCAAGCTGCCGGCGGACGTGTTTTTCCGCCGCGTGCCAGTGGCCTTCCGCGAAAACCCCTTTGGCGTGCACCAGCGCCTGTACTTCGCGGTCGAATCCATGGGCCTGATCCCGGCGCTGCACGCCAAGATCTTCCACGCCATCCACGAAGAGGGCCTCAAGCTGGACAAGCCCGAACTGATCGCCGACTTCATCGCCAAGCAAGGCGTGGACAAGGCCAAATTCATGGGCGTCTTCGACTCTTTTGCCGTCCAGACCAAGTCCAAGCAAGCGCGCAGCCTGGCCGAGGCCTATAAGATCGACGGTGTGCCCACCTTGGGCATCAACGGTCAGTTCTACACCTCGGTGTCGCTCAACGGCACGCCAGAGAAGACCCTGGCCGTGGTCGACGCCCTCGTCGCCAAGTCGCGCAAGCGCTGAGCCTGCTTTCAGGTTTGGCCGGGCCCCGCATCACCGGGGTCCCCCCTCAGGTATCGGTGATAAATGCTGCATGGCCCCTCTTCTTGGGGATACAATGCAAGCAATTATTGTGCCGAATACACCCGTGCTCACCCTGAGATTGCGCTCCTTCTTGATCTGCCTGGCTGTTTCGCTGGGTTTCGGCCTGGGTGCCGCCCGCGCTGAAAAAGCCGACCGCGATCAGGCGCTCAATTTCGCGGCCGACGCCGCCCGGGTCGACGAAGCCCGCAAGCTCAACATCCTCACCGGCAACGTCGAGATCACCAAGGGCTCCATGGTGGTGCAGGCCGACCGGGTTGAGGTCAAGCAAAACCCCGACGGCAGCCAGACGGCCACCGCGATCGCCGGCCCCAAGGGCCGCGCCTACTTCCGCCAGAAGCGCGAAGGCCTCGATGAGTTCATCGAAGGTGAGGCCGATCAGGTCGTCTACGACGGCCACGACGACAACGTGCAGTTCCAGGGGCATGCCGTCATGCGCCGCCTCAAAGGCCAGACGCCCAGCGACGAGGTCGCCGGCCAGTCCATCGTCTACGACAACAAGACGGCCATCTTCCAGGTGGTGGGCAAGGGGCCGGGCAGCGTCACCACCGGCCGCGTGCGCGGTGTGATCGCCCCGCGCAAGCCTGAAGTGCCTGCGGCTGCCGCGTCAGCCCCCAAGGCGGAGGCCCGCCCATGAACGCCCCGGCCGACCCGGTCGCCCTCCATCCGGGCTCTGGCGTGGCGCCCACGCCGCCAGAATCCCTGCCGGCCAGCCACCTGCGCGCGGAAGGCCTCAAGAAGCGCTACGGCGCCCGCACCGTGGTGCACGACGTCCACCTGTCCGTGGGCGCGGGCGAGGTCGTGGGCCTGCTGGGCCCCAACGGCGCCGGCAAAACCACCAGCTTTTACATGATCGTGGGCCTGGTGCGCGCCGACGCCGGCCTCATCGACATCGACGGCCAGCGCGTTGAAAAACTGCCCATCCACGTGCGTTCGCGCCTGGGGCTGAGCTACCTGCCGCAAGAGGCGTCGATTTTTCGACAGCTCAATGTCGAGGACAACATCCGCGCGGTGCTGGAATTGCAGCAAGACGAGCACGGCAAGCGCCTGGCCAAGCCCGTGATCGAGCAGCGCCTGGACCAGCTGCTGCACGACCTGTCCATCGACAAGCTGCGCACCAGCCCCTCGCTGGCGCTGTCCGGTGGCGAGCGCCGCCGCGTCGAGATCGCCCGCGCCCTGGCCACCCAGCCCCGCTTCATCCTGCTGGACGAGCCCTTTGCCGGCGTCGACCCGATCGCCGTCATCGAGATCCAGCGGATCATCCAGTTCCTCAAGGCCCGCGGCATCGGGGTGCTCATCACTGACCACAACGTGCGCGAAACCCTGGGGATCTGCGACCGCGCCTACATCATCAGCGAAGGTCGGGTGCTGGCCGAAGGCCGCCCCACCGACATCATCGACAACCCCGACGTGCGCAAGGTTTACCTTGGCGAGCACTTCCGCATGTGACGCGAGACGCCCGCCATGAAGCCCTCCCTGCAGTTCCGGCTTTCTCAGCACCTGGCGCTCACGCCGCAACTCCAGCAGTCCATCAGGCTTTTGCAGCTGTCGACCCTGGAGCTGCACCAGGAAATCGAGCAGATGCTCGAACAAAACCCTTTCCTGGAGCCTGACGAAGACTTCGTTGCGCTGGACCTGGCCGCCGGCGCCGAGCTTGACCGCCTGCGCAACGACCGCCAGACGGGCGAAGACAGCGCCGCCGAAACCTTCGAGCGCAGCGGCGACGCCGCACCCGAGGCCGAAACCCCCGCCATCGACAGCCCCGAGGTGGCCACCGCCGAGCGTGACGACTGGGAAAACGGCACCGAGCGCGATGACTTCGACGGCATCCGCGAAACCCCTTCTCGCAACACCGACGACGACGATTACGACCCGATGGAGCGCAACAGCGTGTCCATCAGCCTGCAAGAGCACCTGCGCCAGCAGCTGCTGGGCACGCGCCTGAGCGGTGTCGACATGGCCTCTGTCGAGATGCTGATCGAGTCGCTCAACGAAGACGGCTACCTGGCCGACTCGCTGGAAGACATCGTCGACAGCCTGATCCCGCCCGGTGAAGACGACGAGCCTGAAGACGCAGAGGACATGGACGGCGAGCCCAGCGCGCGTGCCGAGCTGCTGTCGCGTCTGCGCTGTGCCCTGGGCTGGCTGCAAAGCCTGGAGCCCGTGGGCGTGGGCGCTGCCAATTTGAGCGAATGCCTGCTGCTGCAGCTGCGCACCCACCCGGCATCGCCCGAACGCGAAGTGGCCATCGCCATCTGCGCCAAGCACCTCGAGCTGCTGGCCCGCCGCGACACCAAGCGCCTCGTGGCCGCCACCGGCGCCGACGAAGGCCTCATCAAAGATGCGCAAGCCCTCATCGTCAGCCTGGAGCCCAAGCCGGGCCGGGCCTTCACGCGGGCCGAAGCCAACATCATCGTGCCCGACGTCATCATCCAGAAGTCCGGGCGCAACTGGAAGGTCGTGCTCAACCCCGACGTGATGCCCAAGCTGCGCATCAATGACCTGTATGCCCAGGCCCTGCGCTCCAGCCGTTCGCCGCGCGGCACGGCGGCCTCTGAAGGCCACACGGCCTTGAGCTCCCGCCTGCAGGAGGCCCGCTGGTTCGTCAAGAACATCCAGCAGCGCTTCGACACCATCCTGCGCGTGTCCCAGGCCATCGTCGACCGCCAGAAGAACTTCTTCACCCATGGTGAGATCGCCATGAAGCCGCTGGTGCTGCGCGAGATCGCGGACGAGTTGGGCCTGCACGAGTCCACCATTTCGCGGGTGACCACGGCCAAGTACATGAACACGCCGTTTGGCACCTTCGAGCTCAAGTACTTCTTCGGCTCATCGCTCAACACCGAGGCCGGCGGCAATGCCTCCAGCACGGCGGTGCGCGCCCTCATCAAGCAACTGGTGGCTGCCGAAGACGCCAAGAAGCCGCTGTCCGACAGCCAGCTGTCCAACATGCTGGAAGAGCAGGGCATCCAGGTCGCCCGCCGCACCGTGGCCAAGTACCGCGAGGCCCTCAAGATCGCGCCGGCCAACCTGCGCAAGGACCTGTGAGCGCGGTGAACAGCCTCATCAGCCTGTTGCCCTGGGCCGACTGGGCCGCGCTGTGCCTCTTCCTCACCGGCTGGGTGGGCTATGCCGTCTTCGCCCACCACCGCTCCAAGAGCGAGAGCACCTTGCTGGCCAGCACCAACCACTTCCGCAAGCTGTGGATGGTGCAGATGACCTACCGCGATCAGCGCATCGTCGACGCCGCCGTCACCCAGAACCTGGCCAGCAGCCCCAGTTTCTGGGCCTCCACCACCATCCTGGTGCTGGGTGGTTTGCTGGCCGTGCTGGGCACCAGCGAGAAAGCCACCGAACTGGTCAAGGACCTGCCCTTTGCCGCCCGCACCTCCATGCTGGTCTTCGACATCAAGATCATGGTGCTGCTGGCCGTCTTCATCTACGCCTTCTTCCGCTTCACCTGGTCCATGCGCGTCTACTCCTTTGGTGCCATCCTGGTGGGCGCGGCGCCCAATGTCGACGTGTTCGACAGCGGCGATGCAGACCGCAAAGACTTTGCCGAGCGCGCCGGCGCCCTCATGGGCATGGCCGCTGAAAGCTTCGCCGATGGCCTGCGCGCCTACTACATGGCCTTCGCCGTGATGGCCTGGTTCGCTTCACCCGTGGCCTTCGCCCTGGGCACCCTCGCTGTGCTTTGGGTGCTGTATCGCCGAGAATTCCGCTCGGACGTCCTTGCCGTCCTGCGCGCCTGAGGCCTCCCTGCCTCCCCGCTTCACTGCGGCAGGCCCCTGTTTTCCCGCCAAGGCCATCGTCCCTGATGATGTCGCCCTGGCCCACCTGGATCGCCACACATGGCCTCACAACCCCCTCGCCGCATCGCCGCACCCCGTCGCACCGGCCCCGCCCAACCCGCTGATGGGGGCGACCGTTCGCGTGCCGGCCAGCGGCCCTACGGCACCGACCGCGTCGACACGGTGGCCCGCCGCGCCCAGGACCTGCGTGCCGACCAAGACCCTTTGCTGTTCCTCAACTGTGGCAACGGCGTCGAGCCCCTGCTGGCCGAGGAAGCCAGCCGCATCCTGGCCAGCCTGGCCGATGACGTCCGGATCGACGCCGCCCGTGGGGGCGTTGCCGTGCGTGCACGCCACGTCGACGCCCTGATCGACGCCACCCAGAGGCTCAACCTCGAGAGCCGCCTGGCCCAGCGCGTCCTGTGGCGCGTGGCCCACGACATCTACCGCCACGAAGACGACCTGTATGAGCTGGCCCGCGGCGTCGACTGGTCGGACTGGATCACGCCCGAGCACACCCTGCGCGTCGACGTTGTCGCCCGCCAGAGCAGCCTGCGCAGCCTCAACTTCGTCGGCCTGCGCATCAAGGATGCCGTCTGCGACGACCTGCGCGACCGCACCGGCGAGCGACCCAGCGTCGACACCCGCTTCCCCGACCTGGGCCTCTTGCTCTACATGGACGACCTCGAGGCCACGCTCTACGTGGACACCTCCGGCGAGGCCCTGTTCAAGCGCGGCTGGCGCGAAGACACCGGCGAAGCCCCGCTGAAGGAAACCCTGGCGGCGGCCATGCTCGCTGCCGCTGGCTGGCGAGGCCGACCCGAAGACGGGCCCTTGCTCGACCCCTGCTGCGGCGCCGG
>CANBQJ010000199.1 GCA_947371645.1 Burkholderiales bacterium | reverse complement strand
GTCGCCAGCGGCACTCAGGGTGATGGCCACGCTGTGGGTGCAGGTCTCGCCCGCAGCCAGGTTGCCTGTGCAGCCCAGCGCGGTCAGCGGAATGGACGTTCCCACGGTGGTGGCCAGGTGGAGGTCAGGCACGGTGGTGGCCGGCAGGCTCAGCACCCACAGTTGAGCGTCCTTGGCCACTGGCGTGCTGCCGGTGGTGTCTATGCGGTAGCCATAGACCACCGCAAACAGGCCGTCGGCACTCAGCGCATAGCCGCCAGCCGTGAAGCCATCGGGCAGGCGAGTGGCCAGCGAGGGTGCCACCGGCGTCTGGAAAACCTGCAGCACGCCGTCGCTGCGCACAATGCGGTTGCCGGTGTCGGCAATGGCCGCGAGCGTCATGCCGGCGCCGATGCTGCCCCAGGCGTCGCCACCATACCAACTGGTCCATCCGCGGCTGAGGTCGGTGTAGCGGATCATGCTGCCGTCCGGGTCCACCGCCATGACCGTGCGGCCGCTGGCACTGCGGACCAGGCTGGTGCCCCGGTCGCTGAAAGGGCCGCGCAGGAACATGCCAGGGTCGGCGAAGTAGGGCTGCAGGCTGATGTCGAGCATGTTGCCGTTGAGGTCCTGGCTGGCCACCCAGTCGGGGCCGCGGGTGAGGGTCCAGCCAAGTGCTTGCCCCACCACGCTCACGAACGCACGACCATCTGCAGCCAGCAACAGCGCAGCTTGCCCGGCTGGTGCCTGGGCATCTGGGAGGCGGTCTGGCGAGCCATTGATAGGTAGCATGGCGCGGCCGAGCTCGTTGAGGGTGTCTGCGTCCAGACCGATGACGGCGCCCGACGTGGTGGCAGCAAACAGCTTGCGGCCGTCGGCCGACGGGGCCACGTCGACCAGGCCAGCCACCATGGCGTGGCGCCAGACCCACTGGCCGTTGACGGCTGCTGCGCGCCAGACCTGGTCGCCGTCGGCGAAGTAGGCCCCGCCATCGCTGGGGTGTGGCTTGGGAGGGCGGCGTTGGGCGTATGGCAGCGGCTGGCTGGCCGCTGCCGTGGGCAGGCTGCTCGGTACCAGCACCGGCACCGTGACGTGGCTGGGCGAGAAGGCGCTCGCCCAACTGACGGTGACGGGTGTGCCCGGCGTGGCGTTGCTCAGGTCCAGTACCAGATTGGGCATGCCGGCTAGCCGGACGGGCTCTTCCACCGTGTGCACGCCGGTCAGGGTGGCGCCAGCAACGGTCAGCATGGCCGGGGGCGACTGCGGGTCGATGCCGGACAGCCCTGACGGCATGTAGATGCGCCCACTGCTGCCGACCAGGCCAGGTCCGATGAGCTTGCCCAGTTGCGGCACGGCGTTGCTCAGCGGGATGGTCAGGTCGAGGGCATCGGCGGCGCCGTCGGCCGTCACATGGACTGTCCCGGTCACGGTGCTGCCCGGAGCGGGTACACCTGATGGGTCGATGGTGACCACCAGGCGATCGGTGCCGATCCGGCCACTGTTGGCGACCAGCTTGAGCCATGGCGTGCTGGAGCTGGCCCGCCAGGTGGTGATCGAGGGCAGCAGGGACTGCAGCCCGATCGACCGCTGCCAGTCGGTGTGGGCCACCGTGCTGTCGGAGTTGACCTGCAGGCCCAGGGTGGGTTGCTCGGACGGGCCCCAGTTGCGTGTCACGTAGGACAGGATCGGGACGTCTTGTTGGGTGGTGCTGCTGGTGGCGCCGAAGCGCAAGGTGGAACTGAACGAAGGCATCGTGCCGGCACCGACGAAAGTGGTGGCGTCGGCGCTGACTTCATAGCGGTCGCCGCCCAGGTCGGTAAGTTTGAAGAAGTTGGATTGGGGGACCAGCACCGGCAACACGAATTCACTGGTCCAGGTGGCGCGGCTGACGGTCACCACCTGCTTGGTGATGCCACCTTGGATCACGTCCAGGTTGAGCTCAAAGGGGGAGACGATCAGGTCGTGTTCGCCCGTGGCTGGCGCGTTGACGACGTAGCTCACCGGCAGGGACCAGTGGTAGCGGCTGTCGCTGAGGCTCTGGATGTTGGCCGAGGCGCTGTACTGGCCTGCGCGCACCTGGCGGGTACCCACGCGCAGCTCGGTGCCTGAAAGTTTGACGTCGAAGGCGTCGGTGCGCGTGGTCTCGACGTTCAATGCCACCGCGCCGG
Organism: Burkholderiales bacterium; assembly: GCA_947371645.1. The sequence goes on along the minus strand of CANBQJ010000199.1, from coordinate 4,748 downwards.
CTTCGGGTGGGATGTTCAGGTGCACCAACTGGCTGGGCGCGGCCTCCTGGCCCGTCCGTGACAGGGCCACGGTGCTGGCGCTGGCCGTGATGATGGGCTTGACCTCGTAGTGCAACGGGATGCTGGCTTTGCCGCCCGGGATCGGCTTGGTGCAGGCTTCGTCATCGCAGACGTTGACGTCGATGGTGGTGTCGTAGGTGCCCACAGGCAGGTCTGGCGACAACTGCAACTCGTAGCGTGTCGTGTTGCCCTCTTCGTACGACTTCACCTGGGTGATGACGCCGTGGCTTTCTTCCTCTGTGTCCCAGGCGACGTCTCGACCCGTCACGTTGATCGTGATGCTGACGGTGGCCCACCCGGCCGTGCCGACCAATGATGTGGCGTTGATGGTTGCCGGCGTCCAGCTCACGGTGGCGGTGGCCGGCAGGCTGGAGGAGGTCAGCGCGGCATTGCCGCCGGAACTACCGCCACCGCCGCCGCATGCCTGAAGCGCGAGCAGCAGCGTCATGCCGACGGAGGCCCACCCTCGGCGCCAAAAATTTGTTGTCATTCACTTCTCCCTGAGAAGCGAATTCTGCCCACCCTGGCCGTTTCGCGTCACCCTCGCCTGAGGGAGGCCTCAAGCTTTGGTGGGCGCAGGCGCCGCCGCCTTGTCCTTGGCCGGCCCGTTGCGCGTCAGCACCGTCTGCCAGAAAAACCCGTTCTGGAAGGCGAACAAGGCCAGCACGAGGAAGGTCTGCGAGTTGCCGGAGAACTGCCCGGCCGTGATGAAGCCCAAAAAGACCATGGGCGAGACCACGATGGCCATGGCGCCTTGCTTGAGGTGTTCGCGCCAGGAAGGTCTGTGCTCGTCCAGCGCATCGAAGATGGCCTTGGCCAGCATGCCCAGGACCATGGCGATGAACAGCGGGCCATAGAGCAGGGCCTGGTCGCCCAGCGGGGCCGACACGGGGGTGGTGTCGGCGGCGGAGCCGGGCACGGTGGGGGCTGTGGGCGCCGACGGCACGGTGGGCGATGCCGCAGCAGCCGCAGCCACCATGTCGTCATTGGGGTCGGGCGGTGCCTGGGGCGGTGCTTCCGTGGCGGCGTTGGCCGGCGAGGGCGACACGTACATGGCCGGCATCAGGTTGGCGTCGCCCTGGCCTCGCCAGGCCACGGGGCCCTTGGCCGCCCCGCTGCTCTGGGCTTCCTGCCACTGTTCCCGCATGATCCAGCCGAATCGCCAGGGTGACTTCGGGTTGGGCCGGTACGCCACCTGAGACCAGGTGCGGCTGCCCAGGCCAAAGTCGACGTCGCGGCTGACGCACACCATGACGATGACGTCCTTGCCCAGGGTGTCGTTGCGGTTGCCTTGCCAGCCGATGCCGGTGACGTAGCGAGGCAGGGTCTGGTAGACGGGCGCTTCGGTGGTCACGCGGCCGCGCTGGGTGCAGCTTTGCGACAGGGCCAACCCGGGGGCGAGCAGCGCCGCGAGAAGGAAGCTGCAGAGCCCTGCCCGAATTCTGGGGTTCATCTCCTGCCCTCTGCGATGTGGAATCGGGGCAGGTTATCACCAGGCAAATGGCCTGACGAGCGCCGCAAGCGCCATGAATTAGGGGGTGTGGCGGCCAGCCACAGGCGTGCCGCGTCAGGCGGTCTGGGGGCTGGGTGCCAGGCGCAGGTGGCGGGCCAGCACGCGGGCCAGGTCACCGGCGCGGAAAGGCTTGGCCAGGTGGTCGTCCATGCCGGCGGCGAGGCAGCGGTCCACGAAGTCGGTGGAGCCGTTGGCGCTCAGCGCCACGATGGGCACGCGAGGCTGGTGGTGCGCGGCTTCGTGGTCGCGCACCAGGCGGGTGGCGGCGATGCCATCGAGTTCGGGCAGGTCGCCGTCCATGAAGACCAGGTCGGTGTGGTGCTCGCGCAGCCAGTTCACCGCCTCACGGCCGGACCGCAAGGTCTCGACCTGCAGGCCCAGGTGGGTGAGTTCGGCTTCGGCCACGATGGCGTTGACCAGGTTGTCTTCGACCAGCAGCACATGGGCTTGTGGTGGCGGCACGGATTCCGTGTCTTCCAGTGCCGGGGCACTCGGGGGGCGGGCGGGACGCTGCTCCTGCGCCGGTGCCGGGGTGGCTTCAGTGGCCACGACAGGCAAGGGCAGGCTCACTGTGAAGGTGCTGCCCTGGCCCACGGTGGAGCGCAGCTGCAATTGCCCGCCCATGGCGCGGCACAGCTCGCGTGAAATCGTCAGGCCCAGGCCCGTGCCGCCCAGGCGGCGCTGGTGCGTGGCTTGCGCCTGCTGGAAGGCCTCGAAGATGTGGGCCTGTTCGGCCAGCGGGATGCCCACGCCCGTGTCTTCAACGGCGAGCACGATGTGGTCGCCGGGGTGCTCGCTGGGGGCGGCACGCAGGATGACCTGGCCGTGGGCCGTGAACTTGATCGCGTTGCCGATCAGGTTGTGCAGCACCTGGCGCAGGCGCACCGGGTCGCCCATGACGAAGGTGGTTGCCCGCGCCGAGGCGCCGGGGCTGGGCAGCTGTGGCGCCACGTAGTGCAGGCTGAGCTGCAGGCCCTTGTCCTGGGCCAGCACCTGGCTGGTGCCCACCACCTCGTGCAGCAGGCTTTCCAGGTCGAAGGCCTGGCGGTGGATGGGCAGGCGGCCGGCTTCCAGGCGAGAGAAGTCCAGCACGTCGTTGATGACGCGCACCAGGTGCTCGCCCGAGCCTTCCACGAGCGACAGCTGGCGTTGGGTTTCGGTGTGCAACTCACGCTGGCGGATCAGGCGCACCAGGCCCAGGATGCCGTGCATGGGGGTGCGCATCTCGTGGCTCATTGTGGCCAGGAAGCGGCTCTTGGCTTCGGCGTGGGCTTCAGCCTGGCGCAGGGCTTCGGCCTTGGCGGCCACCGCCTGTTCACTTTGCACGCGCAGCTTCAGCAACTCCATGAGCCGGCGGTGAGAACGATGCGCCTCCATCAACAGGGTCCCCCAGAAGCCCAGCACGGCCAGGCAGGCGAACACCGCAAGCCGGTCACCCCGCATGAGGGCATAGAACGCGTTGGGCACCAGGATGGGCGAGATGAACAGCGCCGCGGTGAGGAAGTCGACATACAGCATGAACACGCCCAGGGCCGCGACGGCCAGCAGGACGTTGATGCTGACGATGGCCACCTGGAGCGCATCGAGTGGCGTCAGTGCCCAACCCAGCGCGCTCCAGGCCACCGCATCGGCGAAGGCCAGGCTGCGGTAGCTCCAGTAGCTGTGGGCTTTGGCGCGCCTGGACGGGCGGTTTTGCAAGACGCCGTGGATCAGTCTGGTCCCGGCGACGAGCGTCCGCGCCACCAGCCACCATGCCAGCCACAGGTTCGACGAGGTGGTATCCCACAGGACCCAGGCCACCCCCATGGCCGCGACCAGGCCGAAAGACATCGTGTAGGGCAGCTTTTCGTACAGCGCCTTGCGGTGCAGCTCGTGGACGCGCTTCGCCAGCTCGGGGTGGCGGTCCATGTCGACGACGGAAGGGGGGCGCAAAGACAGGTTCACGATCACTCGATTGTTGATGTGAACCAGCAAAGCGGGGCCTGGGGAAACGCGAGGCCGCAGGCCCCGGGGTGTGGCGAAGTGCCTTTTTCGGCCCCCGTGTTCATGGGGGGCTCATTTGCTCAGGGGCGCTCAGGCATCTGCCAGCAAGCCTTGTGCGTGGTGGGCCAGGTGCTCGGCCACGAAACTCTGGATGAAGTAGTAGCCGTGGTCGTAGCCAGGATGGCGGCGCAAGGTGAGCGGCTGGCCGATGGCGGCGCAGGCGGCCTCGAAGGCCTCGGGGTGCAGCTGGTTGGGCAGGAATTTGTCGGCCAGGCCCTGGTCGATGAGGATGCCGTGCGGGCAGGGTGGCACCGGGTACTGGCCCATGAGCTCGGTGGCGTCGTGCTCGCCCCAGGTGTGGCGCGACACGCCCAGGTAGCCGGTGAAGGCTTTTTCGCCCCAGGGGCACTGGGTGGGGTGGGCGATGGGGGCGAAGGCCGAGACCGTCTTGTAGAGGCCGGGGTGGCGCAGGGCCAGCGTGAGCGCGCCGTGGCCGCCCATCGAATGGCCGAAGATGCCGGCGCGCGCCGTGTCCACGGGCAGCTCCGTACCCACCAGGGTATGCAGTTCCTGCGTGATGTAGGTCTCCATGCGCCAGTGGGTGGCCCAGGGCGCTTCGGTGGCGTCCAGGTAGAAGCCAGCAGCCACGCCGAAGTCCCAGTGGTCGGCCTGGCCGGGCAGGTCGGTGCCGCGCGGGCTGGTGTCGGGCGTGACGATGGCCAGGCCCAGGCGCGCGGCGTGCTGCTGCGCGCCGGCCTTGATGGCGAAGGTTTCTTCGTTGCAGGTCAGGCCGGCGAGGTAGAACAGCACAGGCACCTTGGCTTGCGCACCCCCGCCGGCCAGCGCCTGCGGCGGCAGGTAGACGCCGAACTGCATGGGCAGGCCGATGGTGCTGGAGGCGTGGCGGTAGAAGCGCTGCACGCCGCCAAAGCAGGCGTGTTCGCTGATCAGTTCCAAGGTCATGCTGTGCCTTGCCTTTCGGGCCGGATCAGAACTCAACGACGGAACGGATGGATTCGCCGCGCTTCATCAAGTCGAAGCCGTCGTTGATCTGATCCAGCTTGAGCTTGTGCGTGATCAGGTCGTCGATGTTGAGCTTGCCTTCCATGTACCAGTCCACGATCTTGGGCACATCGGTGCGGCCACGGGCGCCGCCGAAGGCCGAGCCTTCCCATTTGCGGCCGGTGACCAG
>CANBQJ010000198.1 GCA_947371645.1 Burkholderiales bacterium | reverse complement strand
CAGCTGGCCCCGTGTGTTGCTGCCCCAGCAACTCACCGTGCCGTCGGCCATCGCCGTGCAGGTGGTCGCCGTGCCCGCCGCCAAGGTGTGCGTGTTGCTGCCCCGGGGCTTGAGGGTCAAGGCCGCGCTCAGGCTGGTCGCAGCCGGTGGTGTGCCATTGCCGACCACCAGGAAGTAGCCGCCCACATCGGCAGGCTGCGCGTTCGACAGCGTCAGCGTGGGTGAGCCACTGCCCTGGACGCCGGAGGTCTGCGCGCCGGCCTTGACAGCGCTGCGGTCGGCCAGTTTCGTGGGTGGTTGTGACGGGTGGGCCGTGTCCTGGAACCACCAGGCATAGGACAACGGTGCCGAGCCCGTGGCTGTGGCGGTGAAGCTGGCCAGGCCCCCCAGCTGGGTCTGGACCGCCCCAGGTTGGGTGACGAAGCTGGGTGCCACCGGTGCCGACGTGACCGTGAGGGTCGCGTGGCGGCTGAGCACAGGTGCCGTCTGCCAGTCGTTGTAGGCCTTGCCGTAGAACTGCGTGCCGCTGTCGGCCAGCTTCACGGGGTCGGGCAGGTGATGGCTGCACACCGTGGGGTTGGCCGTCAGGTGGACATTGGACGCGGGGATCGAGGTGCGCGCCGGGTAGCAGGTCTTGAGCAGCGTCTCCGTGCCGGCTTTGACCTGCCAGATCTCCACCGTGGCATAGGGCACGCCTTCGGCCTTCATCAGCACGTCCACCGTGGTGTTCTCGGGCACCGATTGGTCGATGGGCTGACCGTCCTGCGGCCAGCTGGCGGCCCCGTTGCTGAAGCTGGTGACCGTCAGCTGGGCGGTGTCGCTGGGGTCGGTGCAGGTCTGGTAGCCCGACGCCCTGAGGTTGCAGGCACGGGCCCGGAACTCGGCGCCGTTGTCCCTGGCCTCGTCCGTCGCGAACGTCAGCGTCTTGCCGTCGGCCGACAGGGTGCCGCCCGCCGCCACCCAGGTGCTGCTGCCGGCGTTGCGGCGCTCCCATTCGATGTGGGCCTGCCCGGTCACCAAGCCCTGGGCGTCGACGTGGAAGCTGGCGTTGTGGCCATGGACGATGGACGCGTTGTGGGGTTGCTGGGTGATCGCCAATGAGGTGGTGTCGGGCGTGACGTCATGCACGCGGAACACCAGGTCGGCATCGAAGTACCAGCAGATGTTCTGGTGGGTGAAGATGTGCTCGGCGCAGTAGGACGCCGTGGCCCCAAAGCGCGCCACCTTGCCTGTGCCCAACCCGGCGCCAGGCACCTTGGCCGGGTCGACGCGAACGGTGACGTCGCCCGAGTAGACCGGCTGGTTGCTGTAGTCGCTGATCACCGGCCCCATGCTGCTGATCAAGGGCCCCTTGTTCGCGTCGGTCATGAACAGCGTGATGGTGTCCTGGCGGTTCACGCCCGGCGGCCGCGTCCAGGTCAGGCGCAGCTTGACGTCAGTGGGGGTGGTGATGTCGGGGAGGAAGGGCAGGGCGCGGCCCTGCGCGTCGCGCGGCACGGGGATGGCCCCGCCCTGGCCGTCGAGGTATTCGAGCTGGAGGCTGTGGTTGGCCGGGCAGTCGCCCAGGCCAAAGCCGAACATGCCCGCATCACCGGGCGTGCACACGCCCACGGCGTACCAGGAGAGGTCGCCGACATCGGCCACGGCCACGCCGGCCTGGGTGCCCAGGTTGGGCTGCACATGCCAGCTGCCATCGGGCTCACCACGCAACACCACCGCGGTGGCACCTGCGGGCAGCTTGCTGGCGTCGTAAGGCAGGTTCAGCACGGCGTGGGGGTCGAAGGCGCTGCCATGCGGCGTGATCGCGTAGACGGGCGACACCAGCGTCATGCCCACCAGCGGCGGTGCCTGGCTGGCGTCACGCGCGATGCGGAAGGTGGTGTTGCTGGCCACGCTGTCTGGCGCGATCGACAAGCTCACCTGGTCGGGCCCCACCACCGTGCCGCCTGAGGCGTCCACGGTGGCCTGGCCGGTGGTGGCGGCGGGGGCCGCGCCGGGTTCGCTGCTGTGGCCGCCGCCGCCGCAGCCGGCCATCTGCAGCAAGGGCCAGGCGAGCAGGGCGAGCGTGGTGGCCCGGCGCAGCCAGGTGTGCGGTGCGTGTGTCGTGGTGTTGGGCATGCGGGTGCTCCGGCCGTCAGAAGGTCACCGAGGTGGGCAGCAGCCTGGTGGCGTCGCTGCCATCGCCCAGTTCTCCGTGGCTGTTGATGCCCCAGCACAGGGTCTCGCTGCTGTTGAGGATGGCGCAGCTGTGGTGCCAGCCCACGCTCAGTGCCACCGCGCCGCCGCCCACCAGCACAGGGCTGTGCTGGTTCTCCGTGGTGCCAATGCCCAGCTCGCCACCCGCATTGCCGCCCCAGCAGGAGACATTGCCGCTGCTACTCAGGGCGCAGGTGTGGGTGGTGCCCACGGCCAGCGTCTTCACGTTGCGCAGGCCTGGCACTTCGGTGGGGCTGAACCGTTGCAAGGTGCTGCCGTCGCCCAGCTGGCCCACGCCGTTGGCACCCCAGCAGTAGACCGCGGCGCCGGCTTGCGCGGCACAGCTGTGTGAGGCACCTGCGGCCAGCGTGGCCACCCCGCTCAAGCCGGGCACCTGGGTGGGGCTGGGCCTGGTGGTCGTGCTGCCATCACCCAGTTGCCCCGCGTCGTTGAGGCCCCAGCACCAGACGGTGCCATTGGCTTTGGCGGCGCAGGTGTGAGACTCACCCGCCGCCAGGGCGACCACGTCGCTCAGGCCAGGCACGGCCGTCGGGTTGGGCTTGCCGGTCGTGCTGCCGTCACCCAGCTGGCCCTTGCCATTGGCGCCCCAGCAATACACGCTGCCCGTCTGGTTGAGGGCGCAGGTGTGCGAGCCCCCGGCCACCACCGCCGTGATGGCCATCAGCGGCACGCTGGTGGGGCTCAACCTGAGGTTGCCGCTGCTGCCATCGCCCACCTGGCCGTCCAGGTTGTTGCCCCAGCAGTCCACGCTGCCGTCGGACTTCACCGCGCAGCTGTGCGACAGGCCGGCGGCCAGGGCCACCACCTTGCTCAAGCCGGGTGCGGCAACAGGCTTGTACGCGTTTTGCTGGCGGGCGTCGCCGGTGCCCAGTTGCCCACCCACATTGCTGCCCCAGCAGCTCACGGCGCCACTGGGGTCGACCGCGCAGGTGTGCCCGCCACCTGCCGCCACGGCCACCTGGCTGACCACCGGTGGTGGGACGATGATCAGGTTCACGCTGATGCTGGTCACGCTGGACTGGCTGCCACGGCTGACGACGACGCTGTAGCCGTCTGCGTCATTCGCCTGCACGTTGGTCAAGTCCAGCGTGGCGGATTGCGAACCTTGAACGCCCGAGGTGTTGAAAGGCGGGAGCTGGTAGAGGCGGTCCGTGAGGGGCACGCCGTGGCGCAACCACTGGTAGGTCAAGGTGCCAGAGCCGCTGGCGACGACCGTGAAGCTGGCCTTGCCGCCTGCGATGCTGCGCACGTCTGCAGGCTGGCTGTCGATGCTGGGCGCGCCGCCGACGGAGGAAGGCGTCGGGGCAGCCGTCGGTTCACTCCCGCCGCCGCCGCCGCACGCACTCAGCTGCAGCGCCGCCCACACCACCAGTGTCAGGCCCGGCCACGGCCTGCGGGCGCCTTGGGTTTCTTGCATGTCGGTTCTCCGTGTGTCCAATTGATGTGTGAGCCGATCTTGGGCAAGCGGGGCTTGGCGCGCCAGCCATCGGCGTACCGTGATTCCGGTACACATCCCTAACTTGAAGTCCAGCCGCTCGTGGGGCGGAAGTAACCTGCTGCCCAGGGATTCACTCGGGGCCACATGCCGCACGCCACCCACTCGGTGCTGATCGTTGAGGACGACCCGGCCTTTCGCGCCGGCTTCGTCCACGCCGTGCGTTGCGCCGCCGACCTGCACCTGGCAGGCGAGGCCGATGACCTGCCCGAAGGGCTGCGCCTGCTGGACGCCACCCGCCCCGACGTGCTGCTGGTGGACATCGGCCTGCCCAGCGGCAGCGGCATCGACCTGATCCACCACGCCAGCGCGTCACTGCCCGGTTGCGACGTGATGGTGGTGACCGTGTTCGGCGACGAGCGCCACGTCATCGAATGCCTGGAGGCCGGCGCATCGGGCTACCTGCTCAAGGGCGCCCATGAGCCGGGCATCGTCGAGCAGATCCGTGCGCTGCGTGCAGGTGGCAGCCCCATCAGCCCGGTGATCGCGCGGCAACTGCTCGGGCGCTTCAAGAAGTCGCCCAAGCTGTCTCAGGCCGATGGGACGGGCGAAGCACCAGCCTTGTCTGCACAGGAGCAAACCGTGCTGGAGCTCAGCGGCAAGGGCTACAGCTACGAAGAGATCGCCAGGCTGATGGCCCTGTCTCGCCACACGATCGAGACCTACGTCAAACGCATCTACCGCAAGCTGCATGTGCACAGCAAGGTCGAGGCCCTGTATGAAGCCCGCACGTTCGGCCTGGTCCGCGATTGAAGCCCGCGGCGTCTGGCTGCGTGCCTTGCACGGTCTGCTGGGGGGGCTGGCCTTCGGCCTGGTGGCCGTGCTCCTGCTCACGGTGAGCCAGCACGAAGGCGACACTTCCGCGGTGCTGCGCTTCGAGCAGGCGCAACGCTGTGTGGAAGCGCCGGTGAGCGCAGCGTTTCAAAGGGCGGACCTGGCTCGCGTTCTGGGCCGCGGGCTGCAGGCCCCAACCGGGTGCTGGCAGGCGGTGGGCTTGCCAGCGGTGCAAAGCGCCCGGGCAATGACCTTCGGCTTTGGCCGGCAGGCCATCGGGCGGGCGTGGTTCCGCGTGCGCTACCTGGTGCCATCGACCTGGCCTGCAGACCAGCAGCTGACGGTGTTCGTGCCCCGCGCCATGGGCTGGGGCTGGCGGGTGCTGGTCAATGGCCAGCCGGCCGGCAACAACCTCGACGACTGGCGCATGACCTGGAACCGGCCCATCGTCGTGCAGGTCCCGCCGGTTCAGGTGCACCCTGGACAGCCCCTGGACATCGACATCGCCCTGGCCTACCTGCCGCCCATGGGCCACGCGATGTCGCGCATCACCGTGGGGCCCACGGACGTGGTGGGCCGCAGCGTGGCACTTCGCCATTACCTGCAAACGTCGATGCCCCAGGCCTGCAGCGCCGTGCTGCTGCTCCTGGGGGCCTTCTTCTTTGCCTTCTGGCTGGCGCGGCGTGACGAGGTGGCTCACCTGCTGCTGGCCCTGGCCAGCCTGGCCTGGTGCATCTGCAACCTCCAGTACGTGCTGCCGCGCCATGACGACCCCACGGTCGAGATCTGGTACGACGTCGTCGTCAACCTGGCCATCGTGTGGGTGATGTGGCTGATCTACCTGATCGTGTTGAGGTTCGACCCGCGCCGCGTGGCCTGGGTGGAGTGGGCCCTGCCCATCTACGTGCTGGGCATGAGCGTGCTGGCCCTGCCCATCTGGCACTTCGATGCCGACGTGGGCCTGCTGTTCCATGTGTTCAACACCTCGGTGGCGGCGGGCATCACCGCGCTGATCGTGCGCCTGGCCATCCGTGGCGGCACCGAGACCCGCGTCATCGCCGTCGCCCTGGTGCTGGCCTTGTTGGCCGGCGCGCACGACGTGGCCTTGCTGGGCCTGGTCGTCCACCCCGAGAGCATCTACCTCCTGCCTTACAGCAGCCTGCTGGTGTTCGGCAGCTTCTTGTTCGCGGTGCAAAGGCGCTATGTGCGGGCCATTGACCAGCATGAGGCGCTGAGCAACTCCCTGGCCGAGCGCCTGGCCCAGCGTGAAGCCGAACTGAACGCCAACCATGCCAGGCTGCGTGAACTGGAGCGCGACCAGGCCCTGGTGGGCGAACGCCAGCGCCTGATGCACGACATGCACGATGGCCTGGGCTCGGCCTTGCTGACCACGCTGGCTGCCGTCGAGCGCGGGCAGCTCCCACAGCTGGCCGTGGCCGAGGCGCTGCGCAACTGCGTTGAAGACCTGCGCCTGGTCATCGACTCGCTGGAACCGATGGAGCACAACCTCGTCACCCTGCTGGCCACCATCCGCTACCGCCTGGGGCCCCGCCTGGAGGCTGCAGGCCTGAGCCTGGTCTGGGACGTGCAGGACCTGCCGGAACTGCCGTGGCTGGAAGCGCCGGGTGTGCTGCACCTGCTGCGCCTGCTGCAGGAGGCCCTGACCAACGCGCTCAAACATGCCCGGGCGACGCAGATCAGCGTGTCCACGCTCACCCTGGCCGATGGCGTCGAGGTGCGCATCGAAGACAACGGCCTGGGCTTTGAGCCCGACGGCGTGAACGTGGGCACACGGGGGCGAGGCCTGCGCAGCATGGTGCAGCGGGCCAGGCGGCTGGGTGGCGAGCTGCAGCTCACCAGCGGGCCGGGGCAGGGCACTTGCCTGCGCCTGATCTTGCCTTTGGCTCACCAGGCGGCCGTTGAGGGCGGGCACCGCATGCGGGTCAATGCCCGCGGTGGTGCGCAAACCTATACTGATCCTGCACATCCGCAAGCATGAGAGGGGTCACACATGTACCAACGCATCCTGGTGCCATTCGATGGCAGCGAGACGTCCACGCTGGGTTTGCAAGAGGCGCTCAAGCTGGCCCAGCTCACGGGCGCCACCTTGTTGCTGGTCTACGTGGTGGACGAACTCGCCTATGCGACGGGCATCGAAGCCGCCACGAGCTATGCCGTGGACCTGATCCCCATCCTCAAGCAAGGCGGTGAAGCCATCCTGGCCAGAGGCCGGTCTCTGGCCGAAGCCGCCCAGGTGAAGGTGGAGACGGTGTTGCTGGAGGGCCTGCTGGCTCGGGTGTCGGAATCGGTGGTGGCACAGGCCCGGTCATGGCATGCCGATGTGATCGTGCTGGGCACCCACGGCAGGCATGGCCTGGGCCGGGTGCTGCTGGGCAGTGACGCCGAGCAGATCTTGCGCATCGCACCGGTGCCGGTGCTGCTGGTTCGGGGAGCGACGCCTCAGTAAGCC
>CANBQJ010000197.1 GCA_947371645.1 Burkholderiales bacterium | reverse complement strand
CTCGACCACCTGGCAGCCACCTTCGTGCAAAACGGCTGGAGTGTGAAGAAGCTGCACCGCGAAATCCTGCTGTCCAGCGTCTACCGAGAGTCTTCAGCTGAGCGCACCGACGTGGCCAAGGTCGACCCGGACAACAAGCTGCTGGCGGCCTACCCCCGCAAGCGCCTGGAAGCCGAAGAGATCCGCGACTCGCTGCTGTACGCCTCCGGCCAGCTGGTGGACAAGGTGGGTGGCCCGGCCGTGTTCCCACCCGTGCCCAGCAACCTGAACGCCGGCAACCTTTGGGAAGCCAGCAAAGAGCCTGAAGACGCCCGCCGCCGCAGCATCTACACCTTCGTGCGCCGCTCGGTACCCTACCCGCTGACGGTGACCTTTGACGCGGCCAACACCGTGCAGCCCCACCAGAAGCGTGACGTGACCACGACCCCGCTGCAGGCGCTGACGCTGTTCAACAGCGACATCACCCTGGGTTGGTCGCAAGCCCTGGCGGGCCGCGTGATCAACGAAGCCGGCAAGGACGAAGGTCGCCAGATCGATCGCCTCTTCGAAGTGCTGTTCGCCCGCAAGCCCAGCAAGGACGAGAAGACCGCACTGACCGCCTTCCTCAACGAGCAGGAAAAGCGCGTGGCCACCAAGACGGCCGAAGCCGCCAAGACAGGCAACTTCACCGTGGCCGTGCCCACCGGCGTCAAGGACGTGCAACTGGGCAACCCGTTGCGTGCCGCCGCCTTCGTGGACCTGGTCCACACCGTCGCCAACTCCAATGAATTCACCTACCGTTTCTGAAACCGAGGACAGCCAACATGAGCAACTTCAATCGACGTGATTTCCTGTCCACCGCCGGCTTGACGGTGGGTGGCACGGCCCTGACGGGCCTGGTTCCTGGCTTTGGCGCTGCCATGGCCGCTGACCTGGCCGACCCGCTGGCGCCCAAGCAGCCGCACTTCGCCGCCAAGGTGAAGTCTGTGATCTGGCTGCACCAGGACGGCGCCCCCAGCACGCTGGACCTCTACGACTACAAGCCCGAACTGGTCCGCCTGGCCGGTACCGAGCCGCCCGCCTCCTTCCTCAAGGGCATCAAGACGTCCACCCAGGGTGGCGTGGGCAAGCTGTTCCACTCGGGTCGCACCTGGAAGCAGTACGGTGAAAGCGGCGCCTGGTTCTCCGACCTGCTGCCCAACCTGGCCGAGCATGCCGACAAGCTGGCCTTCATCAAGTCGAGCGTGACCGTGGGCGCTACCCACGACATCTCGATCCTGAAGCTCAACACCGGCGACCTGAGCCCAGGCCGCCCCTCGCTGGGCGCCTGGGTGGCCTATGCCCTGGGCTCGGCCAACCCCGACCTGCCCCCGTATGTGGTGCTGTACGACGGTGACCGTGAACCCAGCGCCGGCTCGCAGAACTGGAGCTCGGGCTTCCTGCCCGCCGTCTACCAAGGCACCGCCTTCCGCCCCGGCACCTCACCCATCCTCTACCTGGACCGCCCCGAAGTGCGCGGCGACCTGCAGCAGCAAGGCGCACTGGACCTGCTCAAGCACCTCAACAAGTTCAACAGCGCCCAGCGTCCGCTGGACTCGGAACTGCGCGCCCGCACGCGTTCTTACGAACTGGCATCGCGCATGCAAGTCACCGCTGCCAACGTGGTGGACCTGAGCAAGGAAACCGAAGCCACCAAAGCCCTGTACGGCATCGGTGACGAAACCGCCGGTCCCTACGGCGAGGTGCTGCTGCGCGCCCGCCGCCTGGTGGAAAACGGCGTGCGCTTCGTGCAGGTGGTCACCGGCGGCGCCAAGGGCGGCACGGCCGAGCGCACCAGCTGGGACGCCCACGATGACCTGCCCAACAACCACAAGCTCAAGGCCCGCCAGGTGGACAAACCCATCGCTGGCCTGCTGGCCGACCTGAAGGCACGTGGCCTGCTGGAGAGCACCCTGGTGGTGTGGACTTCCGAGTTCGGCCGCACGTCCTATGGCCAATCCGGCAACGGCCGCGACCACAACCCCTGGGGGTACACCCAGTGGCTGGCCGGTGGCGGCGTCAAGGCGGGCTACACCCACGGCGAGACCGACGAAATCGGCCTGCAGACGGCAGACAAGGAAAAGGGCGTCGACACCTATGACCTGCAAGCGACCGTGCTGCAGCTCCTGGGCCTGGACCACCTGAAGACCACCTTCCTGAACAACGGCCGCTCCGAACGCCCGACTGTGGTGTACGGCAAGGTGGTCAAGGAACTGCTGGCCTGAAATGCCTCCTCAGCCGCCGGCGTGCATGCGCTGGCGGCCTACCTTTCACGTTTGACCCCAAGTTCGGCGTCGGGCCTCGCGGCTCGACGCCTTTTTTGCGCGCCTTCGCCTTGGCAGACAAAGCGTCCAAGATCACACCCCTTGGCCCGAGCTTCCGTGAAATGCTGCGTTGACAACACATCCGTCAGGGCCGTCATGCACCAGATCACGCAAAGGACGGCCCACGCCGCCCTCGCCGCCGCCGTGCTGCTCACCGCAGCCTGCAGCACCACCGACTCGCGCCACACCTCCACCGGCGGCGTGCCCGCAGACCAGGCGTCCAAGCGCTACAACGTGGCCTTGCACCTGCTGGCCAACTCGCCCACCTTGATTTCACTGCGCTTCACGGCGAACAACACCACCTACAAGCCCACGGCTTCGGATGCTCAGTTGAAGCAGGCCACCGCCAATTCCCGGGTCATCAACGAGCAGTTGATCAAAGGCATCGACAGGCGCCTGCCCGATGCCGCCCAGCGCCATGGTGCAGAGATCCGCCGGCTCGACAGCCGCTACCCGGTGTTGGACGTGTCGGTGCTGACCTCACACATGCTGTGCCAGGACTCGGTGTGCCGCTCATTCAAAGAAATGAAAACCGATGTGGTGAACACCCAGGGCCAGGTGATCTGGACCTACAAGTCCAGGTTCGAGCTGCCCCCCGTGGTGCTGGACAACGACAGCACCGGCTTCGACAACTTCACCGAAAACCTGCTCGACGCCATGCAGCGCGACGGGCTGTTTGGCCGCTGAAGCCCGCCACGGCTGCCGTCCACGTGGCTCATCTTGGCCGCGGGGTACACGCCTTTGGGGCCGCAGACATCAGACCCACCCGGGCCCGCCTCGGGTCAGCAAGATGGACAGGTACTGCTCATCCACATACCGCCCATGAACGAACAGCGCACAACGACGGGTGCCTTCCACCTGAAAGCCCGTGCGCAAGAAAAACAGGCGCGCGCGTTCGTTGGGTTGCTGCACCGTCAGTTCCAATCGGCGCAAGCCCGCTGAGCGGGCCCAGGCCAGGGCCGCGCGCATCAGCTGCCTGCCGATGCCCTGGCCGGCGTGGCTTTGCAGCACGCCCAGTGTCAGCGTGGCCGCATGGCGCTCCCGGTCTGCGGCATGGCCTTGGACCTGCAACAAGCCCACCAACTGCCCATCGACATCGGCCACCAGCAGGCAGTTGCCAGCTTGCGCCGCAGCCTGGGCAATGCGTTGCCGCTCGTGCGTGGCGGACTCCTGAAACTCCGCTGGCGCCCACCTCATGAACGGCGTTTCATCGAACAGCCGCTGCCGCAGGCCCAGCAAGAGCTCGGCATCGTCGTCCACCGCGTGCCGCACGAACACGGCAGGGCCTGCAGATGCACCATGCACCGCACACTCCTGCACGTCGTCGATCTTCGTCATGGGCCCGCACTGTAGGCTGGGCCGCTCGCTTCGCCAAGGAAGCGCTGCGGATGAGCTTATGCGGGCAAGCGTGTCAAAGGGTGCGCACGATGGGCTGGTAGCTCCAGCGCGGGCTCAGCAGCAAGGCCAGCACGCTGAGCGTCGCCACCACCACCGAGGCCCACACCGTGGCGGGCGACTCGGCGATGCGCTGTGGGTAGATGGTCGCGACCGCACCCAGGCCCACCAGATTCCCCCCGGACACCAGCACGGCCGCGGCGTAGTCATGAAAGCGCCTGGCCTTGTTGGCCCCTTCGGCCCAGCCGGGGTGGGTGTTGTAGCTGGGCAAGGCTTCATGTGCGTCGTTGAGCTGCTCCAGCGCCGACATGAAGCGCCGCAGGTTGGTGATGGCGCGCTCGGCCTTGTAGTTCAGGAAGGCCAGGCACACCGAGGCCACCGGGAAGCCCATCATCAGCCACTCCACCGGCACGGTGCTGCGTCCCTCGCTGGGCTTGAGCGCCACCAGCGCCGCCAGCAGGCTCACCACCAGGGTCACGTACAGGGCCAACGCCTGCTGGCGCTGGGTGATGCGGGCGTTGACTTCCTGACTGGCCGCGATGAAGCGGTAGTTGGCGTCCACGATGGCCCCACGGGCCTTGTTGGTGTCGGACATGGTGAAGCTGATTGAAGCCTTGACAGCGGCTTCCGACGTTGGGCTGGAGACGCTGCTGCCGCACAGACAGTTGCGCATGGCGACCAGCCTAGCATGGCCTCATCACACCAAATCGGAGAGGACCTGATGCCCGCTTTGCGCCTGCATCCCATCGCGCGCCTGGTGCGCATCGCCTGCCTGCTGGGCATGACCACGACAACCCAGGCGCAGACCCCGCCACCTGCGCCTGTGGTGGAACTGCCCGCCACGGTGGTGCGCTCCGGCGCCGAGCGCGACGACCGCGCCGAAGCCATTTCCAACAAGGTCGTCGTCACACGCGATGACATCAACCGCCAGGGAGACACCACGCTCAGCGACGTGCTGGGCCGCGTGCCCGGCGTGACGGTGACAGGCAGCGGCTTGCGTGGCGGCGAGGTGCGTCTGCGCGGGCTTGGAAGTGGCTATGTCGCCATCCTCATCAATGGCGACCCTACACCGCAAGGCTTCTCGCTGGACTCGATCTCACCCGTGCTGATCGAACGCATCGAGGTCAACCGCTCACCCACGGCAGACCGCAGCGCGCAGGCCATAGCGGGCAGCATCAACATCATCCTCAAGCAAAGCGCGCGTGCGGGCCAGCGTGACGTGAAGCTCACCGGCGGCAGTGTGGGCGGGCGTGGGCAGTACGCATTGAGCGGCCAATACGGTGACCGCCTCAACGACAAGACCTGGGGCGTCGTGGCCGAGTACCGCCATGACGCCTTCCCCGATGGCGAAAACACCAGGCGCCAGTGGACGAACGCAACGGGGCAACTGGTGCGCGACGTGCGCCTGAGCACCACCCGACCGTTTGCCATCGACAACATCAGCCTGGCCCCCAGGTTGAACTGGTTCCTGACCGACGCCGACACCTTGTTCGTCGACACCCTGCTGGGTTTCGAGCGCGTGCATGCCTACCGCGACGACGGCTACCAATCGGTGTTGGGCACGCCAGCCGACTTCCCCACCGTGCACGTGAGCCAGCGCTCCGACACCGTCAACACCAGGGCGCGCGGCACCTGGGAACACCGCTTCGACCAGGGCGCCAAGCTGGAGACCAAACTGGGGGCCAACGCAAGCCGCCTCAACCAGATGGTGCACCACCGCTTCTACGATGAACCAGGCACGCTGCAACTGGACCGCGCCATCGACGGCCCGCTGGTCGACACCGGGCAGAACGTCGGCACCAAGTACACCTCGCCCTGGTCCACGGGGCATGTGCTGTCTGCGGGTTGGGAGGCCGAGCGTGCCCAGCGCGAAAACGGGCGCATCCAGAATGAATTGGCGCCCACCGGGCTCGTGACGCCCGTCAACCTGGAAGAGCGCTTTCGCGCCCACGTCAGCCGCTGGGCCGCCTACGCCCAGGACGAATGGACCCTTCACCCCGGATGGTCCGCCTATGGCGGCCTGCGCTGGGAAACGGTGGAGACCGGCGGCAACGACGGGGACGACGTCTTCCGCCAGCGCACGCACGTGCTCAGCCCCATCTTGCAAAGCGCCTGGCAGGTGCCCGGCACGCCCAACGACAAGCTGCGCCTGGCCTTGTCTCGCACCTACCGACAACCGAGCTTGCGCGAGCTGTCGCCGCGCCGCTACTACAACAACAGCCAGAACACACCCACCTCACCCGAAACGCAGGGCAACCCGCAGCTCAAGCCCGAACTGGCCTGGGGGCTGGACCTGGGCTATGAACGCACCCTGAGCGACGATGCCGGCCTGCTGTCGGCCAACGCGACCTGGCGGCACATTCACGACGCCATCCTGCCGGAAGTTCGCTACGACACCCAGCTCAACAGCTGGATTCAGCGGCCAGTCAACGATGGCGACGCGCGCGTGCTCAGCGTCGACGTCGAAGCCCGCTTGCGGCTGCGCAAGCTGTGGCCCACGGCACCGGCCGTTGAAGCGCGTGCCAATGTGGCGCGCAACCTGTCGTGGGTGGATGCGGTGCCTGGCCCCGACAACCGCGTGGTCCGGCAAAACCCCCTGACGGCAGGCAGCGGCCTGGACTGGCGACCTGATGGCAGCGCCTGGAGCTTCGGTGGCACCTATACCCTGTCGCGCTACGGCCTCACCCGCATGCTGCATGACCAGACTTACGCGCGCGCCGTCAGCAGGAAGCTGGACGCCTACGCGCTGTGGCGCATCGATGCGGCTTCGCAGCTGCGGGTTTCGGGCACCAACCTCCTGCACCCCACGCAGTCCGAGGTCGCCACCTTCCCTCTGGCGGACGTCGCGGGCAACGACCTGCGCCAGGACACGCTGTGGCCCACGTACGCGGCCATCCGCCTGGTGTACGAGCGCAAGTTGTGATGAGGGCCGGCTGGGCGGCGTCTCTCACGACCTGCAGCAGATGGGCTTGCATTGAGCGGAACTCTCCGCTTCAGGTGGAGTCTCAGTTGCTGCTGGACACCCCCCTCACTGGAACAAGGACCACCCATGACACGCTGGCTGAAAGAGAACAAGGGCTTTGTCGTCTTCCTGTGCTGCTTCGGCTTCTTTCGCCTGGCCATCGCCGACTGGAACCCCATCCCGTCGGGCTCGATGCGGCCCACGCTGCTCGAGGGCGATGTGGTGCTGGTCAACCGCCTGGCGTATGACCTCAAGCTGCCGCTGACCGACGT
>CANBQJ010000196.1 GCA_947371645.1 Burkholderiales bacterium | reverse complement strand
GGCGCCAGGAACTGGTTGATCAGGTAGCCCTCGGAGCCCATGACCTCCACCCCGTCGTAACCGGCTTCGCGGGCCAGCACCGCGCAGCGCACAAAGGCCTGGACCTGCCGCTCCACCCCGCGGGCAGACAGCGCAAAAGGCGTGAAGGGCGAGATGGGCGACTTGATGCGTGACGGCGCCACCGCCAGCGGGTGGTAGGCATAGCGCCCCGCGTGCAGGATCTGCAAGGCGATCTGGCCACCATGCTGGTGCACCGCCTGGGTGACCACCCTGTGGCGTTGTGCCGCACCTGAGCTGGCCAGCCGGCCCGCCAGCGGCTTGACCCAGCCGGCCACATTGGGCGCAAAGCCCCCGGTGACGATCAGGCCCACGCCGCCTTCAGCCCGTTCGGCAAAGTAGGCGGCCAGCTTGCTCAGGTCGCGCCCGTCTTCCAGGCCCGTGTGCATGGAGCCCATGAGCACGCGGTTGCGCAGGGTGGTGAACCCCAGGTTCAGGGGGGTGAGCAGGTGGGGGTAATGGGCGTTGGGGGTGTTGGGGGCAGGCATGGGTGAATTGTGCGTCGGCAGGCCGTCGCGTATCCACGGGGGCGGTGGTGTGCGGTGCTGCGTAAACTCTCGGGTTTGTTCGTCCAGGACGGACCCTAAATCGAATCGAGGCTCAGATGACGAAGGCGTGGATGGCGGCGGCGACCCTGGCTGCCCTGGCGGGTGGTGCGGCGGCGCAAACCTATGTGGAAGGCGCATACGGGGGCACACATGTGGCGGCCGACTGCAAAGACGTGAACGCCTGCGACAAGTCCGACAAGGGTTTCAAGTTGCTGGCGGGCTACACCTTCGCCCCTCGGCTCAGCGTCGAAGCGGGCTACCTCAACTTCGGGAGCGTCCGCGTCAGTGGCGTTGATCCGATCGATGGGGCCTTTCGCGCACGCCTGGACACAGAGGCCTTCTTCGTGGGCGGTGCCCTGCGCACCCCCTCCAACATCATCCTGGACGACTCCGTCGTGGTGGTGCGTGCAGGCCTGGCCCATGTGAAGTCCAAGGGCTCCCTCATCGATGTCTCCACTGGTCAACAGGGCAGCGACAGTGCCACCGCTGTGCGGCCATTGCTGGGCGTTGGCATTCACTACAACGTCAAACCTGAACTGGCGCTGACGGCCAGCCTGGACCTCACCCGCACCGCCAGCCTCCACAGTGTGGGCAGCCACCCGGTCAGCATGTTCTCGCTGGGCGCGCAATACACCATCGACCCCAAGCCCCTGGTGATGGATGCAGGCGGCCCGGCAGGCCCCAGGGGCCCTCAGCCCAACTACGTGTATGGCGAATTGGGCATCGTGCACTCCGATGGGCTGGACGTGCTCAAGCGCAGCCACCCAGGTGCTTACGATTTCGACGACAACCCCTTGGGCTTTCGCCTGGGGGTGGGGCGCCGCTGGGGCCAGATCTGGTCCACCGAGCTGGCGCTGACCAGCTACGGCCAGTACAAGTTCCGCACCGCCCCGTCCGTGTCGCCCCATGAGGACGGCTCGGTCCAGGCCGCAGGCCTCTCGGTGATGTCGGTGTGGCGTGCGCCCACGGACATGGGCCTGACCTGGGTGGCCCGCCTGGGGCTGTCGCACAACGCCTCGCGCATCGAGACCACGACGGGCACCGTCACGGCGACCGACGACCGCAAGACCACCGCACCCATCGTCGGCCTGGGTCTGGAGCACGCACTCGACAAGGACTGGCGATTGATGTTCACCGCCGACGCCACCCGCATCCGCGTGGGCGACGACCGCCCGCTGGTCAAGTTCTACGCAGCAGGCGGCAGCTACCGCTTCTGAGCCTTTCGGCAGGCCCCAGTGGCCCTGCGCAGGTTTCAGAAATAGCGCTGCAGGCCAGCCGTGCAGCTGCGGTCACCCCGCAGCCGCTGGCCATCTTCATCGCGCCACAGCCACTGGCACTGGCCGGTGAGGTTCCAGTCGTGGTTGAGCTGCCAGCGCGTATCCAGGTGGCCGCCGCGCTCTTGCGCCGCGCCGCCCAGGTAGGCGCGCGCAAAGCCTTCTGCCTGCACGCGCCAGCGGTCACCCAGATCGCCAATCAGCCCCAGGGCCAGGCCCGAGCCCGCGGCCCAGGGGCGGCGCTGCAGGTTGCGATCCCACCAGGCCTGGTTGTCCAGGAAGGCGTAGGCCAGCAGGGTTTCGTCGCTGCGCAACTCCCAGGCACGCCCCGGCCCGCCATGCAGGCTGATGCCCACGGGGCGCTTGCCCGCCACCTCCACCGGTGAGCGCGTCGCGCCGATGTCCACGCGCCAGGAGCGGGCCTGCAACAAGGGCTCGTGCGGCGCAAATGACTGGATGGACACCGGCGTGAAGCGCTCCACCTGCCAGGGGCCGGTGGCCGTCTTGCTGAAGGCCATGTCGCCAAAGGCGATGGCCGCGCCCCGCTGGAAGCCCTTTTGCGGGTCCATCAGGTCGTGGTAGGCCGGGCGGGCCTCCAGCAGCCACAGGCCATGGCCCTGGCGCTGGCCGTATTGCAGGGTGGCCCGGGCCGTGTCATGGCCCGACGTGGGCTCGTTGGCCGGTGTGGGCACGGCCACGGCCTCGCCTGCGGGCAGGGCGGCGCGCGCGGCCAGCAGGCGCATGCGGCGCTGCTGGATGGTGGCTTCGCTGTCGCTGCTGCCCTTGTTGGCGTCGTAGGTGGTGAGCCGCTCGGCCGTCTCCAGGATCAGGGCACGGCGTTCGGGCTGTGGCGCCAATGCCGTCAGTTGCTCGGGCGACAAGGACTGTTGGGCCAGGGCCTGGGCCCAGCCTGAGGCCTGTGGGCCCAGATGTTCGGCGCGGGCCTTCAGCTCGGTGCTGTTGGACGGGCGGTAGCGCGTGGCGGCCACCAGGCCGGGCACGCGGGTCACCGCACGCACGGTGTCCAGCGGGATGGCCCACCAGGTGAACTGGTCGCTCAACTGCAGTTCGGGCCGTGCGGCGTCCAGCAGAGACAGCAGGTGGTAGGCGCAGTTCTCGTCGAAGAAGTAGTAGTCGAAGCGCGTGGGGCCCAGCTCCCAGGTGTGGGCCACCAGGCGCTGGATTTCGGCGGGCGACAGCGCCAGCTCGTACTCCCAGATGTCGCGGTTTTCCAGTTCGTTGTATTCGGCGATCTTCAGGTAATACGGGCCATTGGTGAACTGGCCGTCGTACAGCCCGGTGAGGCCCTTGATGGCAAAAGCCAGGCCTTCTGCGCTGCTGCCATTGGCCGCGTAGCTGATGGCGTAGGACAACATGGGCGACTGCACCGTGCCACTGGGCGCGGTGTCCAGGCGCAGGAAGGTGTGGCCGTACATCGACGCCGGGCTGTTGAGGTAAGCCGACGGGAAGATCAGGGTGACGCGGTCGGTGTGCAGGCCTTGGCGCCAGGTCTCGAAGCGCTGGCAATCGGGCTTGGGCAGGCGGCTGCCATCAAAGTGCAGCTGCTCGTCCAGCCACTGGTAGCGGGCGATGAGGCGGCAGGCCGCACTCTGGGCCAGTGCATGCACGGGGCGCGAATCGAAGAAGGAGGCCAGGGTGGCGTCCAGCTCTTGCGCCGGGTCGTGCGCGCCGCGTGGCGACAAGAAGAAGTCGGGGTCATCGGCCAGGCTGCGGTCCACCCGGGTGATGGGGTGCACGCGGTAGTGCAGCAGGGTGCGCCACATGAGGCTGCGTGACAGCTGCAACTGGCGGCCCTGGGCCTGCAGTTCATTCAGGTAGCGCTGAGCCTCGCCGCTCAGTGGGGCGGGCGGTGCGGGCACAGGCTCGGGCGCCGTTGCAGGCGCCTGGGCTTTCACGGTGGACAAGGCCAGCGTGCACAACATGAGCAAGACGAATCGACGGATCACAACGGGTACCCCTGAAAACACGCATGCCCAGCCAGGCTGGGCATGGATGGCCGCAGGGGTGAGCCTGCGGCCCTGATGCAGCCAGGCCCGTCCGCAGACGAGCCTGAAGCCATCATCAGATCATGGCGGCGTAGCCAGACAGCTGGGTGTTGGCAGCCAGCACAGCCTTCAGGTTGGCGGCAACGGCGTCGTTGGCGAACACGGAAGCGAAGTTGGCCTTGATGGTGGCGGCGAACAGGTCACGGTCAGCGGCCTTCACGCCCATCACGTCGGCCAGGGTGGCCAGGCTTTCGCCTTGACCGGCAGCGGCGTCACGGGCCAGGGCCACGCGGTTGCCGTCGATGAACATGGCGGTCTTCCAGTTGGAGGACACGACGCCGTCCTGGGTGCAACCCGAGGTGCCGGAGGTGATGGCGAAGGTCTGGTTGCCCGACGTGCCATTGGTGGTCGCGGCGAGGATCTGGGGGGCGATGCCGGATTGACCAGCAAACACCTTGGAACCCCAGCCGCAGGAGCCGATGTTGTTTTGTTGGGCCATGGCGGAAGCAGCGGCGAGGGTGACCAGCGCAGCGACGACGATCTTCTTCATGAGGAACTCCTAGGTTTCGAAACGTTTCAAGGGGGCTGGCACCGTGCCAAGCCTCAAAACATTCTAGGTGGGTCTGGTTACATGGACCTGAACGCCCCATAAGGGGGGAGGGCGGTGTCGCACGTCGGACACGGATACATCTGCCCACAGCCTTTACCTGATTGACATCGACCATGCCCCTGCTTCGCGGGGGATGCAGGGTGGTTCGGGCATGCATCATCGCGCCACGCCGCCGCAGAGCGGCCCTCATCACCCTGAAAAAGGACAAAATCATGCGCGCGACCCTGTCGACCTTCTCCCGGATGGCCCTGATGCCCGTGCTGCTGTGCGCGGCCTTGACGGCCCCTGCCCACGCAGCCGGCAATGACGCCTATGCCGGCATTGCCCTGGGCCCCAGCGAGCTGGACATCGATTGCCGTGGCAGCACCAGCTGCGACACCGGCGACACCGGCTTCAAGCTCTACGTGGGCTTCGAGTTGCCCCACGCGCCCCTGCCCCGCCTGGCTTTTGAGGCCGCTTACATCGACTTCGGCACGGCCACCGCCAACTACACCTCGCTGGCGCAGCACAAGGTGGAGGCCTCGGCCGTGGCCTTCGACCTGGCCATCCGCGGCAACATCGTGCCCAGCCTGACGGCCGTGGGCCGCCTGGGCCTGGCCTATGTCAACGCCAAGGGCACCAACTCGGGTGGCATCCCGCTGATCTACGTGACCTCGTCGTCGTCCAACTCCAGCCTGGAGCCGCACCTGGGCCTGGGCCTGGAGCTGGCGCTCAACAAGCAGTTCAAGGTCACAGGCGGCCTGGACTTCACCAGCTACGACACGGGCAACGAGTCGGGGTCCGCCCGCCTGCTGAGCCTGGGCGTGCAGATGGGGTTCTGAGCCCCTCGCACCTGAGCAGTCATGATGGAAGGGGGGCTCAGTGCCCCTCTTCCCCATCCTTGCCATACCAGGGCGAATGCGGCCCCCACAAGATGCCGCCGCGCCAGCCAGAGCGCAGCAAGCGGTTGGCGGTCACGCCCGCCACGGGGTGGCCGGAGTCGGTGACGCTGTGGATGACCTGCTTGACGATCGAGCCCACCAAGGCACCCAGCAGGCCGCCTCCGCTGTTGTTGCCGCCTTCGTCGTTGCTGGCGGTGGCCGCACCCGTCCACAAGGTTTGCCCACTGCGCAAATCCACCAGCCGCGC
Organism: Burkholderiales bacterium; assembly: GCA_947371645.1. The sequence continues at coordinate 1,350 of CANBQJ010000196.1, read as the reverse complement.
CTGCGCGGTCACGCGCACCTCGGCGTGCAGGATGGTGTACTTCGAGCCGTAGTCGGTCACCTTGATGTAGAGCGCCGCGTCGGCGCCGAAGATGTCGCGCAGCTTCTGCCGCGACACGTCATGGATGTCGTGCGCCTCGGTGAGGCCGTTCTGGCGGAAGGTTTCCATCATCACGCCCACCGGCATGACGTAGTAGCCGTCTTCGCCCAAGGGCAGGCTGACCTGCGCCAGGACGCTCATCGGGGCGATGACTTCCGGGCTCTCGTTGATGGGGGGCAGCACCAGGATGGACGCTGGCCGGGCGGCCCGGAAGGCGGCCAGGTTGTCGCCACGGGGAGGGGCGGCGCAGCCACCCAGCAAGAGGCTCAGGGGCAGGCAGGCGATGAGCGCGAGGCGCGCCATGTGGCGCCAGTTCAGCAGTCGTGTCATGTCAGCCACCCTTCTCTTGCTTTGTGAGGTTGTTGAGCAAGAAGTCCATGAACACCGTGGACTCGGGGAAGGCGGCCTTTTCGCGCCGCCAGTAAGCGGCGGCCTGGTCGTTGCGGCCCACCATCAGGTAGAGGTAGCCCAGCTGAGCCAGGTAGCCCGGGGGCACCATGCGCTGGCGGCTCTCTGTTTCCTGCAGGTGACGCTCCAGCTCGCCGATCTGGGCCTCGGGGCCATTGCCCGTGCCCTTGAACTGCGCATAGACCTGGGCCTGGTAAGGCCCCCAGTCGTACAGCGGCTTGGGGCCGCTCTGGCAGCCCGCCATCAGGCTGGCCGCCAGTGCAGCGGCCAGCGCCACCCGTGCGGGGCGCGTCCAGGCAGGCGCGCGCATCAGCGGGCGGTCGGCTGCCAGGCGCCGCTGTCGATGCCGTCGGTCAGGCGGTTGACGGCCTCGCGCACGGCCAGCTCCAGCACCTTGCCATTGAGCGTGGCGTCGTAGCTGGCGGTGCCGCCAAAGCCGATGATCTCGCGGTTGGACAGGCTGTACTCGCCTGCGCCCTGGGCCGAATAGACCACCTCACCCGTCACGATGTTGACGATGTTGAGGCTGACCTTGGCGTAGGCAATCTGTTGTTTGCCGCGGCCCAGGAGGCCAAAGAGCTGGTGGTCGCCCACTTCCTTGCGGCCGAACTCGGTGACGTCGCCGGTGACGATGTAGTCGGCGCCCTTGGTGGCTTGGGCCACGCCCTTGTAGCCGGCTTCGGCGCGGGTCTCAGCGAGGTTGTCGCGGTCCAGCACGTTGAAGCGGTTGGTTTGCTGCAGGTGGGTGACCAGGATGGTCTTGGCCTGGCTGCCCAGGCGGTCCGGGCCTTCAGAGAAGACGCCGCGCATGCTGCTGGAGCGGTTGTCGAACTTGCCCACGGC
>CANBQJ010000195.1 GCA_947371645.1 Burkholderiales bacterium | reverse complement strand
TGCTGCTGGATTTCGGCGCCGCCCGCCGTGTGATCGGTGACGCCACGCAGGCGCTCACCGTCATCCTCAAGCCCGGCTACGCGCCGCTGGAGCAGTACGCCGAAGTGCCCTCCATGAAGCAAGGCCCGTGGACGGATGTGTACGCGCTGTGCGCCGTGCTGTATGCGGTGATCACCGGCAAGGCGCCACCGCCTTCGGTGGGCCGCATGATGAAAGACGACCTGGTGCCGGCGCAGGTGGCCGCCGCCGGTCGCTACAGCGCGCCCTTCCTGGCCGCCATCGACGCCGGCCTGACCGTGCACCCTGACAAGCGCCCGCCCAACATGGCCGCGCTGCGTGCCCTGCTCTACGCCACGCGCTTGCCCGACGACCACGTGGCCCCTGGCGGTGCAGCCGATGCCGACGACGAGCGCACGGTGTTGATGCCCGCGCCAGGGGGTGGGGCGCCCACAGGCTTTGCGCCCACCGAGATCGCCACGCAACTGGCGACGCAAATGGCCACACAAATGGCCACCAAGATGCCCACGCAAATGGCGGCGGCAACCGCCTCGGCGGGCGCCCCCGATCTGGCTGGTGCCGATGCCGCCCCGCGCGTGCAAAAGCTCCAACCCACACCTGCCACGCCCAGCGCCGCAGGCTCTGCAACCGCTTCACCCGCAGGCAAGCGCACCGGCCTGGTCGCCGCCGTGGGCGCCCTGGTGGTGCTGGGTGCCGGCGCTGGCTTCATGGCCTGGCGCAGCGCGCATGCCCCCGGCGCTGACACGCCCACCGTGACCGCCGCCAACGACCCTGCCGCAGCAAGCGCCGGGGCCTCAGCGGTGGCGCAGGCCGCGTCGGCTGCCCTCACGCCGGTGGCGCAACCCAGCACGGCGCCGGTGCGCGAGCCCTTCACCCTCGCGGCCGCGCTGGAAGGCATCGTGCGCGGGGCCGACCCCCTGCTGGCCGTCAACACCCTCACCGACAAGTCTCAACTGGTGATCGGCAAAGACAAGCTGCTCTTCCAGGTGAAAAGCAGCGAGCCCGGCTACCTGTACGTCTACCTGGCCGGCACCGACCAGTCGCACCTCTACCTGCTCTTCCCCAACGCGCTGGACAAGAACAACCGCATCGAAGCCAACAAGCTGGTGGAGTTGCCGCGCAAGGGCTGGCACATCACGGCAGGCGGGCCGCCAGGCGTGAACCACATCGTGACCGTGGTCTCACCCTTCCCGCGCGACCTCGGCCAGCTGGGCCTGAACACCCAGGACAGCATCCCCGAGTTCGACATCGACAAGGCCAAGGCCATGTGGGAAGCCCACACCGGCGCGGGCAGCCCCTTTGTGGGCGCGCCGCAGTGCGAGGGCAAAACGCCTTGCGAGACCCGCTATGGGGCCTCGCTGGTGCACATCGAAGAAATCGCGACGCGCTGAAGCCTGAACAACCTTGTGGCCACACAGACTGCACCGATGCCATGCGTTTGACACCATTCCTCCTGGGGCAAACGGTCGCGCTGGCGATCGCGTGCTTGATCGTCACCGATGGCACGTTCGCCCAGGCCCCGCCCGCCCAAGCGTCTGCTGGCAAATCAGCGGTGGACATTTGCAACGCCACGATGAACGATGCACGCGCTGAGCGGCAACGCAACCAGCCTGGCGCGGCGCGCAACCTGGCCGAGATCGTGATGAAGCGTTGCCTTGACTTGGTACCCGGGCTGCGCGCAGAGGCTCAAGGCATCGTGGCCTGGGCAGACCGGCCGCAGCAACAGGCTGAGCCTGCGCGGTCCAGTCCGGAGGACGGTTCATCGTTGCCTGAGCCCGATGTGCCTACGCTCAGCCGTGGGTCCGGCCAGGCGACGAGCATGATGCGTGCGCTCACCTCGCCGCCAGCGGCGGCAGCCACGACAACGGGGGCCTCAGGCAGCGCGACGAATACCGGATTGGACACGGCTTCATGCAAGGCCCAGGCTGAAGAAGCCGGAGTTCGAGGCGGCGCATTCTTGCGGCAAGCACCAGGCATGATGAGCCAGTATCACGGCTCTGCAACCATGTTGCGTGCCGCCATCGACGCCCTTCGCCCATGCGCCGCCGACCCGCTCGTTGCCGCGGAAATCAAGCAATATGAGCGGTCCCTCCAGAGCGCCCTGGACGGGTGCCGCGCCTTGGCCAGCGACACGTCGGCCTGCGATCGGCCTGCCTACTGAACACGGGAGTTGAAGCGATGACCGTTTCTCGCCGCCACACCTTGGCCTTGCTCGCAGCGCCCCTGGCGCTCGCCGCATGCAACACCGTTCGCGAGCACAAGAGCGTTTACGACGGCTTGCTGCCCATCGGCGTGCAGCCACGTGACACAGGCCAAGCCTTGCCTCTTGAGGGGCTGAAATCGCGCAAGGTGGCCGTGGTCCTGTCGGCCAATTTCGAGGACTATGTCGCCATGTGGGTGAACCACTTCGAACGCGGCGGCGCCCAGGACCGCAAGGCCCTGGTCAGCGACATTGGCACTGCGTTGGCCGCTGCAGGGCCTCTCGCGAGCGTGGGGGCAGGCCTGAGTGGCGCGGGGGGGCTGTTTGACAGCGCGATCCAGTCCAGCCGTCAGGCCTCTGACCCACGCCGCGTGATCGACCGCCTGTACCGTGGGCTGCAGCGCTACTTTGGTGAAGTGAAAGTGGCCACCGACCTGGGCGATGCGCGCGCGCAGCGGGTCGACTACATGGCGCTGGCGGACCTGCATTTCACGTCCAACGCCTGGGGCAACGCGTTCTTGTTCAAGGGCGGCGTGCACCTCCTGGACAGCTCGGTACGCCGAGTCTTTGCCGTGGACGTGAGCGCTGAGGCACCCCGCACGATGATGGACATCTCAGGCGCGGTGGCCCTGCAGAATGGCCTGGACGAGGTGTCGAAGCAGATCGACCAGGCGCTGAGTGAACGCCTCCGGGCTTGAACAGGCGCCACAGGGGCACCGTCACGTGATGCCCAGCCCTGCTGAACCGGGCCAAGGCGACCGCGGTTAGCCCCAACACCACTTACTGCGCGACGTCCGTCACGATCGTGACGCGGCGGTTTTCTTCGGCAGCCGGGTTGTCCTTGTTGAGCAGCTCGCTGTCGCCCTTGCCCTTGGCCTTCAGGCGCTTGGGGTCGATCTTGTGGGCGCTGACCAGGTAGGCCATCACGCTGTCGGCGCGCTGTTGCGACAGCGACAGGTTGGTCTCGTGGCCACCACGCGGGTCGGCGTGGCCTTCGACATTGAAGTTGTACTCGGCCAGCTTGTCGTTGCGCAGGGCGGCGGCCACCACGTCGAGCTGCTTCTTGGCCTGGGGCGTGAGCGTGGCCGAAGCGGTCTCGAAGGTGATCAGCAGCGAGGCGCTGGGCTTGCGCGCGGCCTGTTGGCCGGTGGCGCCATCACGCTGCACCTTCAGGCTGCGGGTGACCACCGTGTCGGGCGGGGTGAGCGCGTCGATCAGGTTGTCTTCGGTGACGGACTTGCCTTTGAGCACCTGGGCTGCAGGTGCCGCGGCCTGGGCGTGCAGCAGGCCACCATGGGCCAGCAACAGCGCCGACACGGCGGTAGTCACGGCCAGGCGCAAGGATGAAGGGTGACGACGTTGAGCGATGTGCATGACAGCTCCTCTGAGCGGTTGTTCGGGCACCGCGATGGCCGGGCCATGGCGGGATGATGGGTTCACTGTAATCCGCTGGCGCCAGCGGCGAAACCGACTTTTGTCATGTCGGCCGTTCAGACGCCAATGCGGGTGACCTCGTGGGGGTTGCCCACCCACATCGCCACGGCGCTGTAGTTGTCCTGGTTGGCCACCTGGGCCATCTGGATGTGGGCGGCCATGCGGTCCAGCCAGGCTTGGGGGCTGCCCGAGGCGTCGAGCATGCGGGCGATCTCCTGGGGGCTCAGGCTGTCCCACCAGCCATCGCAGCACAACAGGTAGGCATCGCCATCACACAGCACCTGCGGCTGCGGTGGCGTGTGCACCTGCAGGCCCTCTTCGCTGCCCATGGCCGCCAGCAGCTGGTTCTTGCGCGGGTGGTGGCGGGCGTCCTCGGGGGTGATGAAACCGGCGCTGACCATCTGCTGCACCACGCTGTCATCTTGCGTGAGCTGCTCGGCCACGCCCTGGCGCACCCGGTACAGCCGCGAGTCACCCACATGGGCCCACACGGCTTGCTCGTGCACCGTGTCCACCCAAAGGGCCACCACGGTGGCGTGCATGCGCTGGTGCGCCTTCATGCCCTGCTGGCCCCCGTTGAGGGTGTCTTGCGCCAGCTGCACGGCATTGACCAGCACCGGCCCGGCCTGGTCTTGCGGCCATTCGGTGACCCGCTGCAGGCTCAGGGCGATGGTGCGCACCACGATGTCGGAGGCGATGGCGCCGTGGCTGTGGCCCCCTGCGCCGTCAGACAACACGGCATACACCTGTGTGCCGCTCTGGCCATGCCTCAGATCGTCTTCGTTGTAAGAGCGGGCGCCGACTTCGCTTCGGCTGGCGACCTCAATGTGCATCATGCAGAGCGTGAGGAGGGCTTCACAGCGCGTCGTTCGGCATCCAGCCGATCGAGTTGTTCTTCGTAGGCCTGGAGAAAAGCCTTACCGAAGAGATTATGGAAGTCTTCCTGGGCTTCTGTGCGCACGGCTTCGTAATGCTGCAGATACAACTCCCACAACTTGGCACGGCGGTTCATGGGCAAGAGGCTGTCCATCACGCTGCGGCCCACGAGCTTGGCCTCCAGCTGGCCGGGCTCGAAGCGGTGCAAGACGCCTTCGAGGGCGGCACGGGTGCCCACCATGGTGCCGATGGTGTGGCCCAGCAGGTCGTCCATGGCGTCAGACACGGCATCGGGGCCGGGCATGAAGCCACGCAATGGGGGTTGCAGCAGCTGCTCCAGAGCAGATTCGACGTCCGGTGAGAACTTCAGCGGGTTGTTGCCCTTGGCCTGGATCACGGTGACTTCGGCGCGCAGCTCTTGTTTGGTGGCCGCACGGGCCGCCACCAGCTTGACGCTGCCGTCGATGGCGCTGCGCAGCAGGCGGCCGATGACGCGCATCAGGTCGGGGTTGAGGCCTTGCGGGGGGGTGAAATTGACACCCGCCCCCTGGCAGAAGGCCGACCACAGGGCCAGGGTGTCGGCCTGGCTGGCACCTGCCGGCGCGGTGGGCAGCAGGGGGGCCATGGGCAGCAGCGCGTCCAGCGCGCCCGGGGCCGTCGCCACCTCTTCAGGGGCAGGCGCCCGGTGGGGCACCAGCGAATCGAAAGCGGCGGGTTCCGCCAGCGAGATGCGGCCCGACAGCGACATCAGCGGCTCGGGCGTGGCGACGTCCTCGCCCGTGCCCGTGCCCGTGCGCTCGCCATGGGACGAGGCCACCAGCATCGAGGGCGAGTCCTTGAGCACGGTGCGCGGGTTGTGCGCCGCCAGGGCGGGCAACTCGACTTCCTGAACGCTCAGGCCGGCTGGCTGCGTGGGCGGGGCCAGGCCAGACAAGAGGTCATCGAAGGTGGCGTCATCGGGCAGGCGGTCGTGGGACACCTGTGGCGCAGGCGCAGGCGCGGTGTGCACCGTCACGCGTTCGGCAGGGGCATCGACCACCGCAGGCAGGGGCATCATGCCCTGCACTTCGGGCACGTCGTCGGCCAGCGTGGGCATGGCGAACGCGCTGGGCGGGGGCGGTGAGGCGTCGGCGGTAGGCGCCGGCGCGGGGGTCAGCAGGGCCAGCGGGTCGATGCTGGACGGGGCGCCCACGGCGGCCTCTTGCGGGGCGGTGGGTGCGGTCTTGGCCAGGAAGCTGGCCAGCGGGTCAGGTGAGGACGAGCCGCCACCTGACAAGCCAAAAAGCTGGTCAATGGACGAGGTGTTGCCGCCCTGCGTGCCGCCCCCCATGCCGCCCATGAAATCCAGGCCGCTCAGGTTGGTCGCCGCTGGGCTGGACGCGCCCCCGCCCAGCCCCAGGCTGTCGAAGGGCGACGCCCCGGCCGACGCCGCAGACGAAGACTTGGGCGGGCTCAGGTCGGCGAAGGGGTCGAAGTCGTCGGGCAGGTGGGTGGGTGCGGCCGAGACCGATCGGGCTGCCGGCGCGGACACCGGGCGGGCGGCACTGGCCGAGAAGCCTCCACCGCCCACACCCAGCAGGTCGGCGAAGGGGTCGGCAGCGCTGGACACCGGTGCGGCCGCCGGGGCTGGGGCCGGACTCAACGGCGCCGAGAACAGGTCGTCAAAGGGCGAGCGGTTGCCCGACGGGGCCGCCCCGCCCGGTGGCGCGGCAGCGGGCGATGCGTTGCCCAGCAGGTCGGCAAAGGGGGATGCCGCAGCAGAGGGAGCGGAGGCGAGGGCGGGCGCGGCCACAGGCGGCACCGGCAGAACAGGCGCCACTGGCGCGGGCCTGGCCTGGGGGACCTGGGTGACGCTCACGCGGCTGGCATCGTGCACCAGCTGGGTGGCGCCGCTGTCGTGGTCCATGGCAGAGGCCGAAGCGGCACCGCCCAAGGCCGACGCGCCACGCTGGACAGCCGCCGCCTCGGTGCGCGGGTTGGCGCTGAGGTTGACGCTGAATGGCCCGCCCATGCGGCTGGGGTCGGTGCGCGGCTCGGTGCCCGAGCCCACGATGACGGTGCGCGAATCGACCGCCGCGCGGCCCTGCGTGATGGTGCGCGCAGCCGGGTCGTTGTTGGAGAAACTCACCTGCAGCGAGTAGGTGCCCACCTGCAGCTCGTCGCCTTCGTCCAGCAGCACGGTTTCACCCGGAGGCACGGCCTTGTTGTTGTGCCAGATCGGGTTGGCGTGGCCCACATTGAGCAGGCGCCAACCTTCGGCCGAACGCGAGACTTCGGCCTGCAGGCGAGAGATGCGGCGCTCCGGGTCGGGCAGCGACAGGGTGTTGGTGTCCGAGCGGCCCATGGTGCCGCCACGCTCATCGAAGTAGGCAGAGAGGGCCTGCGTCAAAGGCTGACCAGCCAGACTGACGGCGCGGATGAGCAAGTGCATGAGGGCTCCTGCGCCCCGGGGTCATA
>CANBQJ010000194.1 GCA_947371645.1 Burkholderiales bacterium | reverse complement strand
TGGTCTTCGTACATGAAGCGGGCCCAGCCCTTGGTCATGATCACGATCTGGAAATCTGCCTCATGGCGGTGCCAGCCCGTGCCCTTTTCCGGGGCCATGTTGGCCTTGACCAGGTGCGCAATCACCTTGCCATTGGTGGCCGCGGCGATGCCGAGGTCCTTGTAGAGGAAGAAATCCCGCAAGCCCTCACTCTTCCAGCCCATGTCTTCCGGACGAAGGTGAGAGAACTTGGTGGCCGTGGTATCCAGCATGGTGCATCTCCTTTCCGCGCAACGCGCACACAAACAATGTGCGGGTGCAGGACGCATAAACCATTCCTGCCAAAGCTGGTGCGTGTCCTGCACACCCTTGGCGCCAGCAGGGCCCCGGCCCAGGCCCGGGCACAGCGCAGGCACAATGGCGGTTTCGACGCGCCCCTTTTGCTGACCATGAAAAACACCCCCGCGCTCACCGACGAGGACATCCACGAGATCGACACGCTCCTGGCCGCCGTGCCCGAGCCTTTCGAGACGGTGGACGCCGTGCTGCTGGACGGCTACCTGGCCGGCGTGCTCGTGCAACCCGTGGTGCTGACGCCCGAGCAGTGGCTGCCGCCCATCTTCGGCACCAACGGCATGCCCGACGGCGACAGCCCGGGCTGGAGCGCCGAGCAACACGACAAGCTCCTCGACCTGATCACCCGCCGCAAGGACGAGATCTGGCGCGGCATCTTGGAGGACGGCTGGTTTGACCCCATCGTGCCCGTGATCGAGGACGACGAGGGCGAGCCGGTCAAGGGCGAGGAGGCGCTGGAAGGCCTGGGCTACTGGGCCGCAGGCTTCGAGTGGGCCCTGGCCAATTTCCCTCAGCTGGAAGAAGCCGGCCTGCCCGGCGTGCCCGACCTGCTGGACTCCATCTGGCGCCACCTGCCCGAGCAGGACGAAACCCAGCAGGCCATGACCAAGGCCCTGAACGACGAACACCCCCTCAACAGCCTGGACTCGGCCATCGAAGCCCTGGTGTTTGACGTGGTGGACCTGGTCGAGATCGCCGTGGCCGAGAGCCACAAGGTGGAAACCGTGGTGCGCGAGGGGCCCAAAGTCGGCCGCAACGACCCCTGCCCTTGCGGCAGTGGCCGCAAGTACAAACAGTGCCACGGCGCGAACTGAACCCACGGTTCAGGACCGAGCCCCCACCGAGCGCCCCGTGAAGCTGCAGCTGCTGTCCGACCTGCACCTGGAAACCGAAGACTTCCTGCCCCGGCCCGCACCCTGGGCCGATGTGCTGGTGCTGGCGGGTGACATCGACAGCACCTGGCGCGGCCTGCGCCAGTTTGCAAGCTGGCCCGTGCCCGTGGTCTTCGTGCCCGGCAACCATGAATTTGACGGCCGTGACGTGGACGAGGCCCTGGCCGGCCTGCGCGCGCTGGCCGCCGAGCTGGGCCTGATCCTGCTGGACCAGGACAGCACCGTGTTGACCGCCGCCGACGGCCAGCGCGTGCGCTTCGTGGGCTGCACCCGCTGGAGCGATTTCGACCTGCTGGGCGAGCACGAGCGCAAGCGCGCCCAACGCGCCGCCGGTTACTTCGTGAAGGTGATGCGCGCCACGCAAGGGGGTGGGCCCTTCGACCCGGATGCCGTGCGCCTGCGCGCGCTGGCCGCGCGCGACTGGCTGCAGCACACGCTGACCGAGGCGAAAGCCAATGAGACCGATGAGGCCGATGCCACCGTGGTCATCACCCACTATGGCCCCAGCCTGCGCAGCGCCGACCCGCGCTACGGCGCGCAGCCCGGCACCGCCAGCTTCTGCAACGCCGACGACGCGCTGCTGCCTCTGGCCGACCTGTGGCTGCACGGCCACCTGCATTGCCGGCACGACTACCTGGTGAGCCACCCCGCAGGCCAGACCCGGGTGGTGAGCAACGCCCGTGGGCACGGGCACAAGGACGAGTCTCTGGGGCACGACCCCATGCGGCTCATCGAAGTGCCCAGGCGCGGCGGCGGAACACCCGCCAACGCTTGATCGGGATCAAATCTGCCCCCGCGATCAGGCGCACACTGGCCCCATCCAAAGCAGCTTGCGGAGCACGCACATGAAGATCCTCCTCCCCGTTGACGGCAGCGCCTACACCAAGCACATGCTGGCCTGGCTCGCCACCCACGAAGAATGGCTGGCCGCACCACACCACTACACGGTGCTCAACGTGGTGCCCATGATCCCGCCGCACGCGGCGTCGATGTTCGACCCCGAAGAGCTGAAGAGCTACTACAACGACACCAGCGAGGCCGTGTTCAAGCCCATCCGCAAGTTCCTGGCACGCCATGACCTGGCCACGGACTACGTGAGCAAGGCGGGCCACCCGCCGGAGGTGATCGCCAAGCAGATCAAGAAGCTGGGCTGTGACCTGGTCATCATGGGCTCGCACGGCCACAGCAACCTGGTGAACCTGGTGACCGGCTCGGTGGCCACCCAGGTGCTGGCGCGCAGCAAGGTGCCCGTGCTGCTGGTGCGCTGAACGTTCAGGGCGCCGAGGCGCCCTGGCCCGGCATCGCGGCAGAGGCCGCATGGTCAGGCTGCACCACCACGCCCGGTGACAGCGAGATGCCTTCCACCGGCACCACCTTGTTCACGAAGTAATGGGTGTCGCCAAAGCAGCTGGTGGGCACGCCCACCTTCTCGTCGTAATGCAGCGACACGCGCTGACCGATCAGGCGGTTGATGTCGGCGGCCACGGCGTCGTCGTGCACCGTGAAAAGGAACTTCTCCACCGGGGCGCCAGGTGTCGAGACCAGGGCCAGCTCACCCTCCCAGGTCTTGCACAACCAGCCCTTGTGAGAGAGCTTTTGCACCCAGCCGGCGCGCTCGCCGCTGGAGTAGCTCCACTTGAGCACGAAGACGAGGTAGAGGGCGGCCACGGCCAGCACCGAACCCAGGGCGATCAAGGCAATTTTCTTGGCGTTCATGTGTGCGACTCACAAGGACAGCGCACAGGTGCTGCGGCTGTCTGACATGTTGGACAGCCTCCATGTTGGCACGATTTACAAAGGCCAGGCCCTGCAGCCCATCGACGGCGCTCAGACGAGCTTGAAATACCCGATGGCTTCCTGCAGCCGGGCAGCCTGGTGGCGCAGGCTGATGGCCGACGCACTCGACTGCTCGACCAATGCCGCGTTTTGCTGCGTGCCCTGGTCCAGGTGGCTCACCGCCAGGTTGACCTGTTCGATGCCCAGGTGCTGCTGCTCGTTGCCGGCGGCCAGGTTGCTCATCAGCGCGCCGACCTCCAGCACCCGCGCGACCAGGCCTTGGATGTTCTCGCTGGTGGAGGTGGCCAGTTGGTAGCCGGACTCCACCGTGTCGGTGCTCTGGCTGATCAGCGATTTGATCTCGCGCGCGGCGGTGGCGCTGCGCTGGGCCAGCGTGCGCACCTCGCCGGCCACCACGGCAAAGCCCCTGCCCTGCTCGCCGGCGCGGGCCGCTTCGACGGCGGCATTCAAGGCGAGGATGTTGGTCTGGAAGGCGATGCCGTCGATCACAGCGTTGATGTCGGCGATGCGGCGGCTGGCGTCGCGGATGTCATTCATCTTGCCCACCACCTGGCGGAAGGTCTCACCGCTTTCGCTGGCGCCCAAAGAGGCCCGCTGGGTCAGCGCGTTGGCCTGCTGGGCCGTGGTGGCGTTGGTGCGCACCATTGACGATATTTCTTCCATGGACGATGCGGTTTGCTGCAGCGACGAAGCCTGGCCTTCGGTGCGCTGGCTCAGGTCCTGGTTGCCCTGGGCAATCTCGCCGGCAGCCTGGGCCACGGCAGCGCTGGCCTGCTGGATCTGGGCCACCAGCTCGCGCAAACGCTGCATGGCCTGGCCGATGGCCCGCACCATGTCACCCAGTTCGTCGCGCGACTGGCTGTCGACCTGCACGCTCAGGTCGCCACGGGCCAGGGCCTGGGCCGCGCGACCGGCCTGCTCGGCGGCCTGCAAGACGCTGCGCTGGATCATGGCGCCCAGCACCGCGGCCAAGGTCAGCAGGCAGGCGGCACCCAGCACCACCGACAGCAAGCGGCTGACCTCTTGTGATTTCCGTGCCGCCAGGCGGCCCTCCAGCTCTTTCAGCACGGCGTCGCTGACAGCGAACTGCGCCCCCAGGTGAGCGCTCATCTGGTTGAAGTAGTCACTGGGTGCCAATTGGCGGCCACTGGCCACCGCACGCACCAGCTCGATGGCCTGGGCCTGGGCCTGCTGCGCGCCTTGCCACAGGATGTGCAGGCTGGCCAAAGCTGGGTTGGTGTCGATGTCGGTCTTGGACAGGCCGCGCGTCACATCCTGGGCGTGCACCTCTGCGGCCTCCAGGTGGCCCAGCAGGGCGGCTGAAGCGCTGGCGTCGATGTCGCCGGTGGCCAGCATGGCCAAGCCCTTGGCCCGTGCCAGGCCCAGGCGCTCGATCATGCGGGGCAGGTCACGGAAGGTGGCCATGATCAGGTGGTAGCTGTCGGCATCGGCGTCCAGCGACAGGCCCGAGCGGTCCAGCACATCGTCCAGCAGCAGCATCTCTTGCGACACCAGTTCGGTGTGGCGCTGGATGCTGGCGGCGGGCAGCACGCGCTTGTTCGCCACGTCGTCGGCCAAGGTCTGCCACTGCCCTTGTATGGCATGGCAACGCGACGACAGGTCCCCGTCGGCCAGGCCCTGGACGCTGAGCCCGGCCTGGCCCATGAGCTCGTTGAGCTTGAGCTGGCGCTGCTCGCGCGCGGCACTTTGCTCGCTCGCGCCATGCAACACCGCATTGCTGAGGCCACGGTGCTCTTGCGTGGTCTTCACCAGTGCCAGCAAGCCTTGCGCGGGCGCGATGCCCTCCAGCTCAGACTGCAGGCTGTGCCATTGCGTCCATGACTGCCACACCGCAAGGCCGGCAGGCAAGGCAATCCCCAAAAGCGCGACGCTGGCCAGCAGCACGAACTTCTGGCGGAGGGACAGGTGATCGATCCAGCTGGGGTGCATGACGAGGCTCCGTCATGAAGGGCCGCCTGCACGGCGCGACCGATCACGTCTGGGGCGATGCGGCGGTCCAGCCCACAGCCCCGCGTGGCCCCGACTCCGGGGAAACCCGGCGATGCAGCTTTCTCGGCTGCGCGTGGCGGCAACTTGAGGTCGGCTTCCGATGCAAAGGCTTACACCGCGCTGGACCTCTGGCCATCCCTACAATGTTTGGCCCCACCTCGTGCATGGTGCACAAGAGGCGGCCAGGCGTAACAGGTGTTTCATGTCCGATATCCGTATCCGTGGCGCACGCCAGCACAACCTCAAGAACCTCGACCTGGACATCCGCACCGGCGAGCTGACGGTGGTGACCGGGCCCAGCGGTTCGGGCAAGTCATCACTGGTGTTTGACACGCTGTATGCCGAAGGCCAGCGGCGCTATGTGGAGACCTTCAGCGCCTACGCCCGCCAGTTCCTGGACCGCATGGACCGCCCCGCCGTGGACCGCGTGGATGGCGTGCCGCCCGCCATCGCCATCGACCAGAGCAACCCGGTGCGCACCTCGCGTTCCACCGTGGGCACGATGACGGAGCTCAACGACCACCTCAAGCTGCTGTTTGCGCGGGCGGCCCGGCTCTATGACCAGGACACCGGCCTGCTGGTGCGTGAAGACACGCCGCAGTCGGTGTTTGAGGCGCTGTTGCAGCGCTGCGCCGCCACACCGGGCGGGCGCCGCGTGGTCATCACCTTCGGGGCCGAGTTACCGGCCAACACCTCCGCCACGCAGATGGAGGAGTGGCTGTCGGCCAGCGGCTTTTCGCGCATCCAGGCGCAGCGCACGGTGCAGTCACCCGATGCCGACGGTGCCTTGAGCGAACGCCTGGTGCTGGACGTGGTGGTGGACCGCTTCCGCCTCGGGGCCGACGCGACTGGCGCCGACCTGGACCGCCCCCGCGTCATGGAATCGCTGGAGACGGCCTTCCTGCGCGGCTCTGGCCACATCACGGTCTATGCCCTCGCGGATGAAGGCGAGCCCGAGCTCTGGCGCTTCTCCAGCGGCCTGCACTGCCCCGAAAGCGGCCGCCGCTACAGCGCGCCCACGCCGGGCATGTTCAGCTTCAACTCTGCCGCCGGCGCCTGCCCCACCTGCCGTGGGTTTGGCCGCGTCATTGGCGTGGACTGGGGCCTGGTCATCCCTGACGCCAAGAAGACCTTGCGCGGCGGCGCGGTCAAGACCATCCAGACACCCGCCTGGTCCGAATGCCAGGACGACCTCATCAAGTACGCGGGCGATGCCGCCGTCCCCCGCGACACGGCCTGGTCGCAGCTCTCACCCGAGCACAAGCAATGGGTGATCGATGGCGACCCGACCTGGAAGGGCAACTGGAAGAAGCAGTGGTACGGCATCAAGCGCTTCTTCGAGTACCTGGAGAGCAAGGCCTACAAGATGCACATCCGCGTGCTGCTGTCCAAGTACCGCAGCTACACGCCCTGCCCCGATTGCGAAGGCGCCCGCCTGCAGCTCACCTCGCTGTTGTGGCGCATGGGTTCGCGTGAAGACGCCGACGCCGTGCTGCCACCTACGCAACGCTTTTTGCCCAAAGGCGCGGCCTTGCCCCGCGCCACGCTGGAGGCCCTGCCTGGCCTCAACCTCTTCGATCTGATGCTGCTGCCCATCTCGCAGCTGCAGCGCTTCTTTGCCTTCGTCACCCTGCCCAGCAAGGGCCACGACGACGCTTTGCAGCTGCTGCTCGACGAGATCCGCACGCGGCTCAAGTACCTGGTGGACGTGGGCCTGGGCTACCTCACGCTGGACCGCCAGAGCCGCACACTGAGCGGTGGCGAGGTGCAGCGCATCAACCTGACCACGGCCCTGGGCACCTCGCTGGTCAACACGCTGTTCGTACTGGACGAGCCGTCGATTGGCCTGCACCCGCGCGACATGGACCGCATCAACCTGGCCATGCAGCGCCTGGTGGACGCCGGCAACACCCTCGTGGTGGTGGAGCACGACCCCGCCGTGATGCTGGCCGCCGA
>CANBQJ010000193.1 GCA_947371645.1 Burkholderiales bacterium | reverse complement strand
TACTCCAACGGCGACTACTACCTCAACGTGGCCCTGGGCGGTCACCTGGGTGGCTATGCCACAGGCTCGATCTGGGCAGACCTGTACGTGATGTTCGGGGTCTGGTTCCCCTTGATCAGCTTTGCGATGCTGACCTTGGTCTTCATCCTCATGGATGCGATGGCTCAGTTCGGCCCGGGGATGTTCATTTCCACGGCAATTTTGTGCGACACCTGGCACCTGTTTTTGTACGGCGTTGGCGGGGAATCGATCGTCAACAAGGTCAACCAGCTCACCCGTGGCTGCATCCAGCCGGTGCTGGTGTACGGCTTGGCCGTCTTTGGCTGCGTACTGGTGCTCTACGTGTTCCGACAGCCTGCCTTCGCGCCCACAGCCCCGGCACCCAAAACCTGACGAAGTCGCGCCTACAAGCTGCTGTCACATTGAAGTCCTAAGCTCCCTGGCTCAGCGTTCATCGGGTCGGGGGCCTGGTTCAGCTCTGGTGGATGACGCCAGTGCAGATCGCCTGCCAGCTTGCCCCTGCTGCACCAGCATGTCCAAGATTTCCGTCCTCATCCTCACCAAAAACGAAGAGCAAGACCTGCCAGGCTGTCTTGCCAGCGTGGCCTGGTGCGACGACGTCCATGTGTATGACTCGCTGAGCACCGACCGCACCGTCGAGATCGCCGAAAGGTTTGGCGCCACCATCACCCGCCGGCCTTTTGACAACTGGGCATCCCACCAGAACTGGGGCCTGGCCAACGTCCCCTTCAAGCATGACTGGGTGTTCTACATCGACGCAGACGAGCGGATGTCGCCAGAGCTGGTGCAAGCCATCGAGGCCGCGGTGAAGAGCCCGCAGGGCCACGTGGCCTTTCAGGTTCAGCGGCGCGATTTCTTTGTCGGCACCTGGCTCAAGCACGTTCAGGCTTCGCCCTTCTACATGCGCCTGTTCAGGCCCGAGCGCATGCGCTACGAGCGGCTGGTCAACCCCATCTCGATTGCCGACGGCCCTGTCGGGCAGGTGTCGGGTTATCTGGACCACTTCCCCTTCAGCAAGGGGGTCGGACACTGGCTGGAGCGGCACAACGCGTACAGCCGCTTCGAGGCCGAGCAGATCATCACCAACCGCAAGGCCCAGGCCGAGTTTTCCATCGTCAAGGCCTTCACGGCCCCAGGCTTTCACGAGCGGCGCTTTCACCAGAAAGAGCTGTTCTACAGGTTGCCTCTGCGCCCCTTCATCAAGTTCCTGTTGCTGTACGTGGGCAAGCGCGGCTTCCTGGACGGCCTGGCAGGCCTGCGTTACGCCACGCTGCAAGCCATCTACGAGTACATGATCGTGCTCAAGGTGGATGAACTGGAGCAGCGCACCCATCAGGCCAAGCCATGAAGCTCAAGATGGCCCTGCGCGCCCTGGCGCTGGACTGGCTGGCAGACCGGGACGACCGCTACTACTGGCGACAGCCCACAGACACCTTTGCCCCTGCTCAGGGTGCACGCCTGTGCCTGTGGCAACCGGATGGCAAGTTGGGCGACTCGGTCATCCACACGCAATTCATCGCCAGCCTGAGGCGAAGCCGACCGGACATCCGTGTGCTGGTGGTGTGCGCGCCTGGCCTGACGGCGCTGTGGCAAGGCATCCCGGGCGTGCATGAAGTGGTCGGCGCCACCACACCCCGTCAAGCCGCGCGCAGCGTGCAGGCAGGAGGCCGGGCCGTGGACGTGTTCATCTCGATGGAAGCCTTCCTGAGCCTGGACACCATCGCCTTCATGCGCAGGGTCCGGCCGAAGGTCGCCATCGGGTTGAACGTGGGCCGGTATCGGGCCTTCGCCTACTCGATTGCCGACCACACCTTCGATCACCCCCGGCGCCACGTGACCGACCGCCTGCGGGCCCTGTGTGCCTTGCTGCGCATCCACCACCACGATGGCTGCGACCTGGGTGAAGTGGCACGCAGCGGCCTCACGCCGCGCGTCACCCTGGCTGCCCATGTGCCCCACGTGCTGATCAACACCTATGGCGCCGGCCCACAAAAGACATTCTCTTCAGAGGTCGTCGACTGGCTGACCCAGGAGGCACGGCGTGCTTGGCCGCAGGCGCACATCGTCTTCAATGTGCCAGCAGATCAGCGTCATGCCTTTGGCCAGCGGCATGGCCTGGCAGGCCAGCCGGCACTGGCCCTGGGGCCCGCAGAGATGAACCTCTGGGAGCTGATCGCCCTGCTGGACCAATGCGAAGCCGTGCTCACGCCAGACACGGGCATTGCCCACCTGGCGGCTGCCTTGAACAAGCCTCTGGCCGTCTTCTTTGAAGACCAGCACTACACCCCGGTGGTGTGGCGCCCCCACACCGCATCGCTCTACGCGGTGTTGCCCAGCGTGAGCGGCGACGTCAACCATTTCGACCGCGCGCAGGCGGCGCACCAGCTGCGGGCCATGGCCTGCCACATGGACGCGCCCGCATCGTCCTTCGCGTGACCCGATGTCTTTCAACGCAGCCCGCCCGTCGGCCACAACGGCCTCCCCGCACTTCCATGCGCTGGACGCGATCCGGGGTGTTGCCGCATTGATCGTTGTCTGCCTGCACGAGTTCGAAGCGTTCACCGGCATACCCCGCCCCTACAGCGGACACCTGGCGGTTGACCTGTTCTTCCTGCTCAGCGGCTTTGTCGTCGCCAGCGCTTACGACAAGCGGCTGGCAGCCGGCATGCCTTTGATGGCGTTCATCAAGCTGAGAATCGTACGGCTCTACCCGCTCTACTTCGTCGGGTTCGCCATCGGCCTTGTCAAAGTGCTGGTGCAACTCAAAGTGGGCGTGCGACCGCCACCGCTGGATGACTTTGGATGGACGGTGTGGCTTGAAATGGCCATGCTGCCCACACCCATGACCATGGGTTGGGCCTATGACCCGCCCTATTTCCTCAACCCCCCGGCCTGGTCGCTGTTTTTCGAGCTGATGATCAATGTCCTCTACGCGGCATTTCACAGGCACCTCAATCAACGCGTTTTGTGGGTGCTGATCGGGATCAGCGGTGCCTTCTTGCTCCTGCTCGTGGACCAATACCACGGGCTGGAAGCAGGCAACATGTGGCACAACGTGTTCTGGGCCATCCCAAGGGTCGCGTTTGCCTTCCTGCTCGGGGCATGGCTCTTTCGCCATGGGCCGCGACTGCCTGCCCTTCCCAGTCTGTCGATGTGGCCCATCGCCGCCCTGGTCGTCGTGCTGTTGTCCTGGCAACCCGCTGGACATCAAGGGGCCTACGACCTCTTGCTGGTCTCACTCGGCTTTCCCCTTCTCGTGATGGTCGGGGCGGCCGTGCGCACAACGGGCCTCACGACAGCCATCAGTGACGTGGCGGGCAAGCTCTCCTATTCGCTCTACATCGTGCACATGCCGCTGTTCCTGCTCTTGCTGGCCATCTTCCGCAAGCTTGCGCCCGCCTGGCCGCAAGAGCTGTATGCAGGACCCCTGACGATCGCCCTGGTCGCAGGGTTCTGCCTGCTGCTGGACCGCTACTACGATGGCCGCGCACGCGAATGGCTTCGGCAGAAGCTGACTTCACGCAAGCAGGTGCTGGCATGAACCAGCTTGCCGCACGGGCCCCCGCCCTCCCCCACCGAGGCCTCATCACGATGGCCTGGGCCACCGCATGGGCGTTGATCGTCGCGCTCTTCCTGGTCGTGGCCGTGCAATCGCCTGGCTTTGACGACGAGGTCACCAACATCGACCTGATCGAACACCTGGGCACCCTGCCCACGGTCAGGCTGATGCAGCAAGAAGATGTGCACCCACCTGGCAGCTACCTGCTCAATGGCCTGCTCCACAGTGCCCTGGGCAGCTGGCCTGCGGTGCGCGCCGCTTCGGCCTGCGCCTACCTGCTCGCCCTGTTCGGCTTTGCGCGCTTCACCCGGCGAGAACATGGTGAACTGGCTGCCGGCCTCATCCTGCTGGTGGCCGGCTTGTCGCCTGCCGCCTTGATCTGGTGCACCAGCATCCGCTGGTATGCCTACCTGGTGCCCCTGCTGATGTGGTGCCTTGCTGTCCCCCGCAGCAGGGACGGTTGGTGGTACCACGCCAAGCCGGCCGTCGCCTGGCTGCTCATGGCCCACGTGGGCTATGCCGCGCTGGTGCTCTTGCCGGTGATCTGGCTGTGGTACGGGCTGCATGGCCGCGAGGGATGGTGGCAGCACGCACGGCGGTCTGCGCCCTGGTGGCTGCTGGCGGGGTTGCTGTTTGCACCTCAGGCAATGGTGTTCTTCACCGTCCATGTGCACCACACCGAAGGTCAGACGTCCGGCGCCTTCAAGTCGCTCGCGGGCATCGCCATCAGTTTGTCTTCCAACCAGGGTGTCTTTCCGGCCAGCGTGCCGGGTGGGCTGTCCGTCCTGGGCTGGGCCTGCCTGTACGCCCTGATCGGGTGGGCCGCCTGGCGCAAGACCATGCCCAGCCAGGCCGTGTCCACCTTCGTGGCCGCCTTGATCTGCATGGTGGCATCAGGGCTGGCCGGCAAGTTCAGAAACCTGGTTGTCGTGCTGCCCTTTCAGGCCTACCTGCTGGCCCCTGCGAGCAGGCTCATCGCCGGCAAGCACGTGGCAGCCCTGGCCCTCTTGCTGGTCACGGCCACGCAACTGACCGGTGCGGCCAATGTGCTGCGGCACCAGGACACCACCAAGAACAGCTGGAACCTGCCCACAGCCGAGGTGCTCAATACCTTGCAGGGCATGACCCACAGCTGCCGGCAGGCGCCCGCCATCTACACCTTCGACCCGGTGCTGGCCTACAACCTGAAGCGTGCCCACCCGGAATGGTCCGTGTCCAACTACTTTGCGCGCTTCGACAAGCAGGCACCGGCCGCATCGGACTGCGTGGTGGTGTTGCACACCTACCGGGGTGCCCTGTCCAAACCCGTGCACGCTGCGCTGCTGGCCGCCGAACACGCATTGGGCGACACGGCCCCTCTGCGTGAGGTGGCATTGGGACGTGACGACCACGCCGGGCTCAAACAACGGCTGGACCCGGACTACCCTGAATATCAGGTGGTCATCAGGCTTCATCAAGGACAGATGGACGCCAGTGCCTTGACGGCCTGGGTGTTGAGCCGGTCATGAAGCCAAGCCACCCCTGGACCTTTGCCCTGGCCTTGTTCGCACTGATGATGGTGCGTGTGATGCACTTTCACGGCAGCCCTGATGCCGTGCTCATCGGCATCATCCCGGACGACGCCTTCTACTACCTGCAGATGGCGGCACACCGCGCTCATGATGGCCAGTGGACCTTTGACGGCACCGCACCGGCCACAGGCTTTCATGTGCTGTACGGCTATGGGCTGGTGGCCATGTACAAGCTGATGGGCCACGTGGACTGGCGAGACGCCTACCTGCTGGTCAGCACGGTGGCCGCAGCCTGCATCGCCAGCGCGGCCTGGATGGTCTGGACGGCCGTGAACCGGTGGTGGGGCCCGGGTTCGGCATGGGTGTCCGTGGCCCCCTTCTTTGCCACCGCCAGCCTCACTCAGAGCACCGCCATGATGGAGTCCTGGCTGGTGATCCTGTTTGCTGCCCTGATGCTGCTGCAACTGAGCCGCGAGGAGCCTTGCGGCACTGCAGGCCATGTGCTGCTGGCCGCAACCGGGCTGATGGGTTCGCTGGCACGCTCGGACTTCGGCATGTTGCCGGGATGCCTGTTCCTCGCTGCGGGACTGGGGTGGAAGTGGACAGACCGCCCCACCTTCCGCAAGCTGCTGTCGGCGCTGGTGGGGGCCGTACTGGGCGTCGCGGTGGTGCTGGCCCACAACGAGCACATCTCCGGCCACCTGTCGCAGGCCAGCGCAGACATCAAACTGCACTGGTCGGCCATGGCGGGCCACAGCATCGTGTCGCCCCTGATCTTGCTCGTCTCGGTGTCGCTGCCCTTTGCGCCAGACCTGGTCGCCTTGCTCAAGGCCATGTCGCAGGCCGGCACGCCCGTGTGGATGCGTCTGGGCGGGGGGCTTGGCTTGTTGGTGGCCTTGCTGGCCCTGGTCTGGATCAGCCGCCGGTTCATCGTGCGCCAGTCCAAGCCGGAAGCCGGCCAGGCAGACGCCCAACGGACGGTCTGGCTGGGTGCGATGCTGTGCTGCGTGGCCTATGTCGCCTTCTACCGCCACAACAGCGCGGCGCTGCAGAGCTGGTATGCGGCCAACCTGCTGGTGCCCGTGGGCTTGAGCTTTGCCGGCGTCTACCACCAGCTGGCACGCGACCCCAAGCGGCATCTGGCCATGGGCTTTTGTTTGCTGTTCGCCGTGTTTGGCGTGGCCCACCTCTACAAGGTCACCTGGCCCCACCAGGCCGGCATGCTGCAAGGCGCCCTGTATCTGAAGGCGATGCCGCACGATCAGGTCTATGGCGGATGGAATGCCGGCATCGTCAGCTACTTCTCACAGCAGACCCACGTGAACCTGGACGGCCTGACCAATGACGATGCCGTGCCCTTCATCAAGTCCAACACGCTCATGGACTACATCAAGGCCAGGCAGATCCGCTACATCGCTGACTACTCGGAGATGCTGACCAGCAAGGGGATGCGCGCCCGCGGAGGCTACGTGGACCCACGGGTTGACCGTTGCCTGATCGCGGAGCGCGTGCTGGATGAGGGGCTGCCTCGGTGGGCCAACGCGAAGTTCACCTTGTACAAGGTCAAGCCCGGATGCCTCAGTCCCTGATGGGAGGTCGACTCATGCACACCTCAGGCTTGAAAGCCCGTTTGCATGTAGACCCCCCCACCGCGATGGCTTCACAGTGACACCGCAGCTGCCCCATGTCGCGGCGTCAACAAGCTGTTGCCCAACCAGCGCATCAGCGGACGTTCTACCCTTTGGTGAAACTGAATGCCCACCACCAGGCATGTGCCCACGATCAGGCACAGCGACATTGCCGCCCCGAGCAAGGTGCCCCCATTGAGGGGCGTGACCACCTTGCTCAGCGCCGCGACCACCGGAAAATGGCTGAGGTAAAGCGCATACGAGGCATCACCCCATGAGCCTGGCAAGCATCC
>CANBQJ010000192.1 GCA_947371645.1 Burkholderiales bacterium | reverse complement strand
TGGCCACGCCCTTCGTCATCCAGTACAGCAACCGCCTGGTGATGCGCCTGTCGTCGACCGACTGGCTGATGCAGTCGCTGGCCATGACCAGGATCGCCTCGCAGGCCATCGGCACCGAACGCCACGTGCTGATCTGCGGTTACGGGCGCAGCGGCCAGAACCTGGCGCGATTGCTGGAGCAAGAGGGCATCAGCTACCTGGCGCTCGACCTTGACCCCGACCGCGTGCGCCAGGCCGCCGCCGCCGGCCACCGCGTGGTCTATGGCGATGCGGCCCGGCTGCAAAGCCTGATGGCGGCGGGCCTGTCGCGGGCGTCCGCGGTGGTGATCACCTTCCCGCACCTGGCTTCGGCGCGCAAGATCCTGCACCTCACGCACGAGCACGCGGCCCAGGTGCCCGTGGCCGTGCGCACGGTGGACGACACCACGCTGGATGAGCTGCAGCAAGCCGGTGCCACCGTGGTGGTGCCCGAAGCGCTGGAGGGCTCGCTGATGCTGGCGTCTCAAACGCTGGCGCTGGTGGGCGTGCCCATCCGCCGCGTGTTCCGCCTGGTGCAGGAACAGCGTGCCGCCCGCTACGGCCTGATGCGCGGCTACTTCCACGGCGCCGACGACGACAGCGTCGACGAGCTGGAGCTGCAGCGCCTGCTGTCGCTGACCCTGCCGCCGGATGCGGTGTGCGTGGGCAAGACCCTGGACGCCAGCATCGACAAACGCGAGGTGGGCGTGTCCGTGGTGTCGGTGCGCAAGGCCCAGGGCGCCGTGGTCTCGGCGTCGCCCAGCCTGCTGCTGGAAGCCGGCGACACCCTGGTGCTGTCGGGCCGGCCCCAGGCGCTGTCCCGCGCCGAGAGCGTCCTGCTCAAGGGCTGAGCACCCCAGCCCCGCCGCCAAGGCTGGGGTAGACCCGCAAGGCCGCGCTGCCACAGCGCGCCCGCATCCCCCGAAGGTGTTGCACAAAGCACGACAGCCGCCCCTGCCCGGTGCATGCAGCCCCTGGCCCTGCGCCCGCCTTGCAGGCACACTGTCACCCGACATGACCACGGCCCCCCACGCCGAGCACCCGTCGGCAACCGCCCTGAATGCATCCAGGCGCTGGCTCAGCCGCGCCGGGTTGGGATGGGCTGCGCTCGGCTGGACGGTGCTCACCTGGGGCGCCGGCGCGCTGCTCATCCAGTCCGACCTCACGGGCCTGCAGGAACAAAAGCACAACAACACCGTCGTGCGCCTGGACGCCCTGCACACGGCCACCCAGATCGCCTTGCGGCAGATGTCTGCCCTGCCCCAGGCCCTGGCCGCACAAGACAGCACACAGGCTTTCCTGGCCCGCGTCAGCCCGGACAACGTGGACGCCCCGGCGCAGAGCGTCGCCAGCCTGCGCGCGCGGCCAGAGGTCGCGCAGACCAGTGCCCGCCTGAGCGACCTCGCCCGCCAGCTGGGCCTCGATGCCCTCTGGTTGCTCGACACCCGAGGCCAGGTCCTGGCCGACAGCCAATGGCAGGCCCCCGACGCCATGCTGGGCCGCAACCTGCGCGACCGCACCTTCTTCAACGAAACCGCCGACAGCGGCCAGGCCCTGCGCACCGACACCCTGGGCCCGGATGGCAGCCTGGCCCTGGTGTTCTCGGTGCGCACCGGTGCGCCCACCCACTGGGAAGGCCAGGTGGTGGCCCGCTTGCGCCCCGACGCCCTGCAGCACCTGCTGCAAGGCCCGCAGCGCCGCATCCTTGTCACGGACCCCCGTGGCGTGGTGATCGCGCAGTCGGCCCCGGAGGCGGTCACACGGCGGACCACGGCGGATGCGCCGGTGAGCAAGGTGCCTTGGCAAGGGCGCGTGCCCATGCAGGCCGACACCACCCCGGCCGTGGCCAGTGGCGAGGCCGACCGCACCCTGCCCTGGGTGGTGACGCCCCTGGTGCTGGACGGCCAGCGCATGTACCGCGTGCAAGCCGATGGCCGCGACTGGTTGGCCGAAAGCCGTGCCCTGCCCGTGGCCGGCCTCACCGCCTGGAGCCTGCTCCCGCTGGACGACGAAGGCCCCTTGATGGCCATGCGCGCCATCCAGATCGGCCTGCTGTGGGCCCTGGGCCTGGGAGCCCTGGCCTTGCTGGGGCAGCGCGCGGCGCGCATCCGCAGCCTCACCCTGTCCGAGCAGGCCCTCAGCCACATGGCGCACGCCTTGCCCCTGAGCGTGTTCTGCCTGGAACAGCCGCCGCAAAGCCCCGGCTTCTTCAGCTTCCTGGGTGACGGCGCTGGCGCCCTGCTGGGCCTGGACCACCAGCGCCTCAAGGCCGAGCCCGAACTGGCCTGGCAGCAGGTGGCCAGCGCCGGCCCCGCCAGCAGCGCCCCCTTGCTGCCCCCCACCGCCCAGACCGAATACCCCGTGATGCGCGATGGCCGCGTGACCTGGCTGGCCTGCAACAGCCGCATGCACACCCGCGCCGACGGCACCCGCGTCTACAACGGCTTCTGGACGGACATCACCGAGCGCAAGGAGGTTGAAGCGCGCACGCTGGCGGTCTTCCGCCACGCGCCGCTGGCCTTCCTTTTCTACCGCTTTGAAGAAGGCCTGATCCGCGGCAACCCGCGTGCCGTGGAGCTCTTCGGCGCCAGCGACGAGTCCGAGTTGCTGGGCCTGCAGCTGATGCAAAGCCCGCTGTCCGACGCACAACAGCGCCCACAAGACCTGCAAGACGTGCAGGAAGCGCACAGCCAGCGCGTCACCCGCACCGTGGAGTGGCGCTTCACCAGCCTGCAGGGCCGCTCCTTCGACGCCGAACTCGTCCTCATCCCTTTCGAGCACGCTGGTCAGGCCCAGTTCTGCGCCCTGGTGCAGGACGTCACCGTGCGCAAGCAGGCCGAGACCGCCTTGCGCCAGGCCCAGGCCGCCTCGCAGGCCGCAGCAGAAGCCAAGTCGCGCTTCCTGGCCAACATGAGCCACGAGATCCGCACGCCCATGAACGCGGTGATGGGCATGACCCATCTGGCCCTGCTGGAAGACCTGCCGACCAAGGCCCGCAACTACATCGACAAGGCCCACCGCTCGGCCAACAACCTGCTGCAGATCCTCAACGACGTGCTGGACGTCTCCAAGATCGAGTCCGGCAAGATGGTGCTCGAATACACGGACTTCCAGCTCGAACAGGTCATCAGCCACATGGCCGACGTGCTGGGCATGCGCGCCGAAGACAAGGGCCTGGAGCTGCTCTTCACCGCCCCGCCCGAGATGCCCACCGCCCTCATCGGTGACCCCATCCGCCTGGGCCAGGTGCTCATCAACCTGGGCACCAACGCCATCAAGTTCACCGAAAGCGGCGAGGTGCTGATCGGCTGTGAGCTCGAAGAACTGCAGGACGACGAGGTGGTGCTGCACTTCTGGGTGCGCGACACCGGCATCGGCCTGGCCCCCGACCAGGTCGAGCGGCTCTTCCAGCCTTTCACGCAAGGCGACAGCTCCACCACGCGCCAGTACGGCGGCACCGGCTTGGGCCTCACCATCTCGCGCGAACTCGTGCAGCTCATGCATGGCCGCATCTGGGTGCAAAGCACGCCCGGCGCCGGCAGCACCTTCCACTTCACCGCGCGACTCGGCGTGCAGGCCCGCGCCACCACGCGCCGCGCCTTGCTGGCCCAGGAGCTGCGCGACAAGCGCCTGCTGCTGGTCGACGACAACCCCACGGCCCGCGAGGTGCTGGGCACCATGGTCAGCCGACTGGGCCTGCGCGTGGACACCTGCGCCAGCGGCCCCCTGGCCCTGCAGTGCATGCAGGAGGCCATGGCCGAAGGCCAGCCCCACCACGTGCTGCTCACCGACTGGAAGATGCCTGGCATGGACGGCATCACCTTCGCGCGCCATGCTTTGTCTCTGCCGCCCGAGCAACGCCCCTGCGTGCTGCTGGTCACCGCCTTTGCCCGCGACGAGGCCCTGCGCGCCGCCGATGGCGTGGGCCTGGCCGGCATCCTCAACAAGCCGGTGACGCCGTCCACCTTGCTCGACACCCTGTCGCGCGCCCTGGGCCAGGATGCCCCCGCGGCCGCACCTGGCGCGGCCACCAACCGCGTGCTGCAAAACGCCCAGCGCCAGCTCGCCGGTGCACGCGTGCTGCTCGTCGAAGACCAACCCATGAACCAGGAGCTGGCCCGCGACCTGCTGGAGCGCGCCGGCCTCAAGGTGGTCACCGCCAGCCATGGTGCCGAGTGCCTTGAAAAGCTGGCGACCGAGGGCCCCTTCGACGGCGTGCTGATGGACTGCCAGATGCCCGTGATGGACGGCTACACCGCCAGCGAACGCATCCGCGCGCGCAGCGACTGGCAAAGCCTGCCCGTGATCGCCATGACGGCCAGCGCCATGGCCAGCGACCGCGAACGCGTGCTGGCCTGCGGCATGAACGACCACATCACCAAGCCGCTCGACCTGGCCCAGATGTTCACCATCATGGCGCGCTGGATCGTGCCAAGGCGCCCAGTGGCCAGCGCCACGGCACCCCAGGCGACCACCCCCAGCGCCCCCCTGGACGCCGACGCCCCCCAGACCGTGCTCGGCAGCCTGGACAGCCTCGACACCGTCGACGGCCTGTCACGCTGCATGGGCAACCTCAACCTCTACCAGCGACTCTTGAAAGGATTTGCCAAAACCCAGCATGACTTCGCCACCCAGCTTGCCGCCGCGCCAGAGCGCGAGGCCGCGATACGGGTCGCCCACACCCTCAAGGGCCTGGCCGGCAACATCGGCGCCACCAGGCTGCATCAAGCCGTCTCCCAAATGGAAGCCCACATGCACAGCTCGACAGCCGATGACCCTTCAGACCTCCGCGCCCAGGTTCAGAGCGAACTCGCCCTCACCCTGGATGCGCTTCAGGCCGTTCTCGCCGACATCCAGCGCCTCAACAACCCGAAGCCTGCGATCACCACCCACCAGCGCATTGAACTCGATGACCCCGTCCTGCAAGAGCGCCTCGCCGAGCTCAGCGCCCTGGTCACCGAACACGACGCCATGGCCCGCGACTGCTTCCAGGACCTGATGCACAACGCCCAGGCCCTGCAAGGCCACCCCCTGATGCAGCAGCTGCACCGGGCACTGGAACGCTATGACTTTGACGACGCGACGCAGGCCCTGGACGGCTTGCTCAGCCGCACCGGGGTGTGAGGCCAACGGGCCGCACCAGCCCCAAGGTCAGGGCGCCATCTCGGGCACCGTGCCACGCGCGTCGGCGTAGAGGTCCATGATGCGCAGGATCTCGAACTGTTGCTGGAAGAAGCAGTCCAGCAGGTTCGGGTCGAAGTGCGTGCCCCGCCCCTGGGCCAGCTCGGCCAGGGACTGTGGCGCGCTCATCGCCACCTTGTAGGGGCGGTCGCTCATCAGGGTGTCGAACACGTCGGCGATGGCCACGATGCGCCCGAACAGCGGGATCTGCTCGCCCTTGAGGCCAGCGGGGTAGCCGGTGCCATCCCATCGCTCGTGGTGGGTCAGGGCGATGGTGCGGGCTGCCGCCAGCAACTCGTTGTCGTGGCGGCCGATGATGTCGGCGCCGATCTGGGCGTGCTGGCGCACCAGCGCCCACTCGGCTTCGTCCAGCGGGCCGGGCTTGAGCAACACGCGGTCGGGCACACCGATCTTGCCGACATCGTGCATGGCCGCCGTCTGGAACAGCAGCTGCAGCGACTCAGGCCCGAGGCCGGCCTGCTGGCCGATCAGGCGGGCGATGTGGCTCATGCGGACCACGTGGTTGCCGGTTTCGTTGTCCTTGTACTCGGCGGCGCGGCCCAGGCGGCGGATGATCTGCTGGCGCGTGGCCACCAGCTCGGCGGTGCGCTGCGCCACCATGCGTTCGAGCTCGCGGGCCTGGTCGTACAGGGCCAGGTGGGTGCGCACGCGGGCCTGCACCAGCGGCGGGCTGACGGGCTTGGTGATGTAGTCCACGGCACCCAGCATCAGGCCCAGGCGCTCGTCTTCGACGGTGCTCATGGCCGTGACGAACACGATGGGGATGCGGCGGCGGTCGGGGTTGGCCTTGATGCGGCGGCACACCTCGTGGCCGGAGAGGTCCGGCATCATGATGTCGAGCAGGATCAGGTCGGGCGGCTCGTCCGAGTAGACCAGCTGCAGCGCCTTCTCGCCCGAGGTGGCCACGCGGATGCGGTAGTCGTCGCCCAGCACGCGCGACAAGAGCTCGATGTTCTGTGGCGAGTCATCTGCCACCAGGATCGTGGGCCTGCGTACCCCCAGGTTTGCGCTCATCCGACTGCTGCTCCTTGATCGTGTGTGTGTATGTGGGTGAGTGCTCAGCGTGCGCCGCGAGGCGCATCAGGCCGAGGGCACCTGTTTGGTCAGGTTGGCCCGCATGCGCTGCCCCATCACGGCGCCGGCGCCCCGCAGGACCTCCAGCGCCACGCTGGGCACGCGCGCGGCCAGTTCTTCAAATCGGGGCAGGCGCAGTGCAAACACCGTGCACGGTGTCATGGCCTCGACGTTGGCCATGCGCGGGCCGTCGGCAAACAGGCCCGGCTCGCCGCACATGGAGCCCGGCCGCATGATGGCGATGCGCGACGAGCCAGGGGGCCCGCCGGTCACGAACACCTGAAGCGAGCCCTGGCCCAGGAAGTAGACGGTGCGGTCGTGGTCGCCCTGCTTGACCAGCAGGTCACCGGCGCGCAGTTCGTGCGGCGTCAGGTACTGCGTGAAGGTGCGCCATTGCTGCGCGTCCAGCCGGGGGCGAAACGCGTCTTCGGTGTTGAGCGTTTGAATGGCCTGGATGAGTCCATTGGAGTCCATGATGCCCTCGAACGTGGCGCACGGTGGGCGCAGGTGTTAGCGCAAGGCTCACAATTTAATCCAAGCCTTCAAACCGTGTGGGAAGTTTTGGACGGTTTACGCCCTTCTTTCTGCACTGCAACAAAGCGCTGTTGCCCTCAGGGCACGAGGCTGGCCGGGCCGTCATGGTCCGCGTGCAACGCCGGCCCGACGCCCTCGGGGCCCCGCAGCAAGCCCCATTTGAGCAAGGCCATCAGGCCCCTGAACACCTGCGC
>CANBQJ010000191.1 GCA_947371645.1 Burkholderiales bacterium | reverse complement strand
AAGGGCGAAACCGTGGGCCTGCTGCCCGACCAGGTCCCGCCCGAAGGCATGGGCGTGTGGGCCCCCTTCTTTGGCCGCGAGGCCTACACCATGACCATGGCCGCCAAGCTGGTGGCCCAGACCGGCTGCGCCGTGGTGCTGCTGCGCGGTGAACGCCTGGGCCTGCGCCAGCGCCTGGCCCAAGGCTGCAGCTACGTGGTGCACGCCCAGCGCGTGGCCCCCGCACAAGAAGCCACCCTGGCCGGGGGTGATGCCACCGCCGCCGCCGTGGTGGTCAACCAGTTGATGGAAGAGATGATCATGCAATCCCCCGAGCAGTACCTGTGGGGCTACAACCGCTACAAAGGCCCGCGCGCCGAGATCCTCACCTCCGCCGCCGGGGGCCAGGCATGAAGGCCTGGCTGAAAGATGTCGCCCTGCGCGCTGCTCTGGGCCTGCTGTGGCTGCTGCACTGGCTGCCCCTGCCGGTGCTGGCCGCGCTGGCGCGGGCTTTGGGCGCCCTGCTCTACCGCCTGGCCGGCTCGCGCCGCAAGGTGGGCCTGCGCAACCTGGCGCTCTGCCTGCCGGCCCTGCCGCTGCCTGAGCGGGAAGCGCTGTTGAAGCAGCATTTCGGCTGGCTCACCCAGAGCCTGCTGGACCGCGCCGTGCTGTGGTGGGCCTCGCCCGCGCGCATCAAGCGGCTGATCACGGTGGAAGGCGACATCGGCCTGGCCGAACGCGAATGGCAACAGCACCAGCGCGCCACCATGTGGCTGTGCCCGCACTTCGTCGGCCTGGACGTGGCAGGCGCCGCCATCCTGCTGTGCCAGAGCCGCCCCGGGGCCTCGATGTACCAGGCCCAGAGCAACCCGCTGATGGACCGCCTGATGAAGCGCGGCCGCCTGCGCCTGGGCGACGCCGAGATCTTCCCGCGCAGCGATTCCATCAAGCCCCTGCTGCGCGCCATCAAGGCCGGTCGCGGCTTCTTCAACCTGCCCGACATGGACTTCGGCCTGCAGGATGCCGCCTTCGTGCCCTTCTTTGGCGTGCAGGCCGCCACCTTGCTGGCGCCTTCGCGCATGGCCCGCATGCTCAACATGGCGGTGCAGCCGGTCATCGCCGAACTGCAGCCTGGCGGCCGCGGCTGGACCGTGCGCTTTTTGCCACCTTTGCCCGGTTTCCCCACGGCCGACGCCCTGGCCGACACCACCGCGCTCAACCACTTCATCGAAGGCCAGATCGCGCTGCAACCGGCCCAATACCTCTGGGTGCACAAGCGCTTCAAGACCCGCCCCGAAGGCGAGCCCAGCCTGTACTGAAGTCAGCGTCAAGCCCTTGCTGCGTGACGCAACGCACGTTCTGCGCCATTCAAGATTCAGCCTGATCCTGCCGATAGCTCAGGCGATGGAGGGCACCGTCTGCACCGCAGGCCGGCACCCCCATGCCGAACGAGGAGCACAGACAAGATGGCCTGGATGATGTGGTTGCGGGGCTTTTCCATTCGTTCCCGCCTGCTGGCCTGCATGGCCCTGGTGGTGGGCATCGGCTGCCTGGTGGGCGGCGTGATGAGCTGGCAGCTGTATGGCCTCAAAGGTGAGTTCGACGGCTTTGCCACGCAGGAATTTGCCGCCACCCAGACCATGGCCCAGCTGTCGCTGTCGCTGAGCCAGCTGCGCAGCCAGGAAAAGGCCGTGATGATCGCCGCCGGCGATTCGGTGTCTGCCGAAGCCGCCGACAAGCAATGGAAGGTGCAGCTGGCCGACACCCGCACCCAGCTGGCGGCCCTGCAGAAGCTGGCGCCCAACGAGGCCATCCGCCAGAAGGTCAATGGCCTGGTGAGCAAGCTGGACGCCTACGCCAAAGACCTCTCGCCCACGCTGGACCTCATCGTCAGCTCGGCCCTGAGTTCGGTGGCCGATGCCTACCAGTCCACCGCCCCGGCGCGCGAGACCGCCGACGCCGTCGAAGCCGGCACCCTGGCCTTGAGCAAGGACATCAACACCCTGGCCGACAGCCGCCGCGACCAGGTTGACCGCAGCACCACCTTGTCGACCTTCATCCTGTGGTCGCTGCTGCTCAGCCCCGGCGTCATCTTCCTGCCGCTGATGGGCCTGACCATCGTCTCCATCACCCGGCCCCTGGCCCGCGCCGAAGCCATCGCCCAGTCCATTGCGCAGGGCGACCTGACCCAGCATGTGGACACCCAGGGCCGCGACGAGATGGCCCACCTCATGCGCACCCTGGCCGACATGCAAAGCGGGCTGCGCGCCATGGTGGACGCCGTCAGAGACTCCGCCGAGAGCATGCTGACCGCCAGCACCGAGATCGCCGCCGGCAACCAGGACCTGTCCAACCGCACCGAGCAAACGGCCGCCAACCTGCAGAACACGGCCTCGGCCATGGACCAGCTCAGCAAGACGGTTGAAAATTCGGCCGAATCGGCCACCGTGGCCAACATGCTGGCCGACACCGCCAGCCAGCGCGCCAGCCAGGGCGGTGACGTGGTGAACAGCGTGGTCAGCCAGATGGAGCAGATCACCCAGGCCTCGCGCCAGATCGCCGACATCATCGGCGTCATCGACAGCATCGCCTTCCAGACCAACATCCTGGCGCTCAACGCCGCCGTGGAAGCCGCCCGCGCAGGCGAGCAAGGCCGGGGCTTTGCCGTGGTCGCCGCAGAAGTGCGCAGCCTGGCGCAACGCAGCGCCGAAGCCGCCCGCGAGATCAAGGGCCTGATCGGCCAGTCGGTCGACCGCGTGGAAGTGGGCTCGCAAAAGGTGCGCGAAGCCGGCAGCGTGATGGCCGAAATCGTCTCGTCGATCGGCCGCGTCACCGAGGCCATGAGTGAAATCGCCGACGCCACGCAACAGCAGTCGCGGGGCATTGGCGACGTCACCCAGTCCGTCACCCAGCTCGACCAGATGACGCAGCAAAACGCCGCGCTCGTGGAAGAGTCTGCCGCGGCGGCCTCCAGCCTGCGTCAACAGGCCATGGAGCTGTCTCAGTCGGTGCAGCGCTTCCGCACCGCAAGTTGAGCGGGGGCTTGAACGGGGCGGTGGCGCCTCAGTAAGAAGGCCACCACTTGCCCAGCAGCTTGAAGCGCCGCCCATAGACCACCAGGCGGTCGGCACCCCCCACGTAGACGCGGCCATTGGCCACCACGGGTGCCGTGAACTTGACGGAGGCGCCCATGTCGTCGCCTGCGTTCTGGTCGCTGCTGTAGAGCGGCGCCAGGCTCAGCGCGTCCCAGGCTTCCAGCAAGGCCGCCCCGCTGGCGCCCGGCTTGATGGACCACACCACCGCGCCCGCATTGCCATTGGCCGACACCGTCACCGTGGTGCCCGGGTAGCCGTGGGTGACGCTGCCCTTCAGCGGCGTCGGGTTCAGCTGGCCATTGCTCAGGGTGTAGGCCTTGAGCACGTCTTGATACCCCCAGAAGTACAGGCGCTGGTTCCACCAGGTGGGCGAGCCCAACAGGCCCAGCCAGTTGACCGCGCCAAACGAGACCGGCCCGCCCAGCGTGCCCTTGGGCAGGCTCTGCACCACGGCACCCAGCTTGTCGCGGTTGAGCAGGTTGATGCGGCCATCCTTGGTGCCGATCACCAGCAGGTGGGGGTTGGGCCCGGCCTGGTCAGGCAGCAGCACCGCACCGCCCGAGCCCAGGTCTTCGTCGGCCGCGTCGATGTCGCCGTTGTCGGCGGGCGTGAACACGTCTTTGACGGCCAGGGTCTGCGGGTCCAGC
Organism: Burkholderiales bacterium; assembly: GCA_947371645.1. The sequence continues at coordinate 3,327 of CANBQJ010000191.1, read as the reverse complement.
TTGAGCACGGCGTCGCTGAAGTCGCGCACGCCGTCATACGTGCCGTCGCCCGACACCACAAAGACCTGCCCCGCCGCATCGGCCGCCGGCCCTGCGCCCGACATCCACACGCTGCCCGCGCTGCCGTCGCCCCGGGTGATGGGCAGCACGGTCTTGGGCTTCAATGAAGCGGCGTCAAAAGAGAACACCCAGCCCCGGTAAGGGTGCACCTCCAGGCCGTCGCAATGCGAACCGTAGGCCACGTAGACCGTGCCCTGGTTGAGCAGCAGCGCCGGGCGGTTGAAGTGCCACAGCGCATCAAATGCCTCGGGCATGGCCAGCGCACCGGGGATGGCCACCGGCGAGCCCGGCTTTTCGGCGCCGGTGGTGATGTCCAGCGCGTGCAGGCGGTGCACGATGACGCCATTCTCTTTGGACTTGGCCGCCACCCACATGGTCTTGCTGGCGCGGTCGATGACCGGCGTGCCCGTGATGCCGATCTTGGGCGCCAGGATGCCGCACAGCCACTCGCCCTTGTCGTTCACACCCAGCTCGGCCGCGTCCATGGCGGTGGCACCCGGTGCCGCGCCGTGGGCCGTGTCCACCAGGCTCACCTGCCACAGGGGCTTGGCGTTGCCGCCGCTGGCGTTGTTGGCATCAAAAGCGTAGACGGTGTTGGCCTCGGTGGCGGCATAAACCACGTCGTGCGTGCCCTTGCCCGGCAGGCTCAAGCCCGTGACGATCAGGGGCTGCGCATACAGCTGCCCGTCCACCGGCTGCTCGAAGAGCTTGCCAAAGCCGCTGGGCTTGACGTTGCTGGCCGTGAGCCGCGTCTCGCGGGCGTTGAGGCCCTGGCGGTTGTTGTCGTAGCGGTGGGTCAGCACGTCCACGGCCGACCAGCTGGGCGCACTGGCACAGGCCAGTGCCGCCGCCAGGAACAAGACACGGGCAGGGCCATTCAAGCCAGCAGAACGCATGGGGCAACCTCTCTGAATGATTTTGGGATGACGCTTGTGCGGGGTCAGCATAGCTGGCAAGCCGCTGCCGCCACACCCGGGCAGACCTGCATCTGCCCCCCCTGAGCAAGGGCCCTGGCGCGGGCCCGGCGCCCGCCACCTGGCCAGGCCGATGACCTAAACTCCCGGCCAGATTCAATACAACATTCAAGGAGGCTCGCCATGAGCACACGCCTGTCCGCCGTTTTCCTGGCGCCCACCCTGGCCCTGGCCGCACCCCTCGTTGCCCACGCGCAGTTCACCGTCACCGAGACCCGCTCGCTGATCCTGGTCAACGCCACCAGCACCTTCACGGGCACCGCGGTGGAGGCCATTGACCCGGCCACCCAGACCGACTCGAACGCAGCCAGCTTCACCACTGACCTGGTCAGCCAGGGCATCACCGCGCAAGCCAAAGTCAGCAACGACTTCTCGGTCTCCGCCAAGGGCGCCCTGCACTCCACCATCAGCGACAACACCCTGAGCCTGGACAGCGCCGCCAGCCTGATCTTCAACCAGCAAACGCCCACCCTGCACGACGTGCTGACGGTGTCGGGCAAGGTCTCGATCCAGTCGTCCATCTCCTTCTACCTGGACAGCGCCACCGACGTGCGCATCAGCAGCAGCGCGGGCCCGCAACCCACCTTCTACGACACCAGCGGCACGTTCAGCAACTCGGTGGGCCTGCAACGCGCCTACGGCTACGTGGTGGGCGCCATCGACACCGGTGGCTACATGCCGCCCGGCCTGTTCATGCCCGTGCCCAGCGCCGACGCCGACGGCATCACCCACCTGGCGGCAGGCGCCTATGTGCTCAGCCTGTCCACCGTCTACACGCCGGTCTCGGGCTATTCTGGCCCGGTGGCGATCTTCAACGCCGACGGCACCATCACCAGCGGCACCCACGCGTTCACCACCCCCATCAGCCGCGACGGGATCTGGGCGTCGGTGTCGGTGGCCGTGGTGCCCGAGCCCTCCACCCTGATGCTGATGGGCCTGGGCCTGGTCGGCCTGATGGGCGTGGCGCGCCGCAGGGCCTGAGCCCCGCCCCGGGGAGGGCTTCATGGCACGCGTATCATCGCCCCATGAAGCTGCACTTCACCAAGATGCACGGTGCCGGCAATGACTTTGTCGTGCTGGACGCCACCCGCGCCCCGCTCACGCTGAGCCCGGCGCAATACCGCTTTCTGGCCGACCGCCGCTTTGGCGTGGGCGCAGACCAGATCCTGATCGTCGAGCCCGGCCAGCCGGCCACCGGCACCGCGCCCGCCACGGACTTCACCTACCGCATCATGAACGCCGACGGCGGCGAGGTGGAGCAATGCGGCAACGGCGCGCGCTGCTTTGCCCGCTTCGTGCACGACAAGGGCCTGACCGACAAGACCACCATCCGCGTGCAGACGCTCAAGGCCGTCATCGCGCCCACGCTGCAGGCCGATGGCCGCGTCACCGTGGACATGGGCGCGCCCTTCCTGCTGCCCCAAGACGTGCCCTTTGACACCACGGGCCTCACGCCCCGCCTGGTCAACGGCTGCGAGCTCTGGCCCGTGCAACTGGCCAACCACCCCATCGAGGTGGCCGTGGTCGGCATGGGCAACCCCCACGCCATGATGCGTGTCGAGAGCGCCGAGCACGCCCCGGTCGAAGAACTCGGCCCCCAGATTGAAAACCACCCCCGCTTCCCGCGCCGCGTCAACGCCGGCTTCATGGAAGTGGTGAACCGCGGCCACGTCAAGCTGCGCGTGTATGAACGCGGCTCGGGCGAGACCCTGGCCTGCGGCTCCGGCGCCTGCGCCAACGTCGTGGCCGGCATCCGCTTGGGGCTGCTGGACAACACCGTGCTGGTCGACACCCACGGCGGCCAGCTGACCATCTCCTGGGCGGGCCCTGGCCACAGCGTGCTGATGACCGGCCCGGCCGTCACCGTCTTTGAAGGCGACATCGACGTCCCCGAACTCTGAACAGCCCACCATGACCCTGCAAGGCATCACCGAAGAAGAGATCTCCAACTACCTGATCAACACGCCGGGCTTTTTCGAGCGCCAGGCGCAGGTGTTGTCGGCCATCCAGCTCACCAGCCCGCACGGCCAGCGCGCCGTCTCGCTGCAAGAGCGCCAGATGGAAATGCTGCGCGACAAGATCAAAGGCCTGGAGCGCCGCATCATGGAAATGATCCGCTTCGGGCAGGAAAACGAAGCCATTGCCGAGCGCCTGCACCGCTGGATCCGCACCGTCATGCTCTGCCACCAGGACGCCATGCTGGCCGACAGCCTGGTCGAGCAGCTGCAGTACGAGTTCATGGTGCCGCAAGCCGCCGTGCGCCTGTGGGACACCGAAAAGCAGGCCCTGCGCA
>CANBQJ010000190.1 GCA_947371645.1 Burkholderiales bacterium | reverse complement strand
TCCAGGAAGCCGTTGTCGACCATGAAGCTGCGGATCGAGGCCACGGCCTTGGAGCGGGCCACGAAGCGCGCACGCGACTCTTCGTCGACGATCAGGTCCACGTAGCGCTGGCGGTATTTCTGTTCCTGGTCGGTCATCCCGTGGAACTTGTCGGGCAGCGGGCGCAGGGCCTTGGTCAGCAGGCGGATGCTGGTGACTTCAATGGACAACTCGCCCGTCCTGGTCTTGAACAGCGTGCCTTCGGCACCCAGGATGTCGCCCAGGTCCCAGTGCTTGAAGGCGTCGAGCTTGTCGGCGCCCACGTTGTCGAGTTTGACGTAGACCTGGATGCGGCCCGTGGCGTCTTGCAGGGTGCCAAAGCAGGCCTTGCCCATGACGCGCTTGAGCATCAGGCGGCCGCCGACGCTGGCCTTGACGCCTTGGGCGGCCAGGGGCTCGGGCTCGGTGCCGTCATGCAAGGCGTGCAGGGCGCCGGCGCGGTCGGCGGGCTTGAAATCATTGGGGAAGGCCACGCCCTGGGCGCGGATGGCGGCCAGTTTTTCGCGACGTTCGGCCACCAGTTTGTTGGTGTCCACCACCGGCTCGGCAGGGGTGGACTCGGGGTGGGCGGGGGCGTTGTGCGTGGTCATGGTCGATTCGGGTCTGGCGCGGGGGCAACCGGCTATTGTATTGAAGCCCGGATTCACCTGCCGGGGCTGCCCTCCGGCTTCGATCAAAGCCAGTTTGCGGCTGCGGCCTCCAGGGCGGCCACCTCGTGCCGCCGGGCGGTGAGGTGCACATCGAACGCCCCGTTGCGGTCTGGCGTGGGCATGAGCACCAGCATGCGGTAGGGCGCGCGGTCGAAGTCGAACCAGGTGGGCGGGCCGTTGCCAAAGTCCATCTTGTACATGGCCAGGTGAGCGCAGTTGTTCAGGATGATGCCGGTGTCCAGGCACTTCACGATGCCCTTGACCCACAGGGTGTGGTTGTCGCGGGTGTCCAGGTGGCGCGCCATGAGGCCCAGGTAGCTCTGCAGGTCATCGGGCGTGTTGCGCTCGAAGGGCATGCGGCACATGAGCGCGGCTTGCGTGAGGCTGGCTTGGGCCAGGGCCTGGGGCTGGAGCGCCAGCAGGTCGTGCCCGATGGCGTTGCCGAAGTACGTGCGTGGCAGGCCGGGCAGGTCGCGAAAGCGCATGTCGCAGACCTGGCCCAGGAAGCGCTCGCCGGTGCCCGGCATCTGGGCGGACAAGGCTTGCATGCACCAGCCCATCAGCAGCTCGTGTGCGGAAGGCAATTGCGCCTGCTCACCCAGTTCGCTGCGTGCTGCTTCGCGCCAGGCGGCCACCTGCGCACGGCTGAGGCGTCGGCTCCAGCGGGTCATGGTGGTGAAGTGCTGCCAGGCCATGCGGCCCATCAGGCCCAGGCGGGTGCGCAGGCTCAACTCCAGCACGTATTGCTGTGTGTAGGGGCGTGTGCGCTGGGCGTCGCAAGCGTCGATCAGGGCTTTGCGGCCCAGCTCCGGTGGCGTGATGGGCTGGCCCTGGTGCACGCGCGCCCAGTCTTGCAAAAAGGCCCAGGTGGCGTTGCCATCGGCCAGTGAATGACAGGTGCCATAGGCCATGATGGCCCCGCCACAACTGAACTGGTGCACGGCCACCATGAACAGGGGCTGGGGGTGGTTGACCACCTTCCAGGGTGCCACCGCAGGCATGTAGGTCTTGACGGCCTGGTTGACCGGGTGGTCGATGTCGTACTGGGGCAAAGGTTTGGCGTGCTGGATCACATCGAAGCGCACCCCCGCATCGGACGCATCGATGAACACGCGATTTCGCCCGTCGCGTTGCAGCCTCCCCGTGAACGGGGGGTAGGCCTGCAAGGTCTTTTGCAGCGACTGTCTGAGGGCCTGGCTGTCCAGACCTTGGGGATACACCAGTAGACATGAGTTGTAGGTGTGGCCTACCCTCAGGTCCAACCCTGTCAGGTCATGAGGGCCGCTGGGCACACCTGCTTTGACCCATGTGCGTGTGCTGGTGGTGCTGTGGTTCATCGCCTGTTTTTTGCTCATCGAGTTTTTTTGCATGCAAGGCCGGATCACCGACCTCGAAGATGCCACCCAGAGCATACCGGGCAGCATCCACCCACACACCGTGCTGAAGACCCTGGACGGCTGGGACTCACTGGCCTTTGTGTCTTTCTCGACGGCGGTGGGCGCGCGTTTTGGCGTGACCCTGTCTTCTGATGATTTGCTGGCCTGCGAGGTGGTGGCCGACCTGCATGGGCTCTTGCTGAGCAAGGCGGGTGCGAAGGTGGCCTGAGTCAGGCGCCATGACATCACGTTGACCACAAAGGGGCGTCCACAACGCATGGACGCCAGCCCTGCAGACAGGGCAAGCGCCTGAACCGCGCCCATGCTTGGGGCATCAGGCTGTGCAGCAGTAACGATTCAGACCAGGGCGAGCAAGATGAAGGCGTTGTTTTTCGAAACGCATGGTGGCACCGAGGTGCTCCAGTACGGCGATGTGCCCGACCCGCAGCCGGGGCCGGGCCAGGCGCTCATCCAGATCAAGGCCTCGTCCTTGAACTTCAACGACATCTGGGCCAGGCAAGGCATGCCGGGCATGTCGGTGCCCTTGCCGCACATCTCGGGCACCGATGCCTCGGGCATCGTGGTGGCGCTGGGCGCCGGTGTGCGGCACCTGAGCGTGGGCGACGAGGTGGTGGTCTACCCCATGGAGTCCTGCCGGGTGTGCACGGCCTGCCTGGGCGGGCAGGAGCTGCTGTGTCGCCAGATGCAGGTCTGGGGCTTCCAGACCGGGCCCAACCGGGGCGCTTTTGCCCAGTACGCCTGCCTGCCCACCCACAACCTCCTGCCCAAGCCGGCCACCATGAGCTGGACGGACGCGGCCGCCACCACCAGCGCGCTGGGCTCGGTGTGGCGCATGCTGGTCACGCGGGCCAAGGTGCAGCCGGGCGAGCTGGTGCTGGTGTTTGGCGCCAGCGGGGGCACGGGCTCGTTCGCGGTGCAGCTGGTCAAGGCCATGGGTGGCGTGGCCATCGCGGTCACGTCCAGCGAGGCCAAGGCCCAGCTGTGCAAGGAACTCGGCGCCGACCACGTCATCCGTGCCGACGTGGACAATGTGGTCGACGAGGTCAAGCGCATCACCGCCCGCCGGGGCGTTGATGTGGTGTTTGACCACGCCGGGGCCCACACCTGGCAGCAAGGCGTGGCCTCTCTGGTGTGGGGCGGGCGCATGGTGATCTGCGGCGCCACCGAAGGCTTCGATGCCCGCATCGACCTGCGCCACCTCTGGAACAAGCAGCTGACCTTGCTGGGCTCGCACACCTTCACGCATGCCGAAGCCGTGGCCTCGTGGAAGCTGATCGAGCAAGGCCGCATCCGCCCCTATGTGACCGAGGTGATCGGCCTGCAGGACGTCGCCGACGCCCAGCGCCGCGTGGCCGCTCGCCAGACCATGGGCAAGATCGCGGTCGAGATTCACCACTGACCCCACCCGAACCCCCATGCAAACTGTCGCCATCACGGCCACCGGTCATTACACGCCCACCCAGGTGATGGACAACCACCAGCTGGTGTCCCGCTTTGGCCTGACGGTCGACGACGAATGGATCTTCAGCCGCACGGGCATCCGCAGCCGCCACTGGCTGCAACCGGACGAGACCACCTCCGACCTGGCTGTGCGTGCGGCCCAGTCCTGCCTGGCGCAGGCGGGCTTGCAGCCTGGCGATGTGGACCGCCTCATCGTGGCCACCATCTCGCCCGACCTGCCCAGCCCTTCAACGGCCACCATCGTGGCGCGCAAGCTGGGCATGCGCTGCATGGCGTTCGATGTGTCTGCTGCTTGTTCGGGCTTTCTGTATGGCCTGGAGATGGCCGCAGGCGCCATCCAGATGGGTGCGCGCCGCGTGCTGGTGATCGGCGCCGACGCCCGCAGCCGCTACCTCAACCCCAAGGACCACCGCTCGATGGTGCTGTTCGCCGATGGCGCGGGTTGCGCCCTGGTGGAGCCGGTTGATCAAGGGCAAGGCGGCCTGCTGAGCATCGTGTGCGGTGCCCTGCCGCAAGAGGCCATGGGCGCCTACATCCCCGCCGGTGGTGCGCAACGCCCCGCCACCGCAGAGACCGTGGCCGCCGGCGAGCACTACCTGCGCGTCGACCCGAAGGCCGACATTTTCAAGATCTTCGTGCAACTGGCCACCGAGGTGAGCCAGCAGGCGCTGGCCCGCGCGGTTCTGGGCGTGAAGGACATCGACCTCTTCATCACCCACCAGGGCAATGGCCCGCTGGTGGAGCTGGCCGCGCAGGCCCTGGGTTTCGAGCCTCGCCAGGTGGTCAACGAGGTCATGCACCATGGCAACACGGCGGGCGCTTCGGTGGCCATCGTGCTGGATGAAATCCGCCGCGCAGGCCGCATCAAGCCGGGCAGCAAGGTGCTGCTCAATGCGGTGGGTGCGGGCATCACGTATGCCGCTGCGGTGCACCAGTTCTGATGGCGCAACACCTGAACATGGACCCGCCCAGGCCCCAGGCCACGCCGCGTGTGGCCCTGGTCACCGGCGCTGGCCGCGGCATCGGCCGCGCCACCGCACTGCAACTGGCCCGGGCCGGCTGCGACCTGGTCATCACCGGGCGCGATGCACAGCGGCTGGCCAGCACCGTGGCGGCGCTGCAAGCGCAAGGCGCACGCGCCCAGGCCGTGGCGGGTGACCTGCACGACGAAGCCTTCTGGTTGGCCCTGGCCGAAGCCGCGCCCCAGGTGGACGTGCTGGTGCACAACGCCGCGCAGCCCGCCCCCTATGGCCTGCTGCAGGACGTGTCCATGGCGGCCTTGGGGCAGGCCCTGGACAGCGTGCTGCTGAGCGGCCTGCGCCTGGCCCGCCAGGTCGTCCCGCACATGAAGGCCAGCGGCTGGGGCCGCATCGTCTACGTGGGCTCGGCGGCCTGGCAAGTGGGCGCACACGGGCAGGTGGGTTATGCGGCCGCCAAGTCCGGGCTGCAAGGCCTGGTGCGCAGCCTGGCCGTCGAGGCGGGCCGCGCCGGCATCACCTGCAACTTGGTCGAGCCCGGCTTCATCGACACCGAGCGCACACGCGAGAGCGTCAACGAGGGCATGCGCCAGGCCCTGGCCGGCCGCGCTGCCCTGGGCCGACACGGCACCGCCGAAGAGGTTGCCGAGGTCATCGCCTTCCTGGCGTCGGATGCGGCCAGCTACGTCACCGGCGTGTGCCTGCCGGTGTCGGGCGGCATCGAGCTGGGCATGAAGCCCTACCCCTGACAAGGAGCCCCACCCATGAGGATCGACGACGCCTTCTGGCGCAGCGTGCGCCTGTACCCCCAGACCACGGCGGTGGTGGACGACCAGCGCAGCCTGAACTATGCCGAACTGGGCCAGGAAGTGGCCCGCCTGTGCGCCCTGATGCACGGCACCGGCGTGACGGCGGGCGACCGCGTGGCCGTGCTGGCCAAGAACCGCTGGGTCTACCTGGCCATTTACATGGCCGCGGCCAGCCTGGACGCCGTGGTGGTGCCCTTGAACTGGCGCCTGAGCGTGCCCGAACTCAGCTGGATCCTGAAAGACGCTGCGCCCCGCATGGTGGTGGCCGCTGCGCCCTTTGCCCAGCAGATCGACCGCCTGCGCCAGGACGTGGACGGCGTGACCGACTGGGTGGCCCTGGACGAAGCGCCCGAGGGCTGGTCTTCGCTGGACGCCATGCTGGCGCACGCATCGGCGCATGGGTCTGCGCACCCGCCGCTGCCATCCCGGCTGTCAGATGCCAGCGAGTTCGCCCAGGTCTACACCAGCGGCACCACTGGCCGTCCCAAGGGGGCCTTGCTGACGCACGCCAACGTGTCGGCCGGCATCATCGGCCTGATCCAGGACTTCGACATGCGCCCGGGGCAAGACAAGTTCATGCAGGTCACGCCGCTGTTCCATGTGGGCGGCCTGCTGGCCACCATGATCTGCATGACCCTGAGCGTGACGGCCCGGCTGCTGCCCGAGTTCGAGCCCGGTGCCGCCGCCCGCTGCATGGCCACCGAGGGCATCACCCAGACTTTGATGGTGCCCGCCATGTTGCGCTGGATGCTGAGCGAGCCGTCCTTGAGCGGCTTGCAGTTCCCTGCCTTGCGCACCGTGGTGTATGGCGCGGCGCCCATGCCCGAGCAGACCCTGCTGATGGCCCATGAGCGCCTGCGCTGCCGCTTCGTGCAGGGCTATGGCTTGAGCGAAACCGGCGGCATCCTCACCGTGCTGAGCCCGCAGGACCACGTGCTGGACGGCAGTGCGGCCGCGCGTGCCCGCCTGGTGTCGGCCGGCCGCGAGATGCTGGGCGCCCAGGTGCGCGTGGTCGACGCGGAAGGCCAGGACGTGCCCACCGGCGAGCTGGGCGAGGTGCTGGCGCGGGGTGCTTGCGTGTCGCCCGGCTACTGGAACCTGCCCGAGGCCACCAAGGCCTCACACCGCGACGGCTGGTTCTGGACGGGCGACATCGGCTTCCTGGACGACCACCGCTTCCTGACCATTGTCGACCGCTCCAAAGACATGATCGTGCTGGGCGGCGAGAACATCTACCCGCGCGAGATCGAGCTGGCCTTGCTGACCCACCCGGCCATGGCCGACTGCGCCGTCATCGGCATCCCGCACGAAACCTGGGGCGAGGAGGTGCTGGCCTTCGTGGCCCTGCAACCCGGTGCGACCTTCGAGCCGCGCGTCTACATCGCCCACTGCCGCCAGCACCTCGCGCGCTACAAGTGCCCCACCCAGGTCCTGCAGCTCGACGCCATCCCCCGCAACGCGGCCGGCAAGGTCGAAAAACCCAAGCTGCGTGAGCCCTATTGGGCCAGCCAGACCAAGCGCGTATGACACTGCACCCATGAAGCTCCACATCCAGCCCACCTCGCCCGCGCGCCTGCTGGCCACGGCCGTGGCGCGGCCTCTAGACCTGGTGCCGCGCGGTGAGTTCGGCCGCGTGCTGGCGCAAGACGATGTGTATGCCCATGTGCTGGGCGAAGGCTGGGAAGCGGCGCTGCAGGCCCGTCAGGCACAAGGCAAGGCCGTGGCCGCCAGCC
>CANBQJ010000189.1 GCA_947371645.1 Burkholderiales bacterium | reverse complement strand
TGCCCAGCTTGCGCATGAGTTCGTCCTTGCCTTCCACCAGCAGCAGCTCGCCCTTGTTGATGACGCCAATGCGGTCGGCCATCTCTTGGGCTTCTTCGATGTAGTGCGTGGTGAGGATGATGGTCACGCCCGACTGCTGCAGGCGGCGCACCAGCGCCCACATGTCGCGGCGCAGGTTCACGTCCACGCCAGCGGTGGGCTCATCCAGAAAGAGCACGCGCGGCTCGTGCGACAAGGCCTTGGCGATCATCACCCGCCGCTTCATGCCGCCCGAGAGCGTCATGATCATGTTGTCCTTCTTGTCCCACAGCGAGAGGTCTTTGAGCACCTGCTCGATCAGCGCGGGGCTCTTGGGCTTGCCAAACAGGCCCCGGCTGAAGCTCACCGTGTTCCAGACCGTCTCGAACGCGTCGGTGGTGAGCTCTTGCGGCACCAGGCCGATGAGGCTGCGGCTCTGGCGGTAGTCCTTGACGGTATCGAACCCGCCCACGGTGACCTGACCCGCGCTGGCCGTGACGATGCCGCAGATGATGCTGATCAGCGTGGTCTTGCCTGCGCCATTGGGCCCCAGCAGCGCCAGGATCTCGCCCTGCTGGATGCTCAGGTTGACGCCTTGGAGGGCCTTGAAGCCCGAGGCGTAGGACTTGGACAGCCCTTGCACCGAAATGATGTTCTGCATGGGGGGCGGGCAAGGGGCATCACCCCTTGCCGGGGAAGGTGGGGGGCCAGCATAGCAAAACGCCAAGCCGTCTGCAGGCGGGCACACGTGGCCCGGCCGACGGTCGCCGTGATGAATGACACTCAGGCCGGCGCTGCAGATTCGGCCAAAAGCTTCTTGAGGTTGGCCGCCGCCGCCCCCGCGCTCTTCCCATAGCGCATGAGCAACTGCATCCGCTCTGGTTGCGCGAAGGTCACGCTGGCGGCCATGCCCGAGAAACCATCCAGGCGCGCCGATTTGACCCACTTGTCCAGTTCAGCAAACTTGGACCAGCGGTAGGAGTTGGCCAGGTTCAGCGCCATCATCACGGCCCAATCCCGCGGCACGTCCGACATCGGGATGGGGGTGCAGAGCTGGTTCATCTCAGCCTCGTCATCCATGGTCGATTCGAGGTGGGCGATGAAGGCCGCGCTGAACGTGGGCTGAAAGGTGCGAACCATCTGCGGCACGATGGTCTCGCCCTGGAAGACCGGCTCCGGCTTGCGCCTGGTGATGCCGCAGGATGAGCAATCCACATAGAGCCAATCCGGCTCGGCCGGCAAGCTGCCCTGATCCAGGACGATGCGCTCGGGCTCGATGCGCTGGATGCGGCCCATGCGCACCACCTGGCGAATCTGGCGCAGCCTTGCCAGTTCGGCCCGCGAGACAATCGCCCCGTGGTACATGGTCGGCTTGACCGTTGGGTCCAGCCGCAACAAGCCGCCATCGGCCTCCAGCCGGCCCAGCAGGTCATCGATGGAGCTGGCCTGGGCGCTGGCTTCCACCTGCCCGGCGAAGTTGCTGAAGGTGGCTTCGAAGTGGGCATCGCCCTTTTGGACGCTGGCCCGGTCCACGAGCCAGGGGTCACGCGGCATGATCCAGACGATGGCATCGGGCGAGACGCCGCGCTCCAGCAGCCACAGGCAGGCGTCGATGCCGGTCTTGCCCGCGCCCACGATGACGTAGGTCGACCGGGGCGCCGCGATGCGCGCCAGCCCATTGACCGGGATGCAACTCACCCCTGGCGACACGGCGTAGCGCGGCGGGTGGGTCGAGGGCACAACCGAGCCGATGAAGGTGGTGTCCACACGCTTGCGGCGCACCGTCACTTCACGCACCTCCCCACTGAGCTGCGAGCGAAAGCGGTACTGGGGGTGCGCGCCCCCGATGAACTCACTGGCAGGGAAGTAGCGCACGCGGCCTGTGGCCAGCAGCGCCTGCATCACCTGCTCGCAATAGGCCAGGATCTCCGTGCTGCTGGCACGCTCGGTCATGCCCGCGTTGAGCGGGTCGGCGTCGAGTGCGCCCTGACCCAAGGGGCGCGAATTGACGCCGTAAAAAGACGAGGGCTGGTGCAGCCGCACGAAGGGGTAGGCATCGTTCCAGTGGCCGCCCGGTGCGTGATGCCGGTCCACGATGATGGCGGTGGCATCGGTGTCGTGGATCAGGGTGTCGACGAAGGCCATGCCAACGGCGCCAGCGCCCACGATGAGGTAGTCGGTCGTCAGTGCGGCAGTTGCACCCGGCAAAGTCTGGGTTTCAGTCATGGCCAGGCCCTCCCCGGCCTGATGGTGGACGCTCTTTTGAGCCGACCAGCTTATCGATTTCGACTCGGCCTGTCGCTGGCTGCCGGGTTGGCAAGCCTGCGCCCCCCTGGTTTGAAGGGCGTCTTTTCTTGCGACAACCAGCAATGGCCTGCCCTCTCAGTTCAAGCTCGAAGACCTGCGCTGCTCACACTGGCCTGAACGCTCAGTTCAAAGCGGTGAACCTGGCCAGGCCGCCCTGCCCTGACGCGTTCACCGTCTGCACCACCATCGAACCCTTGGCATTCACCGCCAGCACATGGCGCAGCACCAGGCCGGCGGGCAGCTTCACGCCGCGCGCCGTCAGGTAGCTGGCCAGTTCGGTGCCCACGCCATCCTTCCAGACCCAGGCCTTGCCCTGGCCCAGCAACTCGATGGGTGGGTTGGGTTGCAGCGTGGCGGGCGGGAATTCGGTGGACACGTAGGTGTCGCCCAGGTTGGCCGAACACTGCCCCACCACCAGGCCGCTGGGGCTGATGGCCGAAGCCAGGGCATGTGGCATGGCCACCGGGCAACTCAGCCCCAGGCGCTGGCCGTTGTAGAACACCGTGTAGTTGGAGGGCCCACGCGTGGCCTGGTAGCTGGGCGTGGACGTGTTGCCAGGCACCAGGGTGTAGGGGTAGCTCACCACCAGCACATGGCCCAACTCGCTCAAGCCAGTGGCGAAGCTGCCCTGGTCAGCGGCGCCGTCCAGCACCGTCAACTGGCCCTGGCGCCACACGGCGGCCTGCGGCACCAGGTTGGGCGAGGTGAAGACGGCACCCGCCACCTCATTGCGGGTGTTGAGGGCACGCCCGACCCCGCCGCGGAAGCCCGCCGGCACAGGCAGGTCTTGCCGGGGCTGGCCGGGCACCCACAGGGCCGGAAAGTAAGACAGTGCCACGTACACAGGCGGTGCGGCCGCCGATTCGGCCAGGCGACCGGTGTAGGCGCCTGAATCCTGCATGGCCAGCACCTCGCCGCCGGCCTCCACGGTGACGGCGGGGCTGGGCGGGACGGGCGTGAGCGTGCCCATGGGCGTCAGGTAAGCGCGCTGGCCGTTGGGGCTCACGACGAACACATTGCCCCGCTTGCTGCTGAGCTTGGTGGCCGCCACCGAGGTGCCGGTGCCCGTGTGGCGCACGGGGTAGGTGGTGAAGGTGTCCTGGTACTGCCACCCTATGGGGAACAGGCCTGAACCGCCGCCCCAGATGGCCACCAACTTCTTGCCTTCGTAGTACGTCAGGTTGCTCCACACGCGGTCCTGGGCGTCGATCCAGGCGGCGTTGGGCACCAAGGGCTGGTTCTGGTAAGCGGTGCCCAGGCCCAGCGTGCTCATGCCGTAGCTGCTCTGGGCGTGGGTCGCGCTGACCCCCAGGCCTGATGCCAACCCAACGGCCATAGCAACCAGAGACAAAGAAAACTGCGTGCGTGCCATGCGGACCCCCTTTTTTGTTGACGTGGGGAGCTTAGAGGCGGAGGCCAGGCCAGGCATTCCGCACCGACCCTCGCTTGGCACGAAAAGGCCCTGGGCCGGCGTGCCAGGCCTGGGAACGGGCGCTTGCCATCTCGGCATGGCCTCGCTAAGCTCTCCACGCCAGTCCTCGTTGGACAGCCGTAAGCGTTTACGTCAATCAACGCGCCAACCTCCGCCGGCAATTGCCCGGCCGGTCGTGTCAGCACACCGCTGAATGGCGCGCCTTGCTTTGCCGGCTCACGGAGTTTTCAATGAAACCCACCTCTCGCACCTCACACACGTTTTTCGGTCTGCCCCGCCTGCCTCATCGCTTCGCTGGGCTGGTGATGCCCTTCTTGTTGTCCATCTTCATGACCTGCGTGGTGTCGATCGTCAGCACCGCACGGGGCGTCGGCTTTTCTGAACGCTTCGTCCATGTCTGGCCCGGCGCCTGGGCCTTGTCCTGGCTCATCGCGTTCCCCACCTTGCTGTTGGTCTTGCCCTTGGTGCGCCGGCTGACCGCCGCCATCGTTCAGCCCAACTGAACCCGCGCCCCAACCTGGCCTCACCGCTGAACCGAGGCCAGGCGGCCAGCCCGCCACCAGGAATGGCGGGTTTTTGCGGCCCACACCGGCCCACCACCACCCGCCCCATGTGTGAAGGTGTGGCCCAGCCACGGAGACCGCACAGAAGCATCACGCCACTCAGCACATCGAGCCAGGCGGGCGCGACGGCCAAGGGCCAGGCTGCAGCCGCCACGTCGGCCTCCACCTCAGGCACAGCGGCGTCCAGCACGTCGGCGGCCAGCGTCACCGGCCAGACCAACCCTGCCCTGGGCAAGGCGAACGCGCGCATCCAGGCCCAGATCGACGCCACGGGCGCGCAGTTGTCCAGCATGGGCAAGCTGAAATCCGCCCTGCCTGAGCTGCAGACCGGTGCCCGCGCCCTGAGCGCCAGCTCATCCACCACCACCGTGGCCGACGCCAAGGCGGCGGTCAGCCGTTGGGTGAGCGCATTCAACACCTCGCTGGCGGCCGCCAAGAGCGCCGCCACTGCCTTGGCTGCAGGCGACCCCAGCGGCGCCAAGCGGGCGGGCAACGACCTCAGCCGCAGCCTCACGGCCAATGCCGGCACCCTGGATGCCTTGCGCAAAATGGGCGTCAAGCTGCAGGCCGACGGCACGCTGGCCGCAGACCCGGCCAAGCTGAACGCCAACTGGACCAGCGACCCCAGCGCGGTGAAGGCCGCCATGGCCAAGATCGGCACCGCCCTGGACCAGGTGTCCACCAAGGCGCTGGCCAGCACGGGCAACGTGGCGCTGTCCATGGCCAGCCTGAACAAGAAATCCAGCCAGCTGAGCACGCAACCCAAGGCCATCCAGTCTTTCGTGGAGGGCAGTGGAAGCACGTCTACCACCGCATCCAGTGCGTCGGCCACAAGCGGCGGCTACTCCAGCTCCTCCCACGCGTCTTACGCGCTGAATGCCGTCAAGAACAACGTGTGAGGCCGCCTGGATGGCTGCGCCCGGCTGAAAAGGCTGGACTGCAGCTCTGGGCTGGAGGCGCTTGACGAAAAATGAGTCAGGCGCATTGCAAAAATGGCCAGCGTTGAGGTTCAGCAACCCAGCGTTGGCTGATGGCGCCTCACGCTCGGGGCGCTGAACTGGACGGCCGCACCTCTGAGGTGCGGCCGTCTCTCTTTGTGGGTGACGCTTGGGTGATCGGGCTTCAGCGTTGACTCTTTCTGGCTCAACGATGGGAATATGAGCTTCAGCGGTGAGTCGTGGGACTGCACCTTTGCTGAAAATTTCAGCAACGGTGAGCCTTTTGGGGGCACGCATGACTGGTGGGTTGCCGCTGGTTGAGATCAGAAAGCCACTGGTGAAGATCAAAGCTCGGCGCTTGTCCCCCCATGTGGGGAGGTTCATGGCGGATTTGCTTTTGCACCATTGACCGGAGTCAACAGTGGCAGTAGCCTGCTTGCCACTCACAAAAAATTACAGGTGGATGCATGGAGAAGCAAATAGCGCTTGGCCAAGTGACCGAGCGGCATAACTCAGGAGTTGACGAGTTATGCGTCATCCAATAGGTTCCAACCAATTTAAACGGTCAGACTTGATGTCTAAATTGCGTTGGGCTTTTCGCAAACACAAAACGTAGCTATTCGTTAGGCGTTCACCCAGACATGCACATTCCATTCGCAAAAGGAACGGATCGAGTAGTCGCCTACGCCATTGATGTCGGCACGTGCGGCATGTTCCTGCTTCTTTTGGTCTCAATATTTGAAGGCTACTGCGACAGCAAGGCTGCCGGTGCTGCTCTGTTTGCGTGCATTGTTTTCCTGTATCAGATGTTCTTTCTGATTTACCGCAATGGGCTCACCTTTGGAAAATATGCCAGGAACATTGCGCCCATAAGCTCCAACGGGATGCCTCTCCGCACCAGGCAAATTGTTGTTAGAGCGGCGCTGATCTCTCTTCCGTATTTCCTTATCGGCGCTGAGCGGTCACTCCCACACGGTCAGGAAATATTCAGTGCAACAACTCGAGCACTTTCCCCAGTGGTTGGAGTAGCGTTCCTTTTTGTAGAACTCTATGTGCTTGAGTTCCATAAGCAGCCAAGAACCATGACCGACCGTATATCTGGAATAATCGTCATAAATCTTCCACCGCCTCAGCCTCATCGCGCACCAGCATTTCCAATGTACAGCCGAAACGATGCTGAGTTTGGAGTGAAGCCGAGTGATGAAGAACCAAAATCCAAATACAGCCCTATGAGTAACTCAATCGCATCGGCACCTGCCCCCAGCCTAACAGGGGCGCTTGCCCGGCCTTTGTAGACACTCGAACCTAACGGAGCTAAGCTTGTCTAAGAAAATCAGCAGCTGCCACCAGCCTAACCGGCGGTTCAAGGGGACGCCAACATATATCGCGTCGCTTCGGTCAAGCCAAGCGCGGCGCCCCTTAACGCCGGCGTTAGGCATCGCAAAAGAGCGCATCAATGGAACCGAATCTTGTTCTCGAAAAGTCGCTCACGCCGGTGCTGGAGAAGCTGAAGAAGTTGGAGCCACTCATCTATGCAGCTAACGATGGCAAACAACGAGATTACTTCGATCAGTTGTTGGCGCCAGAATTCTGGGAGGTCGGCGCATCTGGAAAGAGGTACAACAGGCAGTTCGTCCTTGATGTACTTGATGAACGCCAAAGAAATCCCACTGTCGAGGCATGGA
Organism: Burkholderiales bacterium; assembly: GCA_947371645.1. The sequence continues at coordinate 135 of CANBQJ010000189.1, read as the reverse complement.
ATGCGACGGGCTTCCATTTACAAGAAGTGGCGCCCAGAACGTTTTTGCTTACGTACACACTTCATCAATCCGCGCGCACTACAAGGCGATCAACTTTGTGGCGCGATACATCTAATGGCTGGAGCTTGGTCTATC
>CANBQJ010000188.1 GCA_947371645.1 Burkholderiales bacterium | reverse complement strand
GGCAGCCAGCGCAGCAGGGTGGCGTAGATCAGTTCCGGGTTGACGGGCTTGGCGATGTGGTCGTTCATGCCCGCTTCCAGGCAGGCCTGGCGGTCTTCACCGAAGGCATTGGCCGTCATGGCCACGATGGGCAGGCCGCGCCCCAGGCGCTGGCGGATGGTGCGCGTGGCGGCCAGGCCGTCCATCTCGGGCATCTGCATGTCCATGAGCACCAGGTCATAGGGGCGCGAGCAGGCCAGCTCGACGGCGCTCAGGCCGTTGGCAGCGGTCTCCACCACCAGGCCGGCGTCGCGCAGCAGCTCGCAGGCCACCTCCTGGTTGATGGGGTTGTCTTCGGCCAGCAAGACGCGCTGGCCCGCGTGCAGGGTGCGCAGCCGTTGCTCGGCCTGGCCGGGCGTGCTGGGCGTGGGCGCCACCTTGCCCAGCTGCGGGCGCATGACCCTGGCCATGGTGTCGTGCATGGCCGAGTGCGTGATGGGCTTGACCAGCACAGCCTCGCAGCCGACGCCATGGGCCTGACGGCGCATCAGCGGCTCATCGAAGGCGGTGATGAGGATGGCAGGTGGCATGGCCCCACCCAGCAGCTCACGCAGGCGCTCCAGGGTTTCGATGCCGTCCAGCGGCGCCATGCGCCAGTCCACCACGAAGACGTCGTGCGGCTGGCCCGCCTGCATGCGCGACTGCACCCGCTGCAAGGCGGCCGAACCGCTGCCGGCGGTGTCCACCTCCAGGCCCAGCATGGTGAGCTGTTCGTTGACCGAGGCGAGCGATTCCGGCAGGTCGTCCACCAGCAGGGCGCGCAGGCCGGCCAGAGACAGGGGCGCGGCGCGTTCACCGGCTTCGGGGCCACGCTGCAGCCAGGCGGTGAACCAGAAGGTGCTGCCTTGGTTGGGCGCGCTGCGCAGGCCCACCTCGCCGCCCATGAGCTGGGCCAGGTGGCGGGTCAGCGCCAGGCCCAGGCCGGTGCCACCGTGACGGCGGGTGGTGGAGCTGTCGGCCTGCTCGAAGGCATTGAACAGCCTGGCCTGGCGTTCGGGCGCAACGCCTTCGCCGGTGTCTTGCACCTCGAAGCGCACCAGCAGGCGTTCGCGCTGCTGTTGCACGATCTCGCCCTTGAGCCGCACCCAGCCCTGGTGGGTGAACTTCACCGCGTTGCTCAGCAGGTTGAGCAGGGCCTGGGACAGGCGGGTCGGGTCGCCGCTGAGGTGGTCGGGCAGGTGGTCGGTGTCGACGATCAGCTCCAGGCCCTTTTCGCGGGCACGTTCGCTGACGATGTCGAAGGTGCGGCCCAGCAGGGTGTCCAGCGAAAAGCTGAGCTCTTCCAGTTCCAGCTTGCCGGCCTCGATCTTGGAGAGGTCCAGCACATCGTTGATGACCTGCAAGAGGTGGCGCGCCGCGTTGTCGATCTTGGTCAGGCGCTCTTGCTGCAACGTGTCATGGGTGTCGCGCGCCATGAGGTGGGTCAGGCCGATGATGGCGTTCATCGGCGTGCGGATCTCGTGGCTCATGTTGGCCAGGAAGGCACTCTTGGCGCGGGTGGCGGCATCGGCCTGTTCAACCCGTTCGGCCAGCTCCGCATTGAGCCTGGCCATCTGCAGCTCGGCGGCGCGGACGGCGTCGACCTGTTTGGCCAGCAGCACATTGGCCTGCCCGAGGGCCTGGGTGCGCTCGGCCACCATGTCTTCCAGGTGGTGCTGGTGGCGCGCCAGCTCTTCTGCTGCGCGCAGGCGCTCGGTGATGTCTGCGCCCACGCCGACATAGTGGGTGATGCGGCCTTGCCCATCCAGCAGGGGGCGCACGGAACTGGACACCGGGTATTCGGTGCCGTCTTTGCGCAAGGTGGCGAGCTGCCCCTTCCATTCCTGACTCTGAGCCAGCGTCTCGCCGATGGTCTGGCTGATCTCGGCCGGGCACGATGGCCCCAGCAACGCGATGCCGCGCATGGCGAGCAGCTCTTCGCGGCTGTAGCCGGTGCCCCGCACGGTGGATTCGTTGACGTAGACGATGTGGCCGGTGAGGTCGGTCACGACCACGTTGGCCGGGCTTTGCTCCAGGGCCTGGGCCATGAGGTGCAGGTTGGCCTCTTGCGCGCGCAGCGGGCGCAGGTCGGTGTAGCTGGATGTCCAACCCAGCATCTGGCCATCTGCGTTGCGCACGGGCGAAATCTGGACGGCCAGGGGGATGATCTGGCCGTCGGCGTGGGGGCGATCCACTTCCATGAACACGGGCTGACCGGCCGCCAGCTTCTGGATCATGGCGGCTTGCTGCTCGCGGGCGGCAAGGTCGGGTGGCGTGAGTTCACGCACATGTTTGCCCAGCAGCTGATGGGCTTCAAAGCCCAGCAAGGCGGTGGCTGCCGCGTTGACGTAGACGATGCGGTATGCCGTGTTGGCCATCAGCACGGGTGTGGCAGATTGCTGGATGGCGGCGCGGAACAATTCCTGGTCGGCGGCTGAGAGAAGCAGTGCGGACGACGGCTGCTGCAGGGGCATGTGCTCTCCTCTTTGGTATGGCGCGGCCCTTGTTACTGCTTGTGACAGGGCGATCAAGCATAGCCGGGGTGCCGGGGGGCCGGCATTGGGGCTTGTGTTGACTGGGCTGGGGCTGAGCGTCCCGCGTTGACCCTCGTGAGGGCTTCATGTAGCCTCGACGCAAACTGATCAAAACCCCTTGGGAACAAAGCATGCTCAAAACTGTCGCCACGGCACTTGTTGTTCTCATTGGAGGCGTGTTGATCTTTGTTTTGACGCGTCCGGACAGTTTCCGCGTAGAGCGGTCCATCACCATCCAGCGCACGCCGGACCAGATATTCCCGCTCATTGACAATTTCCACCAATGGGAATCGTGGTCGCCCTGGGAAAAGATTGACCCTCAGATCCAGCGCATTTACAGCGGCGCGGCGCAAGGCCAAGGTGCCATTTACGAGTGGCGCGGCAACAAGGACATCGGCCAGGGTCGCATGGCCATCACCGAGGCCGTCCCGTCATCGCGGGTCAGCATCAAGCTGGATTTCGTCACGCCATTTGAAGCCCACAACACCGTTGATTTCCTGCTTCAGCCCCAGGGCCAGGCCACCAAGGTGACACAGGCCATGTACGGCCCCAGCCCCTTCATGGCCAAACTCATGGGTTTGTTTTTCAGCATGGACAAAATGGTGGGAGCGAAATACGAAGAGGGGCTGGGCAATCTGAAGGCGCTGGCAGAGCGCTGAGTTCAAAAGCCCTGTGACAGCGGCTATAAAGGCAAGCACGCCAAACACACACACAGGGAACCATGCACGCATCGCTTCAGCGCAACCAGTTCTTCGTCAAGGAACAAGTCGGCTTGTTCAAGGCCTCGAACAACTACGACATTTTCGAGCCGTCTTCGGGTCAGAAGATCCTGGAATGCAGAGAGCCCAACCTGGGCATCTTCGCCAAGATCTTCCGCTTCACCGACTACAAGCGGATGACGCCCTTCCACATCGAAATCCGCACCCCGGAAGGCGCCAAGGTGCTGTCCATCAAGCGGGGCATTTCGCTGTTCCTGTCCAAAGTCGAAGTGCTGGACGAAAACGACCGGCCCGTTGGTCGCTTCAAGCAGAAGCTGTTTTCGATCGGCGGCAAATTCGACGTGCTGGATGCGCAAGGCACGGCCGTCTGCACGCTCAAAGGCAAATGGACGAGCTGGGACTTCCGCTTTGTGCGGGGCAACACCGAACTGGCCAGCGTCACCAAGAAGTGGGCCGGCCTGGGCAAGGAGCTGTTCACCACGGCCGACAACTACATGCTGTCCGTCAGCCCCTCGGTCGCGCCTTCTGACAGCACACGCATCCTCATCATGGCGGCGGTGATGTGCATTGACATGGTGCTCAAGGAGTGAGGCGGCCGCGGTGGACAAGGAAAAGAACTGAAGCCAAGCAACGAAGGGACTCTGCGTGTTGAAATTCTGGGCATCTGCGCTGGCCTTGTGCGCCGCCGCCTCGGTTCAGGCCAGGCCGGCATTCACCGGCACCGACTTCAGCGGCGTCTACGACTGCAAGGGCCATGACGGCCACGATGGCGACTACGCCGGGGTCGTCACGCTGAAGCTGGTGCCGGCGCAGAGCTTTGGCACCTACGGCGCCTACACCCTCTCGTCTGAAGTGCCCGGACTGGGCGCTTATGCGGGCTATGCCGCGGTTCAGGGCCGGCACCTGTCCATGTACTTCGGGCTCACGGACCCCGCGTCCAAGGACTTCGGTACCGGCATCGCGACCTTGGCGCGGGCCAAGGGCGGGAAGTGGTCCTTCCACCTTTACTACTTCGAGCCCGAGTACCAGGGCGGCAACCAGGGGCTGGAAGACTGTGTGAGGCGTTGACCGGCCCGTTGCGCCGCGGCCCTCTGTGCACGTGGTCGGGTCAGAGACCCAGCCCATCGGCCCATCTGGCTTCAGGCTCAGGCAGCGCTGCCCTGCCCGATCCTGAACACCGACACCAGCTGCGTCAGCTGTGCCGCTTGGTGCCGCAGGCTCTCGGCCGCGGCCGCGCTTTCTTCCACCAGCGCGGCGTTTTGCTGCGTCACCTGGTCCAGCTGGGCCACCGCGTCGCCCACCTGGCTGATGCCCGAGGTCTGCTCGGTGGTGGCGTTGGAGATCTCGCTGATCAGGTGCGTCACGCGCTGCACCTGCGACACGATCTCGCCCATCGACTCGCCGGCCTCGTTGACCTGGCGTGCGCCCAGCTCCACCTTGTCCACGCTGGCGCCAATCAGGGCCTTGATCTCTTTGGCCGCATCGGCCGAACGTCCGGCCAGGCTGCGCACCTCGCTGGCCACCACGGCGAAGCCACGGCCTTGCTCGCCGGCACGGGCGGCTTCCACGGCGGCGTTCAGCGCCAGGATGTTGGTCTGGAAGGCAATGCCATCGATCACGCCGATGATGTCGGCGATCTTCTTGGACGAGGCGGCGATGTCCTGCATGGTGCCCACCACGGCACTCACGGTCTCGCCGCCCTTCACCGCCGCCGCAGAGGCCTGTGCGGCCAGCACATTGGCCTGTTGGGTGGTGTCGGCATTGTGTTGGACGGTGCTGGAGAGCTGCTCCATCGACGCGGCGGTTTCCTGCAGGTTGCTGGCCTGTTCTTCCGTGCGCTGGCTCAGGTCGGCATTGCCGGTGGCGATTTCGGCAGAGCCCGTGGCGATGCTGTCGCTGCTGTTGCGCACCTGGGCCACGACGTCGCGCAGCCGCTCGCACATGGTCTTCATGGCGGCCAGCACGCTGTCGGTGTCGCCATGGCGCAGGGCCACGTGCACGGCCAGGTTGCCCTGGGCGATCTCGCTGACCACGGCCTTGGCGTAGTCCGGCTCGCCGCCGATCTGGCGCATCACCGAGCGGGTGATCATCCAGGCGGCCGCGATGCCGAGTGCGAAGGCCACCACGACCAGCGCGAGCATCGTGAGCTTGCCGCTGGCGTAAGTGCCCTCTGAATCATGCTTGGCGCGCTCTGTGAGCACGATGTTGTACTGCCACCATTCGTCGACTTCGCGTTGTGCAGCCTGGTAGATGTTCAAGCCGGCGAGCAGCATCGACTTGGCCTCGGCGTTGGCGCTGGGGTCGCTCACGGTTTTGCGGGAGGCCGTGCGCAGCCCGTCCATGGACGCCAGGTAGGCATTGATCGCCGTGCGCGAGGCCTCCAGGTGGCGCTTGTCTTCGTCGTCGGAGACCAGGTCCTTCTCGAAACGGCCGATGGCGCCCACCAGGGTGTCGCGCTCCTTGGCGATTTCGCTTTCGATCTTGTCCATCTCGGTGCTGCTGTCGGACAGCACGTGGCGCAGCTCCCAGCGCCGGATGGCCGCCAGCGACATCGCGATGGTGTTTTGCGCCTGCAGCGAAGGCACGATGTCGCCCGAGAAGGTGTCGGTGTTGCCGGCCAGGCTGCGCATCTGCCAGCTGGCCATGCCGGCCACCGTGGCCAGCAGCACGAGCAGCAGGCCGAAGCCGGCTGCAAGGCGGGTGCTCAGTTTCATCGCATCGAACATGGCGGCTCCTGTTTTGGGGTGCGCGCCGCTGTGGCGCTTTCGGGGATGTCGACGCCTCCCGCGCCGAATTGAGCCAAGTTGGTGCAAGGGCCCTGGCGGCCGTGCATTCCGTCACGCCACGCGGTCACCCGCGGCCGTCGGGCCCGCGCACAACACGCGGTTGCGCCCCGCGCGCTTGGCTTCGTACAGGGCCGCGTCCGCACGCTCGATCGTGCGGTCGGTGTCTTCGCCCGCCTCCAGCTGCGCCACGCCCGCTGAGAAGGTAACGCGCAGCTGCGGCGTGGTGACCCACACCACAGCGCCGCCCAGGTCCCTCAGCACGCGGCGCAGCACCACGCTGGCGGTGTCGCAGTCGGTGTCGGGGAACAGGAGCAGGAACTCTTCCCCGCCCCAGCGCGCGACCACATCCAGTTCCCGCATGCCGGCCGTCAGGATGGCGGCGACCGACTTCAATGCCTGGTCGCCCGCGCCGTGGCCATGCGTGTCGTTGACGCGCTTGAAGTGGTCGATGTCCAGCACGGCGATGCTGAAGGGCCGCCCGGTGCGGCTGCAGCGGGCCTGCTCGGCGTCCAGCAGCCCTTGCATGTGCCGGCGGTTGAAGAGCTGCGTGAGTTCGTCGCGTGTGGCCAGCTCCTGGATGCGGGCCATGGCCGCGACCAGCTCCCGCTTGCGCTGTGACGAGGTCGCGCGGATGTGGATGAGGTGCTGCACCAGCAGGTACAGGCTGGTCAGCACGACCAGCAGCACGCAGAAATTGACCAGCTGAACCTGCGGTCCGTTGGGCAGGTCGCGCTCTTCCCAGGCGACGCGCGCCATCACCGCGCCAAAGCTGAGCGCCGCGGCGACGCTGGTGGTCAGCACCACCTTGGTCGTGCTGGCGAAGAAGTTGGCAAACAGCACCACGAAGAGCAGCATCATGCCCACCGTGCGGCAGGGGCCGCCCAGGTGGTAGCCCCAGGCCAGGAAGACCTCTGCAAAGACGATGTGCTGGGTGACCAGCGACGGGTCGGCGACATGCCGGTTCAAGCCCGTGCGCAGCAAGAGGGTGATGCCGATGATGGTGGCCAGGGCCGTGTAGGTCAGCCAGGCGCAACCCACCGGGTCGACCACGCCACGGATCACGCCGTAGTTCAGCGCCGCCAGGCCACCCAGGCAATTGGCCAC
>CANBQJ010000187.1 GCA_947371645.1 Burkholderiales bacterium | reverse complement strand
CGTGTACTGGATCACCTGGTGGTCGGGCACACCGGGGCCATGTCGTTTGCGGAGCGCGGATTGCTCTGATTCTTGATGTAGGCTCAGGGCTGTGAGTCCGCCCAAGAAGCCTCCCCCCTCGGTCACGCTGCGAGATTTTGGTGATCTCAAGCGTGCACTGGGCAAAGCCGCCAAGGAAGCGGCCGCGCGCGCTGCCCAGGAGCGTGAGGAGCAAGCTCGCCGTGAAGCGGCCCAACGTTCACGTGAAGCGGAAGGCCAGCTGTTCAAACAGCTGGTGGGCAATGTGCACCGCCTGCCCGACTCCGGCCGCATGGCGCCGGTGACCACGCGCCCTGCCCCTGTGCCCACTTCGCGTCAGCAAGACGAACAGGCTGTCTTGAGCGAATCGCTGTCGGATGAGTTCGACGTCGAGAGCCTGCTGGAAACGGATGAGTCGCTCTCCTGGCGCCGCCCGGAGCTGGGCGTGGACGTGGTGCGCAAATTGCGCCGTGGCGTCTGGGCCCTGCAAGGCGAACTGGATTTGCACGGCCTGCGCACCGACGAGGCCCGCATTGCCACCAGCGGCTTCTTGCGTGAAGCCCAGCTCAAGGGCTGGCGCTGCGTGCGCATCGTCCACGGCAAAGGCCTCGGCTCGCCGGGCAAACAGCCGGTGCTGCGCGACAAGGTCAAGCGCTGGCTGGTGCAAAGCGAGCGGGTGCTGGCCTTTGTTCAGGCCCGTGCAGATGAAGGTGGCGTGGGCGCCGTGGTGGTGCTGCTGCAGTCCAGCCAGAAGGGTGCGGCCATGGTGGGTTGAGCCCACCTGCCCGCGACCACCCACTCACACGTTGACGTTGCGCATCCAGTCTGCGGTCTGGAAAAAAGCCTTTTGCAGGCGCTCATTCAAAGGCCCATCCACCTGCAGCTCTGTCATGGCCTGCGCCATGCAGGCCAGCCACTGGTCACGCTCCTGGATGCCGATGGCAAACGGCATGTGGCGCGCACGCAGCCTGGGGTGGCCAAAGCGTTCGATGAACAGGTTGGGGCCACCCAGCCAGCCCGACAAGAACCAATAGAGCTTGTCGCGGGCTTCGTCCAGCGTGGTGCCGTGCACGGCACGCAACACGGCATACGCCGGCTCCAGGTCCATCAGGTCATAGAAGCGGTCCACCAGCGCACGAACACGGACGTCGCCGCCCAGCTGTTCATACACAGTGGGCGCAGCCAGTTCATTGCTGCTGTCGCCAGCAGGGTCGGTGGGAGTGGGGTCTTGGGCCATGCCCCGAACTGTAGGGCATGAGGCTGGCTCAGTGACTTGCTGGGTTACTGGCCCAGCGCCACATGTGCTCAGGTCTGGTTGCGGGCCAGCAAGCGCGTGGCCACCTGCACCACACCTTGTGCGGCCGGGCTGCCAGGGTGCAGTTCAAGCAGCAGCTGGCGCCGCTGCACGGCCTCGCGGACGCTGGGGTCCAGCGGCACGTCGCCGAGGTAGGTCAGCTTGGGCGACACCCCCGTGGGGCCGATCACAAAGCGTTCCACCACCTGCTGCAACTGGTTGCAGATGCCACGGCCGTCGCCCACGCGGTTCACCTGGTTGACCACCAGGTGCAGGTGCTCTCGCGCCTGCTGGGCGGCCAGCACCTTGATGGTGGCGTAGGCATCCGTCATGGACGTGGGCTCGGGCGTGGCCACCACGATCACCTCATGGGCCATGGACACGGCGTAGAGCACCACATCGGAAATGCCCGCACCGGTGTCGATCAGGATGACGTCAAAGCGTGGCTTGACGGCCTCGAAGATGCTGAGCAGCTGGTCGCGCACCTCAGGGGTCAGGCGTGAATATTCCACCAGACCGGAGCCGGCCAGCAGCACGGAGAAGCCGCCAGGTGCCGGCAGGATCGCCTCTTCCAGCTGGGCCTTGCCCGTGAACACATCGTGCAGCGTGATCTTGGGGTAGAGGTTGAGCACCACGTCCAGGTTGGCCAGCCCCAGGTCGGCGTCCAGCACCAGCACCTTGAGGCCCTGGCGGCTCATCGCCGCGGCCAGGTTGGCGCTGAAGAAGGTTTTGCCCACGCCACCCTTGCCACTGGTGATGGCCACGGTGCGGGCAATCCGTACCGGCGCGGTGGGGGTGGGGGTATCAGGTGCAGACATGGAGACCATCATTCACTGTTTGTCGGCGAGCCGTTGCTCAGATATGCGTCCATATCTGCCCCAGATGTGCCAAGTGCACCAAAGAGCAGTCCTTTTTCCTCTGCACTGACCACGGTGAGCGGCGGCATCTCCAGGCAGGTGCGGTTGCGGCCTTCGGTTTTGGCGCGGTAGAGCTGCTGGTCGGCGCGCTCACCCCACAAGGTGGCCGACGAGCGCACCCACTGCGGGGCAAAGGCACCGCCGATGCTCACGGTGACCGACAGCTCCTGGCCACCGATCACGGCCACCGGCTGCATGGCCACCTTCAGGCGGATGCGCTCCGACACCGTCTGTCCGAAGGCAGGCGGGCAATTGGGCAGGATGATGGCGAACTCTTCGCCCCCCATGCGCGCCACCAGGTCCATGGGACGCACGCAGTCTTGCAGGCACTGCGCCACGGATTTGATGACCTCGTCACCCGCGGCATGGCCCCAGGTGTCGTTGACCTTCTTGAAGTGATCGATGTCGGCCACCAGGAGCAAAGCGGGCTCACCGACGCGAGCGACACGGTCGATCTCTCGGGCGATGGCGGCTTCGAACTGGCGGCGGTTGGCCAGGCCCGTGAGCGCGTCGCGGCTGGAGACGTCGCACAGGCCATCGATGACGGCCTGCAGCCAGGCTTCAGAGCCCTGGGCCAGGCCATGAGGCGGCGTCCACCCCGCCTGGGACAAAAGGCTCAGTGCCGTGTCCAGACGCAACGTGGCTGTGGGCGCATCGGGTGCGGCGATGGCGGGCTCCTCGAAAACAGTGAGAGTGTGGCCAGGGGCTGGGATCAGTCTAGCAGTGGCCCCAAAAGAGCTTGCGCAAAAAAGCACCGCAAGAAGCCTCAATTGCGCCGATCAGGCCAGGCCGGGCCTGCAGCTGTCGCGCGTGTGCAGCACAGCCGGCGGGAGCGCGCCAAACTTGTGCGCTCAAGCCCGTGTCCTGAAGTGTCGATATGCCGTCGTGGCCCTCACGGTGCTGCCTGTCTGTGTGTGCCCCCAGCGCCGGACGGTCGCCCCTTTTGCCCCAGATCGCACTGCATGAACACTTTCGTCAGTCCCAGCCCTCAGCCCGTCGGCGACCGCGAGTTCGAGTTTCAGCCTCGTGACTTCGCCAAGGTGCGCACGCTGATCTACGAGCGCGCCGGCATCAGCCTGCACGATGGCAAGCAGGCCATGGTCTACAGCCGCTTGTCGCGGCGGCTGAGGGAGACAGGCCACGGCAGCTTCGAGCTCTACCTGCGCGACCTGGAGTCAGGCGCCCAACCGCAGGAATGGCAGGAATTCGTGAACTGCCTCACGACCAACCTGACCAACTTCTTCCGTGAAGACCACCACTTCCTGGCGCTGGCCGAGTGGTTGAGCCAGCGCGGCACCCAGCCCACGCGGATCTGGTGCGCGGCCTCGTCCACGGGTGAAGAGCCCTATTCCCTGGCCATGGTTTGCGCCGAAGCCATGGGCCTGCATGCACCGGTCAAGATCCTGGCCACCGACATCGACACCAATGTGCTGGCCACCGCCTCGCGCGGGGTCTACGACGCCCAGGCCCGCGGCCTGAGCCCGGCACGGCTGCGCAGCTTCTTCCTCAAGGGCAAGGGCAGCAACGATGGCAGCATCCGCGCCAAGCCCGAGCTGGCCCGCATGATCGAATTCAAGCCCTTCAACCTGATGAGCACAGGCTGGTCACTGGGCGAGCCCTTCGACATCGTTTTCTGCCGCAACGTCATGATCTATTTCGATGCCGCCACGCAGCGCAAGGTGCTGGAGCGCATCCACGGTGTGATGAAGCCCAAGGGCAAGCTCTTTGTGGGCCATTCCGAGAACTTCACCGAGTCGCGCGACCTGTTCCTGCTGCGCGGCAAGACCATCTACGACCGCGTCTGACGCGCCACCGGAGGACAGCCCATGCTCAGCACCACCCCTGCCGCGACGGCCAAACGAGCGCCCGTGACGGGCTTGTCTGCGTCGCCGGGCGCCGCCGTCGCCAACGCGACGATGGGCACGCGCACCGAACGGCTGACGCGCCTCAAGGCCCGGGTGGCGAAGCCGGGGGAGGCCTCCTTCTTCTTCTACGACGCGCACTTCCAGTCCGAGGCGGTCAAGATCCTGCCGGGCGAGTATTTCGTGTTCAACGAAGACCTGCTGATCATGACCACGCTGGGCTCGTGCATCGCCGTCTGCCTGTGGGACCGCAACGCCAAGGTGGGCGGCATGAACCACTTCATGCTGCCCGACAACGGTGGCAGTGGCGCCGACAACGGCCGCTACGGCTCGTTCGCGATGGAACTGCTCATCAACGAGATGATGAAGATGGGCGCCAGCCGCATGACCATGGAAGCGAAGGTCTTTGGCGGCGGCGCCGTGATCAGCGGCATGAACTCCATCAACGTGGGCGAGCGCAACACCGAGTTCGTCATGGACTACCTCAAGACCGAGCGCATCCCGGTGGTCTCCAAGGACGTGCTGGACATTTACCCCCGCAAGGTGTGCTTCCTGCCGGGCAGTGGCAAGGCCATGGTCAAGCGCCTGGCCGCCACCAACCCCGATGCCATCGTGCAGCAGGAACGCGCAGCCGCCCAGAAGGTGGTGCCGACCAGTTCCGGCGCGGGCTCCATTGACCTGTTTTGATTCAGGAGAGAACCATGAGCAAGATCACAGTGGTGGTAGTGGACGATTCCGCGCTGGTGCGCAGCATGCTCACCGAGATCATCAACCGACAGCCCGACATGATGTGCATCGGTGCGGCGGCAGACCCCTTCGTCGCCCGAGAGATGATCCGCAACCTCAACCCCGACGTGATCACGCTGGACGTGGAGATGCCCCGCATGGACGGCATCGACTTCCTGTCCAAGCTCATGCGGCTGCGGCCCATGCCTGTGGTGATGGTGTCGACGCTGACCGAGCGCGGCGCCGACGTTACGCTCAAGGCCCTGGAGCTGGGTGCCGTCGACTTCGTGGCCAAACCCAAGATCGGCGTGGCCGATGGCCTGCGCCAGCTCGCCGATGACATCACCGAGAAGGTGCGCGTGGCCGCCAAGGCCCGCATCCACCGCCTGCCCACGGCGGCCACTGGAACGGGTGCCACCACCGCCGGCAACAACGGCGCACCCGGCACCAGCACGGCCAAAACCGCGGCCCCCGCCGTCACCTTGGCCAGCATGGGCCGGTTGTCCACCGAAAAGCTGATCTTCATCGGGGCCAGCACGGGCGGCACCGAAGCCACCAAGGAAGTGCTCACCGCCCTGCCCGCCGACGCGCCGGCCGTGGTCATCACCCAGCACATGCCGCCCGGCTTCACGCGCAACTACGCGGCCCGGCTGGACAGCCTGTGCAAGATCCGCGTGCAGGAGGCCCGCGATGGCGAGCGCATCCTGCCCGGCCATGCCTACATCGCACCGGGCGGCATGCACCTGAGCGTCGAAAAGTCAGGCGCCAACTACATCGCCCGCGTCCAGGACGGTGACCCGGTCAACCGCCACAAGCCCAGCGTGGAGGTGCTGTTCACTTCCGCCGCACGGGTGGTGGGCCCCAACGCCATCGGCATCATGCTGACCGGCATGGGGGCGGACGGCGCCAAGGCCATGAAGCTGATGCGCGACGCCGGGGCCTACTGCGTGGCCCAGGACGAGGCCAGCTGCGTGGTCTTCGGCATGCCGCGCGAGGCCATTGCCGCGGGCGCCATCAACGAAACCCTGCCGCTCAACAAGATCGCCAGCCACCTGGTGGATCACCTGCGCAGCACCGTCGGCCAGGCGCTCAGCCGGGTCTGACAGCCACGCATTCCGAGCCCAACCGGGACAGGCGGCTTGATCTGCCGCAAAACACAGGCGCTGCCCACGCGGCGCCTTTTTCATGGCTGCTCGCAGCTTGACCTGCGTCAGCACATGGCCGGGCCATTCGGCGTTTGATAGAGGCTGAGACCTGATTGAAGGAGCCCTGTCATGCAAGCCTGGATTGATTTTTTCACCACAGACTACGGCCTGCTGAGTGGCCTGTCCATTGCCGCCATGCTGGGTGGGCTGGGCTATTTCCTGTACTACGTGAGCAAGCACGTGAAGGAAGACACCGAGCGCCACGACAAACAGGTGCGCGAAGGCCGCGCCTGAATTCGAGTGCCATCGGCCCAGAGAGGCCGCCTGAAGTTCCATTGCAGGAACCATTTCAAGCGCACGTTGTTTCGTGCGCTTTTTTTTCGTCCGCTTGTGAAGCGACCATGAAAAAAGGCCGCCATCGCTGGCGGCCTTTTCGTTTGGCGCAAGGCCGGATGAGCTTACATGCCCATGCCGCCCATGCCGCCCATGCCACCCATGTCGTGGCCACCGCCAGCAGGTGCATCATCCTTGGGGGACTCGGCAACCATGCATTCGGTGGTCAGCATCAGCGAGGCCACGGAAGCGGCGTTCTGCAGTGCGGTGCGGGTGACCTTCGTCGGGTCCAGGATGCCCATTTCGATCATGTCGCCATAGGTGTCGTTGGCAGCGTTGAAGCCGTGGTTGCCCGACGAGTTCAGCACGGCGTTGATCACCACCGACGGTTCGCCACCGGCGTTGCCCACGATTTCGCGCAGGGGGGCTTCGATGGCCTTCAGGATCAGCTTGATGCCAGCATCTTGATCGGGGTTGTCACCCTTGATGGTGCCAGCAGCCTGACGGGCGCGCAGCAGGGCCACGCCACCACCGGCCACGATGCCTTCTTCCACTGCAGCACGGGTGGCGTGCAGGGCGTCTTCCACGCGGGCCTTCTTTTCCTTCATCTCGACTTCGGTGGCGGCACCGACCTTGATGACGGCCACACCGCCGGCCAGCTTGGCCACGCGCTCTTGCATCTTTTCACGGTCGTAGTCGCTCGTGGCTTCTTCGATCATGGTGCGGATTTGCTTGACGCGGGCTTCGATGTCGGCAGCGGCACCAGCACCATCGATGATGATGGTGTTTTCCTTGCCCACTTCGACGCGCTTGGCCTGGCCCAGGTCAGCCAGGGTGACCTTGTCCAGCGCCAGGCCCACTTCTTCAGCG